>JAQBBQ010000243.1:0-24365 GCA_032125995.1 Betaproteobacteria bacterium | reverse complement strand
GCGCGCCGGCGCGACGCCGGGAAGGGCTCGAGATGAAGGGCTTTCTCGTCCTGCGCATCGTTGCCAAGCTGCTCATTCCCTACATCCTGGTCTTCGCGCTCTACGTCCAGTTCCACGGCGATTTCGGGCCCGGCGGCGGGTTTCAGGCCGGGGTGATATCGGCGGCGGCGATCATTTTTTACGCGCTGATCTTCGGACTGCCCTCGGCGCGGCGCCTGGTGCCGGACGGGGTCGTCGAAACGATGGTGGGCCTCGGCGTGCTGCTCTACGCCGGCGTCGGTGTCGCCGGACTCCTGCTGGGCGGTAACTACCTCGACTATTTCGTGCTGCACAGCGACCCTGTGGCCGGCCAACTGCGCGGCATCTTTTGGGTCGAGCTCGGGGTTGCGATCACGGTGAGCGGCGTGATGCTGAAGATTTTCTACATGTTCGCGGGACGCCGACGAAGGGACAGAACGCGATGAGCCTGCTGGGGCACTACAGCTATTGGATCACCGTGTTCCTGATGACCGCGGGTCTGTATATCGTTATCGCCCGAGGCAACTTGGTGAAGAAGCTCATCGGGCTGTCGATTTTCCAGACCTCGGTATACCTGCTCTACGTGGCCCCCGGGAAGGTGATCGGCGGCACGGCGCCAATCATCTCGCCGCACTACGCGGTGTACTCGAATCCACTGCCGCATGTGCTGATCCTGACCGCGATCGTGGTGGGGGTCGCGACGCTCGCACTGGGGCTCGCGCTCGCGGTCCGCGTCCGCGAACAGTACGGCACCATCGAGGAAGACGAGATCCTCGCCGCCGACCGGGACGCCGAGGGCCGCGCGTGAGCGTGAGCGTTGAATCGCCGCGCCCGCGCGCGGAACGCAGCCGGCCGGGTCGATGACCCTTGCGCACCTGCCAGTACTCGAAGTCGTGGTACCGCTGATTGCGGCGCCGCTGACGCTCATCCTGCGGCGCGCTTCGGTCGCGTGGGCAATTACGACGGCGGCCTGCGCGTTCTCATTCGTCGTCGCCGTGCTGCTCGCGGCTGAAGTCGCGCGGGCCGGGCCGCTGTCCTACCACATCGGCAGTTGGGCGCCGCCCTGGGGCATCGAATACCGGGTGGATGCGCTCTCTGCGTTCGTGCTGGTGCTCGTGTCGGGCATTGCCACCGCGGTGGCACCGTTCGCCTGGCGCAGTGTCGCCGCGGAGCTGCGCGACGATCAGGCCTACCTCTTCTACACCATGTACTGCTTGTGCGTCACGGGCCTGCTCGGCATGACGATCACGGGCGACGCGTTCAATCTGTTCGTGTTCATGGAAATCGCGTCGCTGTCGAGCTATGTGCTGATTGCGCTGGGACGCGACCGGCGCGCGTTGCTCGCAGCGTTTCAATACCTCATCCTGGGGACCATTGGCGCAACCTTCTTCGTCATCGGCGTCGGATTGCTGTTTCTGAAGACCGGGACGCTGAATCTTGCCGACATGGCGATCCGGCTGGAGGGTGTGGTGAACGAACGCGCTGTGCTCGCGGCGCTCGCCTTCATCACCGTGGGCATGTCGCTCAAGCTCGCGCTGTTTCCGCTGCATCTGTGGCTGCCGAATGCCTACACCTACGCGCCGTCGGCGGTCACGGCGTTCCTTGCCGCGACTGCGACCAAGGTTTCGGTGTACGTACTGCTGCGTTTCTATTTCGGCGTATTTGGCCTGCACCTGGTCACCCAGGTGCTGCCGATGCCGGAGATCCTCATGGGGCTTTCGATTCTCGCCATTGTCACTGCCTCCCTGGTGGCCCTGTGGCAGACGGACCTCAAGCGGCTGTTTGCGTACTCCAGCGTCGCCCAGATCGGCTACATCACGCTCGGTGTGTCGATGGCTTCGCTCGACGGACTGACGGCGTCGATCGTCCACCTGTTCAACCATGGCATCACCAAAGGGGCGCTGTTCCTGCTGCTCGGGATCGTCGCATTGCAAGCGGGAAATACGCAGTTTGCGAGCGCGCGCGGGCTGGCCCGTTCGATGCCGATCACCACGCTGGGCATCACGCTCGCGGGCTTGTCGCTGATCGGCGTGCCGGGGACCGCGGGCTTCGTGAGCAAGTGGTATCTGGTCCTCGCCGCCCTCGAGGCGGGTCGTTGGTGGCTCGCCGCGCTCGTCGTCGCAACGTCGCTGATTGCACTCGCCTATGTCTGGCGCTTCGTCGAGGCGGCCTACCTGAGCTCGCCGAGCGCGCGGACACCAGCGACCGGGGATGGCCCGATTTCCATGCTTGTGCCGGCCTGGCTGCTGGTTGCGGCCTGCATCTGGTTCGGTTTCGACACCTCGTTCACGGTCGAGGGCGCACGCCGTGCGGCAACGCTGCTGCTCGACGCCGGTCCATGAGCGGCGCACAGCTGATTGCGGCGGCTGTCCTGGTGCCGGCACTCGGTGCGGTCGGCATCGCGCTGACCGGACGCTGGCCGAATCTGCGCGAAAGCGTGACGCTGGCGACCGCCGCGCTGCTGTTTGCCTGCGTACTCGCGCTGCTGCCACAGGTCATGGCGGGCTCGCGCCCACAGCTGTTCGTACTTGAACTGCTGCCCGGCATCGCACTGGGATTCCGCGTCGAGCCGCTCGGCATGTTGTTTGCGCTGATCGCCTCGGGGCTGTGGATCGTCAATTCGATTTACTCGATCGGCTACATGCGGGGAAACAAGGAGCCGCATCAGACGCGCTTTTACACCTGCTTCGCGTTCGCACTTGCCGCGACGATGGGGATTGCGTACGCCGCCAATTTGCTCACGCTGTTCCTGTTCTACGAGGCGCTCACCCTCATCACCTATCCCTTGGTCACGCACCATGGCGACGCGCAGGCGCGAAGCGGCGGGCGTACCTACCTGGGGGTGCTGCTCGGCACGTCGATTGTTTTTCTTCTGCCGGCCATCATCGCGACCTGGTGGATTGCGGGAACGCTGGAGTTTCTCCCGGGCGGAATCCTGCGGCCGGCGCCGTCGAATGCGACCGTGGGCCTTTTGCTCGCGCTATTCATGTTTGGCATCGGCAAGGCGGCGCTCATGCCGTTCCACCGCTGGCTGCCCGCCGCCATGGTGGCGCCGACGCCCGTCTCGGCGCTGCTTCACGCGGTCGCCGTCGTCAAGGCGGGCGTCTTCGCGGTGGTCAAGGTGATCGTCTATGTGTTCGGTGTGGACGCGCTTGCGGCAACGGGGCGCGCCGACTGGCTGCCGGTCGTCGCCGGATTTACGATCATCGCCGCGTCGGTCATCGCGCTGCGCTCGGACAACCTGAAGCGGCGCCTGGCCTACTCGACGGTAAGCCAGCTCTCCTACGTCGTCCTCTCCGCGTCGCTGCTCGTTCCGCTGTCGATCGCTGCGGCGGCGCTGCATATCGCTGCGCATGCGGTGAGCAAAATTACGCTGTTCTTCGCCGCCGGCGCGATCTACACCGCCGCCCACAAGACCGAGGTGAGCCAGCTCGACGGCATCGGGCGACGCATGCCGTGGACCATGGGGGCCTTCGCGATCGGCGCGCTGTCGCTCATCGGCATCCCGCCGCTGGCCGGTTTTCTCAGCAAATGGATGATTTTTCAGGGTGCGGCCGAGGCGGGTCACGTGGTGGCGCTCGTGGTGCTCGGGCTGAGTACGCTGCTGAACGCGGCGTACTTCCTCCCGATCCTGTATGCCGCGTTCCTAAAGCCGGCGCCGGCGGATGCGCCGGCGCACGGCGAGGCCCCGATGCCGATGATCATTGCAATGCTGGTGACGGCTGCCGCGACACTTGGCTTCGCGTTCGCCGTCGATGTGCCGCTCGCGCTCGCGCGGGCCGTCGCGGGAATGGGCTGAAAAGGCCAGGAGGATGCAACCATGACGCAGGACGGAAAAGCGTACTGGCTCGACCGGCCAGAAAATGTGACACGACTCTTTCGTGGGCTCTGGGTCGTGGGGATCGTTCTCGTCGCGCTGGATTTCGTCGTGCGCCGGCATGGGGAGGTGGAATTCGACGAACGGTTCGGGTTTTACGCCCTCTTCGGCTTCATTGCGTGCGTCGCGCTCGTGCTCGCGGCGAAGCTATTGCTGCGTCGGGCAGTGATGCGACCCGAGGACTACTATGATCACTGACATCCCCGCGGGCCTCGTTCTCATCGGCGCCGGGATCCTCGCGCCGCTCCTGCCGCGCGCCCTGCGCGGCGCGCTCTTGTTGGCCGCGCCCGTGGCGACATTCGCGCAGCTTCTGATGCTTGCGCCGGGCACGCTGCTGGAGGTCGATGCATTCGGCACGATGCTCACGCTGATGCGTGTCGACCGCCTCAGTCTGGCGTTCGGCTACGTATTTTCGATTGCGGCATTTCTTAACGTGGTATTCGCGTGGCACCAGCGCCACGAGTTCGAACAACCGGTGGCGATGATCTATGCCGGAAGCGCGGTTGGCGCTTTGTTTGCGGGCGATCTGCTCACCTTGTTCGTGTTCTGGGAACTGTCCGCGGTGGCATCGGTGGCAGTGCTATGGGCCCGCGGCACGCAGCGCGCGTTTGGGGCAAGCATGCGCTACCTCGTCGTCCAGCTTGCCTCCGGAATGCTCCTCTTGGCGGGCGCGGCGCTGCACCATGCAGAGACGGGGTCGCTCGCGTTCGATTTCATCGGCCTCGACGCCGCGGGCGGTGCGCTCATTCTGGCCGCCTTCGGCATCAAATGCGCGTTTCCCCTGCTGCACAACTGGCTGGTGGACGCTTACCCGGAGGCAAGCCCGACCGGAACGGTGGTGCTCTCGGCGTTCACCACGAAGCTCGGCATATACGCGCTCGCGCGCGGCTTTCCCGGCACCGAGCTGCTGATTTGGGTTGGCGTAACGATGACCGCCTTTCCGATCTTCTATGCCGTGATCGAGAACGATCTGCGCCGCGTTCTCGCCTATAGCGTGATCAACCAGCTTGGCTTCATGGTGGTGGGCATTGGCCTCGGCACTGACCTGGGCGTCAATGGCGCGGTGGCCCACGCGTTCGCCGATATCCTGTTCAAGGCGCTGTTGTTCATGTCGATGGGCGCCGTGCTGCTGCGTACCGGAACCGTGAAGGGGTCGGAGCTGGGCGGGCTCTACAAGTCGATGCCGTGGACGGCCGGTTTTTGTGTGGTCGGCGCGGCCTCGATCTCAGCCTTCCCGCTGTTCAGCGGCTTCGTAACCAAGTCGATGATCATGGCCTCGATTGCGCACGAGGGGTACCTCGGGGTCTGGCTGGTCCTGCTGTTTGCCTCGGCGGGGGTGTTCCATCACGCGGGAATAAAAATCCCGTTCTTTGCGTTCTTTGCGCATGACGCGGGAATCCGCTGCAAGGAAGCGCCTGTGCATATGCTCATCGCCATGGCGATCGCGGCCGCGCTCTGTATCGGCATCGGCTGCTTTCCCTCGGCGCTCTACGCGCTGCTGCCTCGAATCGTTGACTACGTTCCCTACACGGCATCACATGTGCTGTCGCAGACTCAGTTGCTGGTGTTTTCGGCGCTGGCGTTTGCGGTGCTGATGCGTACCGGGATCTATCCACCCGAATTGCGCTCGGTGAATCTGGATTCTGACTGGTCGTACCGCCGGCTGTTGCCGCGCCTTGCGGGCGGGTCGCTCGACGCGATCGCACAGATTGGCGCCGTCGGTAAACGCGGTTGGCGGATTGCCGCTGCGGCACTCCATACCCTGGTCCTGCGGCACCACGGGCTGGACGGGGTGCTCGCCCGCACCTGGACCACCGGTGGGATGACGCTCTGGGTGGCAATCCTGCTCGCGGCCTACCTCTTGCTTTACTACAGCTAAATTCATGCTTTGTTTACCCTGTGTCCCATTTCGTATCGTGAAGGCACCTTGCGACGACCAAAAGGGCAGTCTAGAATGATTCGGTCCTTTTCGGGGGTACGCCGCGCACCAATGGTTGGGCTCGGGTCCGGTTCCCATCGGACACGCGCCGGACAACCGTTCCGGCGCATCCGCAGGTTGTTTTCTAGAGAGGAGAGTTCGTCATGACGGAAGAGAAGAAAACACCGACGTCCGGTCGGCGCAAGTTCCTGACCGGCGCGGCAGCCGCAGCTACTGGTGCCGCAACGCTCGGTTTCCCGATGATCGCGAAGGCGCAATCGCCGATCGTGATCAAAATGCAAGGCTCCTGGAGCGCCACCGACATTTTCAACGAGATGGCGATGGAGTTCGTCAAGCGCGTGAACGACATGTCGGGTGGTCGCATCAGAATCGACTATCTCGTCGGCGGCGCGGTGGTCAAGTCGTTCGAGGTCATGGACGCGGTCAGCAAGGGCGTGCTCGACGCTGGCCACACCGTGCCGGTGTACTGGTACGGAAAATCCAAGGTGGCGTCGCTGTTCGGCTCGGGCCCGATCAATGGCTGCGATGCATTCCAGACCCTGGCGTGGATTTACCGGGGTGGCGGCCTGGATCTCTACAAGGAATTGCTGGCCAAGCTGAACTTGAACGTCGTCGGCTTTTTCGCGATGCCGATGCCGACCCAGCCGCTCGGCTGGTTCAAGAAGCCGATCACGGATGCCTCACAGCTCAAGGGCCTCAAGTACCGCACCGTCGGTCTTGCCGCTGACCTGTTCCAGCAGATGGGCGCCAAGGTGACGCAGCTTGGGGGCGGCGAGATCATTCCGGCCCTCGAGCGCGGCGTGATCGATGCGTTCGAATTCAACAACCCGACCTCCGACAGCCGGTTCGGTGCCCAGGACGTGATCAAGAACTACGAGCTGGGCAGCTTCCATCAGGCGATGGAGTTCTTCGAGATCATCATCAACAAGAAGAAGTGGGACTCGATGCCGAAGGACTTGCAGGCGATCTGGCAGTACGGGGTCGAAGCGGCGTCGTCGGCCAACTGGTGGACCGGAATCGACAACTACTCGCGCGACCTGCAGGTGCTGATCAACAAGCACAAGGTCAAGGTGATTCGCACGCCGAAGGCGGTGTTCCAGGCCCAGCTGGCCGCCTGGGACATCCTCACCAAGAAACTGTCGGACGAGGATCCCTTCTTCAAGCGCGTGGTCGAGTCGCAGCTCAAGTGGGCGAAGGACGTCGTGTATTACTGGGCGTATAACGACGCGCCCTTCAAGATGGGCTACGAGCACGTGTTCAAGACCAAACTCCCTAGCTGAACCGGGAATCCGGACTGAACCCACAGGGCTGGACTGGGGCGGCGCCACTGGCGCCGCCCCATTTTTCTTCACGTTCTTGATATCCTTTACGCATTCGCCAGCGCACGGGGACTGACATGATTCAACGCTTCATCTATGGCGTCGACCAGTTGTCGAGGATGGTCGGTCACACATTTTCCTGGTGCATCCTTATTCTGACCTTCGGCACCTCGTACGAGGTGTTCATGCGCTACGTCTTGAACGATCCGACGAGCTGGGCGTTCGACTTCAGCTATCTCATGTACGGCGGCCTGTTCTACATGGCAGGGGCGTACACGCTTTCGCGCAACGGCCACGTGCGTGGCGACTTCATCTACCGCATGTGGCCGCAGCGCGTGCAGGGGGTCATCGAACTGGTCCTCTACGTCCTGTTCTTTTACCCGGGCGTGCTCGCGCTCATGTACGCGGGTTGGACTTACGGTTACGACGCCTTCAAGATTCGCGAAGTGAGCGTCAATAGTCCGGTCGGCGTCCCGGTCTGGCAGCTCAAGCTGCTCATTCCGTTTGGGGCCGGGCTGCTGGCGCTCCAGGGTTTCGCCGAGGTGCTGCGCTGTTTCATTTGCATCCGCGACAATCGCTGGCCGGCACGGCTTCATGATGTCGAGGAGCTCGAGGACGCACTGGTGCAGCAGTACGCGGGCGGGGGCAAGGCACCGCAGGAGGCGCTCAAGTGAGCGATCCAGTCGTCGCCCTGATGATGCTGGGGCTGTTCATCTTCGTCATCCTGCTCGGCTTCCCCATCGCCTTCACGCTGATGGGGATGGCGGTCGGATTCGGCTTCTACGCGTACTACCGGCCGGGCCAGGAGTTCTTCGACAGCCGCGTGTTCTACCTGTTGACGCAGAACACCTGGAGCATCATGAGCAACGACGTGCTGGTCGCGGTACCACTGTTTCTGTTCATGGGATACGTGGTCGAGCGCTCCAACATTCTCGATCGTTTGTTCTATAGCCTGCAGGTGGCGTTCCGCCATGTCCCGGGCGCGATGGCGGTCGCGGCGCTGGTGACCTGCGCGATGTTCGCAACCGCGACCGGAATCGTCGGCGCCGTGGTGACCCTGATGGGGCTGCTCGCCTTTCCCGCGATGCTCAAGGCGGGCTACGACCAGAAGCTCTCCGCCGGGGTTATTTGCGCGGGCGGAACGCTTGGCATCCTGATCCCCCCCTCGATCATGCTGATCGTGTATTCGGCCACGGCATCGGTTTCCGTGGTCAGGCTGTACGCGGCCGCGCTGCTTCCGGGCGCGCTGCTTGCTGCGCTCTACATCGGTTACGTGATCACGCGCGCGATGATCAACCCCAAGCTCGCGCCGAAGCTTCCGGAGAGCGAGAGCAACGTCCCCTGGGCGAAGGCAGCGGTTCTGCTGCTCCAGGCTTTCGTGCCGCTCGCCGTGCTCATCATGTCCGTGCTGGGGTCGATCCTGTTCGGCCTCGCGACCCCGACCGAGGCGGCCGCGATCGGGGCGCTGGGCAGCTTGCTCCTGGCCGCGGGCTACCGCGCGTTGACCTGGCTGCGCCTCCAGGAGGCGGTCTACCTCACGGCGCGCACCTCGGCGATGGTCTGTTTCCTGTTCGTCGGATCCTGGACCTTCTCGTCGGTGTTCTCCTATCTTGGCGGCGAGGGCCTGATCAAGGAATTCGTGCTCGGGATGAACCTCAATCCGATCATGTTTTTGATCATTGCGCAGCTCATCATCTTCCTTCTGGGCTGGCCGCTCGAGTGGAGCGAGATCATCATCATTTTCGTGCCGATCTTTCTGCCGCTGCTGCCGCACTTTCACGTCGATCCGATGATGTTCGGCATTCTGGTTGCGCTCAACCTGCAAACGTCGTTCCTTACGCCGCCCATGGCCATGTCGGCGTACTACTTGAAGGGCATCGCACCGCCCTATGTCGAACTGTGGACGATCTTCAGGGGCTGCTTTCCCTTTCTCGGCATGGTGTTCGTCACCATGATTGTCGTCTACACGGTTCCGCAGATCATGTTCTGGCTGCCGAACCTCATCTACGGGCGCTGAGCGACATGGACGCATCCCAACTCAACTGGCTGTCGGCGACCGATTGCGCGCGGGCGATTCGCGACGGCGCGTTGAGCGCGGAGGAGTTGGTCGACGCCTGCCTCGCGCGGATCGAGGAGGCGGACCCTGCAATCGAGGCCTGGGCGCATCTCGACCCTGAGCATGCGCGTGCGCAGGCGCGTGCCGTAGATGCGCTGCGTGCACGGGGCGATGCGATCGGACCGCTGCACGGCATTCCAGTGGGGGTGAAGGACATCTTCGATACGGCGGATTATCCGACCGAGGACGGGACCGTGCTTCACGCGGGGCGTACGCCGGACCGGGACGCCGCGGCCGTCGCGATGCTACGTGCGGCGGGCGCGATCATCGTGGGGAAGACGGTCACGACCGAATGCGCGACCTATACGCCAGGCAAGACGCGCAATCCGCACAACGCGGAACACACGCCCGGTGGGTCGTCGTCCGGATCTGCGGCCGCCGTCGCAGCCGGGATGGTGTCGCTCGCCCTGGGCAGCCAGACCAATGGCTCGGTGATCCGACCGGCCGCGTTCTGTGGCGTCTACGGGTTCAAGCCGACGCACGGCCTGATTCCACGGTCCGGCGTGCTGAAGCTTTCTCGCACGCTCGATCATGTGGGGGTGTTCGCCCGCTCGATCGACGACATTGCATTGATCTGCGAGTCGCTGGTGGGCTACGACGCAGCGGATGCCGATACCCGGCCGCGCGCGCGGCCTGCGTTCTGCCGCATCGCCGCGGAAGATCCGCCGCTCCCGCCGCTGCTGGCATTCGCGCGTACACCGCGCTGGGAGCAGACCGATGCGGATGCGCGGGAGGCGTTCGCCGAGTTGGTCGGCCACCTTGGCGATCGCGTCGTCGACCTCGATCTTCCCGAGAGCACGGGCGAATCTCTTACGTGGCACCGCACCATCATGCAAGCCGAAATGGCGGCGAACCTCGATGCGGAGTGGACGCGTGGGCGTGACCAGCTGTCGGCTTCGTTGCGTGCGCAACTCGAGCGCGGCCGCGCAGTGCCGGCACTGGATTACCAGCAGGCGCTCGCGCGCATTCCGATCATCAACGAGGGTTTCGGGGAAATATTCGAGCGCTGCGACGCGATCCTGACGCCGGCTGCGCCGGGGACGGCGCCGGCAGGGCTCGATGCGACCGGGGATCCATCATTCTGCACGCTGTGGACGCTGGCTGGGATGCCGGCCATCAGCCTGCCGTTGATGCGGGGCGCAAATGGTCTGCCGCTGGGCGTTCAGCTCGTCGGGCAGCGGGGGGCCGACACCAGGCTATTGCGCACCGCGCGCTGGCTCGTGAAGGCCATCGCCGCGGACGCCGCCGCGTAGTATGCGGACGAAAGGACTGAGAGGACGGGCGGGATGAAATTTGTTGCAGCGATTCTGGCGGCGGCCTTGCTCGCCCTGTTCATCGGGCCGGTCGTCGTCAAACTGAATGAAATCTCGCTGTGGGTGGTTGCGGGGATCGGCTTCGCCATGATGCTGATCGACCTCGTGCAATCGCTGCGCACGAAGGACGATTAGGCCGCGGCGCGGACGCGTCAGGCCGCGCGCGGGGATCTCAGCGCAGCCACTTCCTCGCGCAGGCGCGCGAGCTCGGTTCGATCGGCGAAGGTGAGCACCCAGTGCGTCAGGCGCCCGCCGGTGTCGTGCACGGGTCCGAGTACGATCTCCACCTCAAGCGGCATCCCGTTCTTATGCACGGCGCAAACGTCGTGCGGCGCGCGAACCGCTTCCAGCAGCCGATCCTGCACCAGCGGATCGGGCCCGAAGATCAGGGACAGGAGCGCCCGCCCGCCGACGTCAACGTAGCGGTGCCCGAACAAACGCTCGAACACCGGGTTCAGGTAGGCGATCGGCCAGCCGGCGCTTTGCGCATCGACGATGGCGACCGCCGCACCGCAGGAGGCCAGCGCGGCGCGCGACATCGCGCTGTCGGAGAGCAGCCGGAAAAGTGCCGGTGCCAGATCATGGCGCCCAATATGCGCAAGGTGCCCGTTGCGGCCATTGTGCCCATTACGGCCACCGGGAATAGTTCTTAAAGAAAGTGTCATGGAAGGGATTTCGCCATGGCGCCGACCCCCGCGCAAGCGAGTTATCCCTAAAACAGAGAATTTTTAAAGAGAATGTGAAAAACTCCGCACCCGCGGCGCATCTGGCCGCGCTGGGGGAGGGCGGAGCGGCGTCAGGCTGCGCGGCGCACCGTGTGCGAGAGCGAGTAGCAGTCGCGGCGCAGCCGCTCGAAATCCGCCGTCTCGATCGTCTCGCGCAGAAAGTCCATATTGCGGTCGATCTCCGACTGGTACAGGCTCGGTCCGTCGAAATGCGCCTCGGCATACCGGTCCGCTGCGCCGAGCTTTTTATCGATCCGCCGGCGCGCGACGTACTCGTAAAAGCCCGGCGTCTTCAGGATCAGGTCCTCGGGCGAGGCGTAGCGCACGATCTCCTTGCCGTCAGGCAGCGTTTCCCGCGCGATGTGCCCCCAGACAAATTCCTCGTAGAGGAAGTCGCGACATTTCTCGAGGTACATCCGGTCCGACATCTGCCCCAGCAAATCCGCCGTGCCGACCATATAGCCGAGCAGACGGTCCTTGCCCTCCGGAATCCGGATGTCATCGACGTCGAACTCGTAGCCGGTGAAATGTACCAACTGCGCGGCGGTCTCGGCCTCGGCACCGAATCCCCGCTCGGGCAGGTAGCGCAGCAGGAAGTCGGCGCTACGGCTGACATGCACCTTGGTGAATACGGCGCCATTGAGAACGTGTTTCTCCGAAATCCGCCTGATGTAGCCGCTGTCGTGCAGCAGCGCGACGATGACCCCCAACATCGCGCGTCGCGCGCCGAGTCGCTCGGGGGCTGCGCAACTGCGGTCGTGTCCATCGATTAAGCGCGCCATCGCAAGCGTCATGTCGAGCGTGTGGCGCACGTCGTGGTACAGGGTGTCGCAGGCCAGATAGCCCGGAAAATCGCCCTCGAATAGGGCCTTGACGTCGTCGAACGCCCGCACCAGCGGACCGAGATCGGTGTCCGGGTAGCGGGCCTGGTAAATCGCTACGACCGCTTCGCGTACGCGGTCCGCATCCTCGACGTTGATGCGGTTGGTGACGTCGTTTTGGTTTAGGCGAATGTCCATCGACGGGTGCTGGACCGTTTATCTTTTTATTCCGCGCGGATTGTCGTCGGATCCAGGCCGCGGTGCAAGCGCCTGGCCGGCGTTCAGGCCGTCGCGGCGCGACAACTGGGAGCCGGCCGATAAGCCGGGTTCTGTTGGCTTTGGCGCCTTACGGAGCCGCTGCCACGACAGCCATTCCTCTCGACCCCGGGTCACCCCGAGGCTCTAGCCACCTACCCGCAAGCTCGGCCGAGCCGACCTCGAGCGCTTGCCTATTTGGTGTTGCTCCGGATGGAGGTTGCCGCGTTTCACCCGCACGGCTTGCGCCGTGCGACTCGTCTCTGTGGCCCTATTCGTCACGTCGCCGTGCCAGGGGGTTACCCTGCATCCCGCTCTGCGGAGCCCGGACTTTCCTCTGCGCGCTCCGAAACGGGGCATGCAGCGACTGCCTGGCCGACTCCCAGGACAATTTTACCGCCCGCAGCCTGCCCGGTCCTCGGCTGGGGCCGGAAGTAGCGCGCGTCGGCGTAGAACTCGGCTCGCGCGCCGTCTTCGCTCCATCCCGGGTAGCCGAAGACGGGAAGCGGCGCGAGGTCGCGCGGCGAGCCCGTCCACGCCTTCGCATTGAACCAGGCAGCCGCGGCGGCGTCGAGCGCAGCCACGAGTTGCATGACGGGCGCCGCGAGCAGCGCGCTGCTGACCGGAACGAACAACACCTTGCAGGAAATACCGGCCCAGGGCGAGAGCGCCTGCTCGAGCACGGCGTGCCCGAACACCACGATCCGCATGCCCGCCACGACGCGGCTACGTTCGGACCAGAATAGCGTCTGCCAGCGAAAGGCACGGATTAGATCGATTAGATCCGGGTCCGCGCAGGCAACCACAGCCCCGCCCTCGTCAAAAATCGTCAGCAAATCGCGCGTCGGGCCGCGACGCTTCGCTTCACGCGGAATCTCGCTCGCATGAATGGCGTTCAGGGTTGCCTTGGTCTGCGGAAACGCGAACCAGGCGAGGGCGTTGAACAGGTCGTGCCAGTCTTCCGAACGCGTCGCAACCTCGCCGCTCGCGTGTACGCGCAGCTCGTAGTTGTTGGCATCCGATGGCGGCGGGACGAAACGAATACGATGGCCGGTCGCCGTCCGCGGCGTTCGATCGGTCGTCGTGCCGAGCGCATTGAGCCGCGCGGCGTCGGGCCAATCGTCGTTCTGCGCGAGCGCCTCGAGCAGGCCGCGAACCGGATCGTAGATCGGGTGGCCGAATCCCGCGCGGCCCTCGGCCCAACGCGGGCCCGGGCTCAGGCGAGTCGCCATGGCAGGCGCTCGCCCGCGCGCAGCGGCACGAGTTCGCCAGCGCCGTAGGGGAGCCGCGCCGGCACGTCCCAGGCCTCGCGCACAAGGGTGATCGTGCCTTCGTTTACCGGTAGTCCGTAGAACTGCGGTCCATGCACGCTGGCGAAGCCCTCGAGCTTGTCCAGAGCGCCGGCCTCCTCGAACGCAACCGCGTAGAGCTCGAGCGCCGCGTGCGCCGTATAAATGCCAGCGCAACCACAGGCCGTCTCCTTCGTGTCGAGCGCATGCGGCGCGCTGTCAGTGCCGAGGAAGAACTTTGGGTTACCCGATGTCGCGGCTTCGACGAGCGCCTCTCGATCGGCCTCGCGTTTGAGTACCGGAAGGCAGTAATGGTGCGGCCGTATCCCCCCGAGAAACAGCGCGTTGCGGTTCATCAGCAGGTGATGCGCGGTGATCGTCGCAGCAATCCGCGTTCCGGTGATCTCGACGTATTGCACCGCGTCTCGCGTCGTGATGTGCTCGAGCACGATCTTCAGTTCGGGAAAGCGCTCGACCAGAGGTCCGAGCACGTCCTCGATGAAGGCTCTTTCGCGATCGAAGACATCGATTTCGGGGTCGGTCACCTCGCCATGCACAAGCAGCGGCATGCCGAGCTCCTGCATCCGCTCCAGGGTGTGGAAACAGCGCGAGATCCGTGTCACACCCTCGTCGGAATGTGTCGTGGCGCCGGCCGGATAAAGCTTCACGCCGGCAATGCGTCCCGAGAGTTTCGCGCGCGCAATCTCCTCGGGTGGCGTGTCCTCGGTGAGATAGAGCGTCATCAGGGGTTCGAACGCGAGCCCGTCAGGCAGCGCCGCGAGAATGCGCTCCCGGTAGTCGAGCGCCTGATGCGTCGTTCGCACCGCGGGCTTCAGGTTGGGCATCACAATCGCGCGCGCGAAGCGCCGCGCACTGTCGGGCAGAACTGCAGCCATCGCATCGCCGTCGCGCAGGTGCAGATGCCAGTCGTCTGGGCGGCGGATTGTGAGCGTCAGCGCATCCATAGTGCGCCCAATTCTAGCCGTACTGCCTGCGCCCTTCGCGCGACCGGTGCCGAGGGTCGGGCCGGCCTGCGGCAGGATCCCGGCGCTAGTCGGGTTCGGGCCGGCCGGCACGACCCGTACGCGCCAGCGCGTAGGCATACAGTGCATTGCGCGGCGCACCGGTGATTCGCCCAGCCAGCTTCGCCGCCTCGCGCGCACTCAGCGAGGGGACAGACTCGAGCAGCAGATCGAGCACACGCTCGCCCTCCGCGCGTGCACTTTCGTTTTCAGATTGCTTGCGGGGGCCGAGCACGAGGACGAACTCGCCGCGCTCGCGGTGGGGATCGGCATCCAGCCAGGCGCAGGCCTCGCGCAGCGGCAAGCGAACGATCTCCTCGAACTTCTTGGTCAATTCACGGGCGATGACCAGCTCGCGATCGTCCTCGAATCGCGCCGCGAGCGCTTCGATCGTCGCGCGGATCCGGTGCGGCGCTTCGAAGAAGACGATCGGCTGCTGTGCATCGAGCACAGCCAAGGCCTTGCCTCGTGCCGTGGGGGTGGCGGGAAGGAATCCGGCAAACAACCAGGGCCCAGCGGCGAATCCCGACGCCGAGAGCGCGGCCGTCGCCGCGCTCGGTCCCGGGACCGGGACCACAGGGACAGCGGCGCTGTGCGCCGCGGCGACGAGCACCGCCCCAGGGTCGGACAGGCCCGGCGTGCCGGCATCGGTGATGAGTGCGACATTTTTGCCCGCGCGTAGTGTCTCGATTAGTGCTGCGCTCGCGGCACGCTCGTTATGCTGGTGCAGCGCGACCGTTCGCGTCCCGATGTTGTACCGCACGAGCAGTGTGCGCGATGTCCGTGTGTCCTCGCAGGCGATGAGGTCGACCTGGGCGAGGGTTTCGAGCGCGCGCGGGCTGACGTCGCCCAGATTGCCGATCGGGGTGGCGACAATGAACAGGGTTCCGGTGGTCGAATTGGCGGTCAACGGGATGGCGGCGGCATCGTTAAGTGTTCAGTCGTCGCGCTTGCCGGGTCGAATGGTCTGCCCGACTGCGCGCCCAGCGACCCCAGTGCTACTGCAAGATAGGGTGCCATGAACCAGCGCGGTGCGCGAGCCGAGGACCTGTGTGCAGAGCGGATGCGGCGCGCCGGCCTGCGCATTGTCGCTCGCAACTGGCGTTGCCGGCACGGCGAGATCGACCTCGTCGCCGACGAGGCGGGGGTCACCGTGTTTGCCGAGGTGCGCTTGCGCAAGCACGGGCGCTTTGGCAGCGCCGCCGAGAGCATCACCTCAGCAAAGCGCAGGCGCCTGATTGCCGCCGCGCAGCATTTTCTCACTGGACGCCGCGAGCGGGTCTGCCGCTTCGACGTCATGCTGCTCGATGCAACCGGCCCGGGCCGACTCGAAGACATCGTATGGATCCGCGATGCGTTTGGCGAGTAGCGCAGTGCGCGCCTACCTTTTTGGCGTTTGCCGGCGCTGCGCTCGATGCGCAGGTCGGCGCGTTGCGTTCGAGGTTACTGTCGAGTGACGGTGTAGAATTTCCGCATGGGGCGTGCGCAGAAGGCGGGACCGGCCGAAGAGTTGGAACACGGCGCCGAATTGGCGACACGCGTGGCAGCGCATTTTCGGGAGAGCGCCGATCTCAAGCTGTCGAGCGCAGAGCTACTTTCGGCGCCGATTGCCCGTGCTGCCGTGCTGATGGTGAGTTCATTGCGGGCGGGCGGAAAAATACTGGCATGCGGCAACGGTGGGTCCGCCGCCGACGCACAACACTTTGCCGCCGAGCTGGTGAATCGCTTCGAGATCGAGCGCCCGCCACTCGCCGCGATCGCGCTCACGACCGACAGTTCGGCCCTCACCGCGATTGCGAATGACTTTCGCTATGACGCGGTGTTCGCCAAGCAGCTGCACGCGCTGGGTCGCGCGGGTGACGTCCTGCTGGCAATCTCGACCAGCGGAAACTCGGCGAGCGTGCTCGAGGCGGTCGCCGCGGCGTCAGCGCTCGGTGTTCGAGTGGTGGCGCTCACGGGTGGTCGCGGCGGCAAGCTTGGGGAACGGATCGCTCAGCACGATGTCCACATCAACGTGCCGCACGCGCGCACAGCGCGGATCCAGGAGGTTCATCTTCTGGCGCTGCATTGCCTGTGCGACGCAATCGATTACCAAATGTTCGGAGCCAAATCATGAATATACGCGACAGTTGCGCATGGCCGACCGCAGGCGCACTTGTGGTGGCATTGCTGCTTTTGCAGGGGTGCGCAGGCGTAATCGCGGTCGGCGCGGGTGCCGCCGTCATGTCGGCGACCGATCGGCGCTCTACGGGTGCCCAAATCGATGACGAAGGAATCGAATTGCGCGTATCGAACCGGGTCGACGAGCGCTTCGGCGACAAGGTGCACCTGAACGTGACCTCGTTTAACTATGTCGTTCTGCTTACCGGCGAGGTGCCCGACGCCGCCACCCGAGCGGAGGTCGAGAAGATCGCGCGTGCCGCCCCGGGGGTTCGCAGCACCGCCAACGAGACGCAGGTCGCCGGGGTTTCTTCGTACGGCACGCGCACCAACGACTCGTACCTTACGTCGAAGGTGAAGACGCGGTTCGTGGATACGGGCAGCTTCAGCGCCAATCATGTCAAGGTCGTGACCGAGGCGAATGTGGTCTATCTGATGGGAATCGTCACCGAGGCCGAAGCAGCCGAGGCGGTGAAGATCGCGCGCACCACGGGCGGTGTTCTCAAAGTCGTGAAGATTTTCGAGTACTGCACGCCGGGCGTGCAGCCGTGCACGACGTCCGAGAAAGCCTCTTGACGCGGCGTCCGTTGCAGCCGTGACCCAAGGCGCGCCCGCGTTCGAGCGCAAGATTCGGGCGCTGGCCGACCTTGTGCTATGGCTGCCTGAATTACCGCGGCCGCTGGTCTTCACCAACGGCGTGTTCGACTTGCTGCATCGTGGTCATGTGACCTATCTGGCACGTGCGCGGGCGCGCGGTGCGGCGCTGCTCGTTGCGCTGAACAGCGACGCGTCGGCACGGCGGCTCGCAAAGGGGGACGATCGGCCGATCAACCGGCTCGAGGATCGCCTGGCCGTGATGGCCGCGCTCGAATCAGTCGATGCGGTGACCTGGTTCGATTCGGATACACCCGCCGACGTGATCGCGTCCTGTAGGCCGGACGTATTGGTCAAGGGCGGCGATTGGCCCGTCGAGCGCATCGTCGGCGCATCTGGCGTGCTGGCAGGAGGCGGCGAGGTTGTTTCGATTCCCTTCGAGCACCTGCAGTCGACCTCCGCGCTGCTGACGAAAATCCGCACCCGTTCCGGTTGAGCGGTTGGGACGCAGTCAAAGCGTGCGCACGAGACAGAGCGCGCCAGCCGTGGGTGCGTCGAGATAGGCTGCGGTCGGGGTGAATCCGAGTGCGCGATACAGCACGATCGCGTTTCGCATCGACGGCAGCGTGTCGAGAACGAGTCTGCGGTAGCCCGTTGCCTGCGCCGCGCGTATCGCGGTCCGGGTGAGCCGCCGGCCGAGGCCGTGGCTGCGGAACGCCGGTCGCACATAGAGCCGCTTGATTTCGCCCGTCGCCGCGTCGACCCGCCGCAGCGCGACACAGCCGGCCGGATCACCGGCGTCGATTGCCAGCCAGAGCTCTCCGCCCGGCGGGGCATAGGCGCCCGGGAGTCCCGCGATTTCGGCCTCGAATCCGGCGAAGCAGCGCGGGTCGTCGACCGCGCACGCGTATTCGCCAAACAGGTCCCGTATGCGATTCAGATCGCGCCGTCCTCGCGCCCGGTGCAATCGCATCGTCATTGGTCATTGCTTGCGAGGTTTGGACCCGTGTCCGGCCATTGCGCCATGCGTGCCCAGCCGCGAGAATACTCCCGTGCGACTGCGGCAGATCAATATCGATTACGACGCCGAACACGATCGTCTGCTGATGCGGATCGGAACCAATGACGGCGCGGAACTTCGCCTGTGGCTGACGCGGCGGTTCATCAAGCTACTGTGGCCGCTTCTGGTCAAGCTCGCGGAAGAAGCGAGTCCGCGCATTCGCACGCAGGCGAATCCCGAGGCACGCAAGGCGCTGCTCGGTCTCGAACACGAACAGGCGATCTCGCGCGCGGATTTTTCGCGACCCTACGAGAACGCGACGCCGACGACGCCGCTGGGCGAGGCGCCGCTGCTGGTCGCGCGCATCCAGACCGGGCATGACCGCAAAGGTCAGCCGGTCGTCGGGCTGCATCCGTCTGGCGGGCAAGGCGTGACCCTGAACCTTGACGGCGTGCTGCTGCACTCGCTCTGCCGTCTGCTACAGGCGGCAGTCCAGAAGAGCGATTGGGACATCGAGTTGCGCCTCCCCGGGACTGAAGCCCGTGGCACGTCGGAGCGTCCCCAGCGGACGATCAACTGAGCCCACCCCCGGCCGGCTTGCCTCGAGGGCGTATAATTTCCGGTTTCGCACTGCAGCAATCAACGGAGCAGCCCGTCATCGATTCTGGATTTGAACAGCTTGGCCTGATTGAACCGCTGGTTCGCGTGGTCCGCGAACTTGGCTACAAGGAGCCCACGCCGGTCCAGGCGCAGGCCATTCCTCTCGTGCTCGAGGGACGCGACTTGATGGCGGGGGCGCAGACCGGCACCGGCAAGACCGCGGCTTTTGCGTTGCCCATTCTTCAGCAGCTCGCGCCGCTCGCGAGTTCCAGCGCCTCGCCCGCACGCCATCCGGTCCGGGCGCTCCTGCTGACCCCGACCCGCGAGCTTGCGATCCAGGTGGAAGCAAGCTTCCGCGAGTACGCCAAGCACCTCCCCTTGCGCACGGCGGTCGTCTATGGCGGCGTCGACATGAATGCGCAAATCGCGCAACTTCGCCAAGGTGTGGAAGTGCTGGTCGCTACGCCAGGGCGCTTGCTCGACCACGTGCAGAACCGCACGGTGACCTTCGGTCAAGTTTCAGTACTTACGCTCGACGAGGCCGACCGGATGTTGGACATGGGCTTTCTGCCCGACATCCGTCGCATCCTTGCGCTGCTCCCCGCGCGCCGCCAGAACCTGCTCTTTTCGGCCACGTTCCCGCAGGAAATCCGCAAGCTCGCGGCAACCCTGTTGAACAATCCGGCCGAGGTGCAGATTGCCGCGCGCAACGCCGTCGCCGAACTGGTGACGCACGTGGTGCATCCGGTCGCGCGCGAAAAGAAACGCGAACTGCTTTGCCATCTCGTTCGCACACGCAAACTGACGCAGGTGCTCGTGTTCAGCGCCACGCGTATCGGCGCAAACCGGCTGGCACACCAACTGCGCCGCGAGCATATTCATGCCGACGCCATTCACGGCGACAAGTCACAGTCGGAACGGCTCCTGGCGCTCGAGGGCTTCAAGGCGGGGCAGACGACCGTGCTCGTCGCCACCGACGTCGCGTCGCGCGGCCTGGATATCGAAGGCCTGCCGCAGGTGATCAACTTCGACATTCCGCATTCGCCCGAGGATTACGTGCATCGAATCGGACGCACCGGGCGCGCGGGGTTGTCGGGCGAGGCGATCTCGCTCGTCGCCTCGGAGGATCGCGACGCCCTCGCCGCAATTGAGAAGCTCATTCAGCTATCGATCGAGCGCGTGATCGTCCCTGGATTCGAGCCCGATGCGGGGGCGGTCGCGGCCGTGATCGGGCGCGAGCACGGGCGTGGCGAGCGCGCAGGCGGGCGCGGACGTGGCGATGGACGCGGCGGGCGTGGCGACTCGCGCGAGCCAGGCGCTGCAAGGGGTCCGGCGGCGAGGGGTTCGGCTGCAAGGGGCCCGGCTGCGAGGGGTCCGGCTGCGAGGGGTCCGGCTGCAGGGGGCCCGGCTGCAGGGGGCCCGGCTGCAAGGGGTCCGGCTGCAACCGGCCCAGCTGCAGCGCGTCCAGCGGCGAACTCCGATCCTATTTTTTCGGCGCCCTACGAGCCTGGTGAGGGGCAGGCGACCGAGCAGCGTTCCCCTGCAGAACGCTCGTCCGCTCGGCGCCCGAAGCAGGTCGCTGCTCTGCTCGGCGGGCTTCGACCCGCCAAGGGCTAGTCGATCGCGGCGTTTTCCCGAGCGCGCTTCGTGCGGCGCGATCGGACCGCGTGGCGCCGATTCTCAGACGCAGCGCGCGCCGTCCACCTCGATACACACGCCAGAAATCAAACTGGCCTCATCAGAGGCGAGGTAAAGGCACGCGTTTGCGACGTCGAGCGGTGTCGAGAAACGCCCGAGCGGAATCGTCGCGAGAAAACGCTTTCGCGCCTCCTCGGTGACTGCCCCACCGGCGAACTCGGCCGACAGTGCGGTATCCGGGCTGAACACGGGGTTAACGCAATTGACCCGAATATTGTCAGGTCCGAATTCCCCTGCCATTGACTTCGACATGAGGATGACGGCGCCCTTCGAGCTGTTATAGACCGTGAGCTCCGGGCGTGGCCGCAATCCCGCCGTCGAGGCGATATTGATAATGCATCCGCCACCCTGCTTGCGAAATACCGGGACGGCGTGCATTGCCGAGAGATAGACGCTCTTAACGTTGACCGCGTACACGCGGTCAAACTCGGCCTCGGTCACTTCGACGTAAGGCTTTTTTCGGTGTGTCCAGCCGGCATTGTTGACCACGATGTCGAGCCGACCATAGGCCGACTGCGTGGCACCGATCAGACTTGCCCAATCCGCCGCGCGCGTCACGTCACCCTTTACGTACACGGCTTTTCCGCCCGCGCTTGATATTTCGCCGGCTACGCGCTGGCCGCCGCTGTCGTTGATGTCGTTGACCACTACGCCCGCGCCCTCCTGCGCAAAGCGCTTCGCGATACCTTCGCCGAAGCCCGATCCCGCGCCCGTGACAACTGCAATTTTTCCCTTGAGTCTCATCGTTCGATCCGTTTCGATGGTTTCTGGTTTAGGTGCTTCTATCCTAATCGTGCTTGGTGGCATTCGTCTTGTGCTGAATGAAACTGAACAAGCCCGCGAACCCCTTTTCGCGTCAGTGGCCGTGATTTCACGCGGCCGACGGGTTGTTCTACGCCGCCGGCACGCTGGATTAGGCTTCCTTGAACGGCGTGTGTTCTTCCAATTCGTTCACGTAGCGGGCAATGCCACGGCGTTCGCGCGCAAGGTAATCCTCGATCGCCCGTGCAAACGCTGGGTGCGCGAGCCAGTGCGCCGACACCGTTTCCACCGGCATCAGACCACGAAACAGCTTGTGCTCGCCTTGAGCGCCACCCTCGAAACTGCCGAGTTCGTGCGCAATTGCGAACTCGATGGCCTGGTAGTAACAGCATTCGAAGTGCAGCAGCGGAATATGCTCGACCGCACCCCAGTAGCGTCCGAACAGTACGTCGCCACCGCGGATAAGCAGAGAAGCGGCCACCGCTGCGCCCGCGCGCTCCGCGAGGATCATGACCGCGTGACCGCCCAGTGTCGCACCGAGCTTGAGGAAAAACGCCAGGTTGAGGTACGGACGTGACCCGTGCGCGGCATAGGTCGTTCGGTAGCAGCGGTGAAAGAATTCCCAATGCGGCTGATCAATCTCGCCGCCCTGCAACCAGCGGAACGAAACGCCTGCCTCGCGCACCCGACGCCGCTCCTGGCGAATGTTCTTGCGCCGGCGGTGCGACATGCGGGCAAGAAATGCCTCGAAGTTCGGGTCGCCCGGGTTCTCCCAGTGAAACTGCACCGTGCGGCGCAGCATCATGCCCTGCTCCTGCATGATCGTCGATTCTGCGTCGGTTGGAAAAAGGATATGCAACGACGACGTCTGGCGGGCGAGGTCAAGCGCCGCGGCGAGCAGCGTACGGCGTGCCATATCGTCGTTGTCGCGTGCAAGCAGGCGCGGTCCCGTCACCGGTGTAAACGGGACCGCACAGAGCAATTTCGGGTAATAGTCGATACCGTGGCGTGCGTAGGCATCGGCCCACGCCCAGTCGAATACGTACTCGCCGTACGAATGGGACTTGACGAAAAGCGGCATCGCCGCCGCCAGCACCCCGCCGTGCCGAAGCAACAGGAACTGGGGCTGCCACCCGGTGTCCGCGCTCGCGCAACCGGTGTCGATGAGCGCGTCAAGGAACGCGTGCTGCAGGAACGGATGCCGCGCCTGCGTGGCGCTGTCTGCGCCGAGTAACGCATTCCATTCGGCTGCGTCTACATCGCGCAGCGTTTCGACGATGCTCAGGCTTTCCAATGCGCGTCCTTTTTGTGCTGCGAGAATAAGGCGTCGATTATAAGAAGGCCCCGCGGCTGTGGCGCACGGTGGATGCCTTACAATCGCCCTGTTCGAACAAGGGGAGGCGCGATGAAGAAAATCGAAGCGATCGTGAAGCCATTCAAGCTCGACGAGGTGCGCGAGGCGCTCTCCGATGTCGGCGTCACCGGACTGACGGTGACTGAGGTCAAGGGCTTCGGGCGGCAGAAAGGGCACACCGAGTTGTACCGGGGCGCCGAGTACGTCGTTGACTTCCTGCCGAAGGTGAAGATCGAGGTCGTCGTGGCCGAAACCCAGGTTGATCCCGTTATCGAAGCGATCCTGCGCTCGGCGCGCACGGGCAAGATAGGTGACGGGAAGATTTTTGTCACTGCGGTCGAGCACGTGGTGCGCATCCGCACGGGCGAAACCAACGAATCCGCTGTTTAAGCGGACTGCGTCGCGCGCGCGGGCGGCCGCGCCGCCGCGCCGCCGCGCGCTCAGCGCTGCTGCTTGAGCAGCACAAGCAGCGCACCGCCCCCGCCGTGTGCCGCCGGCGCTTGGCAGAACGCAAGCACATCGTCGCGCCGCGGCAGAAGCTTGTGCAACAGATGCTTGAGCACGGGCTCCCGATTGCGCGAACCGAGTCCTTTGCCGTGTACGATGCGCGCGCAGCGCAGGCGCTGCGCGCCGCAGGCGCGCAGAAACGTGACCAGCTGTTCAGCCGCCTGGCTGCGGTTCATGCCGTGCAGGTCGAGGTCCGCCTCGATGACCCAGTGGCCGCGCCGCAGCTTGCGCAGCACCTGGCGCGACATGCCGTTACGTAGGTAACAGAGCTCCTCGCCGGAGTCGAGCGCATTGTCGAGCGACACCGGACCCATGATGGCTTCCTTGAGTACCGCGCGCTCATCGCGGCGACGTTGCTGCGCAATCGGTCGTGGCTTCGCACGTGGCAGCGCGACGCGCCGGTTTGCCCTCTCGCCCATTGGCCGCACGTCGGCCATCGCCTGGCGGAATTCTTCGTCGCGTCTGTCGCCCGGATCGTGACTCATCGGTCCTCCGCTGCAGGCCTCAGGCGGCCTGCGACTCGAGGAATTTCTCTGCGTCCAGAGCGGCCATGCAGCCGCTTGCCGCGCTGGTCACGGCCTGGCGGTAAACATGGTCCTGCACATCGCCCGCGGCGTACACGCCGGGAACGCTGGTGCTGGTGGCGTTTCCCTCGCGCCCGGCCTGCGTGATGATGTAGCCGTTCGTCATCTCGAGCTGTCCCTCGAAGAGCGCGGTATTCGGCGTGTGGCCGATCGCGACGAACAGGCCTTTCAGCACGAGGTCCTTGGACGCCCCGGACTTCACGTTCTTGATTCGTGCCCCGGTGACGCCGCTCGTGTCGCCCAGCACCTCGTCGAGCACCGCGTCGAGCTCGAGCACGATCTTTCCGTCGTCGACGCGGCGCATGAGCTTGTCGATCATGATCTTCTCCGCGCGAAACTTGTCGCGCCGGTGAACGAGCGTGACCGTGCTGCAGATGTTCGCCAGGTAAAGCGCTTCCTCGACCGCGGTATT
>JAQBBQ010000242.1:0-4174 GCA_032125995.1 Betaproteobacteria bacterium | reverse complement strand
CTACGTCCTCGCCTTCGCGCAAGACAACGCCGGCGAGGTCTATGCGCTGACCTCGATCACGACGGGCCCGAACGGCTCGCTCGACACGATCTACAAGATCGTCCCGGCGCAGTAGTACTGCTTCAAAGGAGTCCGTCATCGTCGTGTTCGCACGGCGGTGGCGGGTCCCTGTTTTTTCGCCTCGAAAGACGCCCGCACCGGGCAATCGGAACATGACGTATCGACCCATGCTGGCGCTGGTTTGCGTACTCGCCATGGTGTCTGCGCCGGCAATCCCCGCGGGCGATGCGCCCAAGAGCACGGTCGTCGCGAAGCAGGCGGGCGCCGCGGAATCAACGCCGAAATTCGACAAGGCCTATCTCTCCGACCCGAAGAACATTGCCGCGGGCCAGGTGGTCTGGGAAGGGCAGTGCCGGCACTGTCACGGCTCGAAGGCCTACCCCGGCAAGGCGCCGAAGCTCAATCCGGGCCAGCTCGAGCCGGCGTTCATCTTCGATCGAGTGACCAACGGATTTGGCAAGATGCCGTCGTGGAAGGCGGTCTTTTCTCTCGAGCAGCGCAAGAGCGTCGTCGCCTATATCAAAAGCGACGACTTCTGGCCCTGAGCGGGCGCGGGGTCATGACTGTGCCGGCTTGCGATGTGCGCTGAACAGAACGACCACCAGCACCACGAATGCAATCATCATTCCCATGCCCTCGCGCGCGGTTTCCTCCACCCACCAGACGTCCTTGCGCCAGAATTCGGGCATCGTCGGCCAGTAATAGATGACCCCGGCCAGTCCCGCGACGGTGGAGGCCCAGAGCAGCGATTTCCCGGCGGACGAGCGAACAACGGGAAGCCGGAATGCCGCAAGCAGCGCCCAAATGGCCGGAACGAGGTAAATGGCCATCCAAAGCGGGCTGTCGGGATCGTTGTACTGCACCGCAACGAACGAGAGCATGAGCAGACCAAGCAGGATGTGTAGGGTACGCATATCGAAGGGACCTTGAAATGACCTGCGGGAATCGGCACTGAAGATCGAATTTCATCGATCAGAACACGAGCATTCTATTTCCCAATTCCGCCGCGCTCGGACACAATTGAGCCGCCGACCGCGACGACTTTCAACACCCGGGAACTCCGGCACAGGATACTGGCCATGGCAGCGCAGGCGCGATACGAACAGATTCCGGCGACGACGCACTGGCAGCGCTTTTCGGTGCCCTACGCGTTTCCCGTGGTGTTTACGGAAGGGCTCTTCGACCGGGACAACCCGGCACTGCGCGACGCCATCTGCCGCCTGGAGCCCGGAAAACGGCACCGGGTCATCGTCTTCATCGACGACGGATTGGTCGCTGCGCAGCCGGCGCTGCTCGCGTCGATCGCGGACTACGCGCGAGGGCACGCCGACGTCCTCGACCTGGTATGCGACCCCGTCGCCGTGCCGGGCGGCGAAAAGATCAAGTCGGACCTGCATTTCGTCGAAAGCGTCCAGCAAACCCTGTTCGATCGGCACATCGACCGCCATTCGTTTGTCATTGCGATCGGCGGCGGGGCGGTGCTCGACGCAATCGGCCTGGTCGCGGCGACCGCGCATCGCGGCGTGCGCCACATCCGGATTCCGACCACCGTGCTCTCGCAGAACGACTCTGGCGTCGGCGTCAAGAACGGCGTCAACTTGCACGGGGTGAAGAATTTCGTTGGCACCTTCGCGCCGCCCTTCGCGGTGCTGAATGACCTGAACTTCATCGCCGCGCTTCCCGAGCGGGACAAGATCGCGGGAATGGCCGAGGCGGTGAAAGTCGCCCTCATACGCGATGCGGATTTTTTCGCCTGGATCGAGCGCAACGCGGACGACCTCGCGACGTTCAAACGCGAGGCAATGGCCACCATGATCCGCCGCTGCGCCGAATTGCACATGCGCCAGATCAGCCAGGGCGGCGATCCGTTCGAATCCGGCAGCGCGCGGCCGCTCGACTACGGCCATTGGTCGGCCCACAAGCTGGAAACCCTGACCCGAAATCACGTGCGCCATGGGGAAGCCGTCGCGATCGGCATGGCGCTCGACGCGCGGTACGCCGTTTTGACGGGGCTGCTGACGGAAGGCGATGCGCAGCGCGTCGTCGCGCTGCTGGAGTACCTGGGCTTCGATCTATGGCACCCGGCGCTGCTCAAGACGGGCGCGAGCGGTGAACTCGTCATCCTCGAAGGCTTGGGTGAATTCCGCGAGCACCTGGGCGGCGAGTTGACGATCACCCTGCTCGCCGGGCTTGGCGTCGGTGTCGAGGTCCATGAGATCGACGACGCGCTGATGCGCCAGGCCCTCGCCTGGCTCCGGGACCGCACGAGCGCCTGATGCGCCTCGCGGCCGACCGCGATCTCGGTCATCTGACCTACTGCACCAACATCCACGCGGGCGAGCCCCTGGATGAGGTGATGGCGAGCCTCGCGCGCCATCTACCCGAAATCAAATCGACCGTCGCCGGCGACCAAGCCCTCGGCGTCGGCCTGCGTCTCGGCAACGCGGCCGCGAGCGGACTGCGCGACCCCGGCGCGGCGGCCGAACTGCAGCGCTTTCTCGCCGACGGCAACTACTACGTCTTCACGCTGAACGGCTTTCCCTACGGCGCATTCCACGGCCGCACGGTGAAGGAAGATGCCTACAAGCCCGACTGGAGCGACCCGGTCCGCCAAACCTATACCGACCAGCTGGCGGACCTGCTGAGCGTGCTCCTGCCCGACGGCCAGATCGGGAGCGTCAGCACGGTCCCGTGCACCTTCAAGCCCTGGGCCGAGGAGGGGCGGCTTGCGGCGATCAGCGAGCACCTGATCCGCCACGTCGCGCACCTCGTGGGGATCGCGGCGCGCAGCGGCAAGCAGATCGCGCTGGCGATCGAACCCGAGCCGTTTTGCTATCTCGAGACCATCGACGAGACCGTCGAATACTTCAACCAACAGCTGTTCAGCCGCAAGGGGGTCGCGCGCCTGGCGGCGCTCACGGGCCTCTCGATCGCGGACGCCGAAGCCGCGATGCGCCGGCATATCGGCGTGTGCTATGACGTCTGCCATGCTGCAGTCGAATTCGAGGACCCGAAAGCGAGCATTGCCCGGTTACGCGCCAACGGCATCCTGATCGCGAAGCTGCAGCTCAGCTCCGCACTCAAGATTGCTACCGTCGATGCGGAAAGCGCCCGTCATCTGGCCGAGTTCGACGAACCGGTCTACTTGCATCAGGTCGTCGAGCGGGCCAATGGCGCCAACGGAGCCAACACGGCGTTGCGCCGCTACATCGACCTGCCGCAGGCCCTCGCCGAGTCTGGGTCTGCAGCGGGCGCCGAATGGCGGGTGCATTTCCATGTGCCGATCTTCCTTGCCGAGCTGGCCCATTTCGGCACCACCCAGTCCTTCCTGTCCGAGATCCTCGCGCTGCATCGCGCAGAACCGATCAGCCAGCACTTGGAAGTCGAAACCTATACTTGGGACGTACTGCCCGCGTCCTACCGGAACGTGGGATTGAGCTCGGCGATCGCCCGCGAGCTGAACTGGGTCAAGACGCAGCTCGAGCAGTGAAGCCACTCACCGCGCTCAAGCTCGGGCGGGTATCGAATCTACCGACCGTTTGGACGAACACGCTCGCCGGTGCGGTGCTGGCCGGTGCCGGCGGCTTCGGCGCCGAGATCGTGGTCATGCTGGCTGCGTTTTCGCTCCTCTACATCGGCGGCATGTTTCTGAACGATGCCTTCGATGCCGACGTCGACGCGCGCGAGCGGCCCGAGCGCCCGATCCCGTCGGGCGAGATCGGCCGGGGCGCGGTATTCGCCTGGGGATTCGGCCTCATGGCGGGCGGGGTCGCGCTGCTCGCATGGGTCGGATTCGGCTTCGCGCCGCACACCGGCGTCTGGCCGGTGCTCGGCGGCCTCGCGCTCGCGGGAGCGATCACGTTCTATGACGCCTTCCACAAAAACAATCCGCTCAGCCCGGTCTTCATGGGGTTGTGCCGGGTGCTCGTTTACGTCGCGGCAGGCCTGTGCACCGTGGTCGCGCTGCCGGCGGCGCTGTGGGTCGGATCCGCGCTGATGCTGTGCTACCTCATTGGCCTCACGTACATCGCGAAGCAGGAGAACCTGGCACAGGTCGAGAACCTCTGGCCGCTGATCTTCCTCGCCGCGCCGATCGCCTACGGCGCCTGGCTCG
>JAQBBQ010000241.1:0-3136 GCA_032125995.1 Betaproteobacteria bacterium | reverse complement strand
CAATAGCGCTCGCCGCTCTCGGCGAGGTACCGCTGTACCTCGACTGCCGCCCCGAGAACGAACTTTATTTCTTCGGGTGGAGTCTGGAGAACCAGCGTTGTTGCTCCACGAGCCCGGACTCGAGACGCGGAGGCAAATCGGTAGGGATGGGAATAGTGAGCAGGTCAAGCGCTGCCTCGCGCACTTGCGCATCGGTCATCGCCTCGAGCTCCCGGCGCCGAATGGCCTCCAGTATCGGGCCCAACTCGATCCAGTTTTGCACCCAGGCGCGAAGCTTTGCATCGCTCACAGGTCTGATTTTACTCCCTTATTCGGTCTCACTCGAAGAGCTCGGCGCTGGCGAGCGGCGTGCCGCGCCGGTCCTTGTCGGTCATGGTCGGTTGCACCGCGGGCTCGCCCTCGATCGGCCAGCCGACCGCAAGATCCGGATCGTTCCAGGCGATCGTGCGCTCGTGCTCGGCGTACCAGTAATTGGTCACCTTGTAGTGGACATCCGCCTCTTCCGAGAGCACCAGAAAACCGTGCGCAAAGCCGGGCGGAATCCACGCCATGCGTCGGTCGGCCTCCGACAATGTGAAACCGACCCAGCTGCCGAAGGTCGGCGAGGATTTGCGCAGATCCACCGCCACGTCGAAGATGCGGCCGCGCAGGGTACGTACGAGCTTGCCCTGCGGATGCTCGACCTGGTAGTGCAACCCGCGGATCACGTTCTTCACCGAGCGCGAAAAATTATCCTGCACGAACTCGACGTCGACGCCGGTCGCGCGCGCGAAGGTGCGCCGGTTGTAGCTCTCGAAGAACATACCGCGTGGGTCCTCAAACACGCGCGGCTCGAGCAGCAGAACCTCCGGAATCTCCGTTGGAATCACCTTCACCACGGCATCTGTTCCTCGAGCACCCGCAGCAGATATTCCCCATAGCCGCTCTTTGCGAGCGGTTCGGCGAGCGCTTTCAGCTGCGCGGCGTCGATGAAGCCCATGCGGTAGGCAGTCTCCTCGGGGCAGGCGATCTTGAGGCCCTGGCGGCGCTCGATAGTCTCGATGAAGTGCGAGGCTTCGAGCAGCGCGTCGTGGGTGCCGGTGTCGAGCCAGGCGTAGCCGCGGCTCATCGGCAGCACCTCGAGCTCGCCGCGGGCGAGGTAGGCGCGGTTGACGTCGGTAATCTCAAGCTCGCCACGTGCCGAGGGTTTCAATCCGGACGCGATCTCGATGACGGTGTTGTCGTAGAAATAAAGGCCGACAACCGCGTAGCGCGATTTCGGCTTTTGCGGTTTTTCCTCGATGCTGATCGCGTTGCCGTCCGCATCGAACTCGATCACGCCGTAGCGCTCGGGATCCTTCACCGGATAGGCGAACACGGTTGCGCCGCGCTCGCGCGCGACCGCGCGACAGAGAAGCTGCGCCAGGTCGTGGCCATGAAAGATGTTGTCGCCGAGCACCAGTGCGACCGAGTCCTTACCGATGAACTCGCGCCCGACAATGAAGGCCTGTGCGATGCCCCCGGGCTGCGGCTGCACCACGTACGACAGACGAATGCCCCATTGCGTGCCATCGCCGAGCAGCGCTTCGAAGCGCGGCGTGTCGGTCGGCGTCGAAATCAGCAGGATGTCGCGGATGCCGGCGAGCATCAGCGTCGACAGCGGGTAATAAACCATCGGCTTGTCGTAGACCGGCAGCAGCTGCTTGGACACGACCTGCGTCACCGGGTAGAGCCGCGTGCCCGAGCCGCCGGCTAGGATGATGCCTTTCATATCAGTGAGCGCCGTCGAAAAGGGGTCTGACCCAAGCGGGGTCAGACCCCATGTTGCCCGAGCCGCCGGTTAGGATGATGCCTTTCATCGGCGCCTGCCCCTACGCGGCTTCGCGACCGGACCTTTCCGGTGCGTCGATGCCTTTTTACCCTGCGTCGAAGCGATCGCCCGGACCGCGCGCTCGAGCTTTTCGAGGTCGGCGCCAATGACGCTCCAGATCATCGCGTAGTCTGCGTCCCAGTACTTATGTGCGAGCCGGTCGCGCATCCCCGCGACGTCGCGCCAGGCGATCTCCGGCGCGAGCGCCGCCAGGTCGAGGCCCTCGTCCTGGGCGTCTTTCACTGCTTGGCCGATCTGGATGAACCGCGCAATGACGGCGTCGCGCACCATGGAGGTTTTGCGGAACGCGGCCTCGCCCCCGCGCGTGTACTCGCGGACCTTGGCGATCGCTTCGAGCACGTCGGCGAGATGGTCGAGCGCTGCGCGCGCCATCGATCAGACGATCTGGACCGCGTCCCTGAGCGCCGCGGCGCGCACGCGCGGCTTCGCCCCCGCGAGGGTCACGACGTCCACTTTCCGCCCAAGCGCATCGGACAGGTCGTTCTCCAGTCCGATCAGGTCGAGCAGGCTGCGCCCTGGATCGAACTCGACAAGGAGGTCGATGTCGCTTTCGGGGCGCTCCTCGCCGCGCGCGGCCGAGCCGAACAGCCGCACCGCGCGCGCCCCGTGCGCATGCGCGATCGCCCCGATCATGCGCTTCTTGCGCAGCAGCTGCGCGCGCAGCGTGCCCGCCGCCCCGCGCGGACTCGGGTCCGCCTCGAGGCCCGAGATCACCGCCACGGGACGGTTGTTTCTGAGCACCACGAGGCGCCGGCGCGGCTCGCGCGCGAGCTGCTCCACCACGGCGCGCGTGCGCCGCGAAAGGTCGGAGACCGGGATGCTGTCGTCGGGTCGCATCTGCGCATTATCTGAAAATTTTCAGAAATCTCAAAGCCCTGGTGTCCGGAGGCGAAAAAGGGAGGAAAAAGGGGTCTGACCCCGCAGGGGTCAGACCCCACCTCAGCGCGCCGCATAGTTGCGTTCGACCCATTCGCGGTAGGCGCCGCTCGTGACGTTCGCCACCCAGGGTTCGTTGTCCAGATACCAGGCGACCGTCTTTCTCAGTCCTGACTCGAATGTTTCCACAGGACGCCAGCCCAGCTCGGTGCGCAATTTGGAGGCGTCCATCGCGTAGCGCCGGTCGTGTCCAGGTCGGTCGCGCACGAAGCTGATGAGCGCGTCATAGCCCGCCGCGGACGGCCGCAGCGCGTCGAGCAGCGCACAGAGCGTTTTCACCACGTCGATGTTCTTCATCTCGGCCTCGCCGCCGATGTTGTAGCACTCGCC
>JAQBBQ010000240.1:0-3308 GCA_032125995.1 Betaproteobacteria bacterium | reverse complement strand
GTCGTCAGTCGTCAGTCGTCAGTCGTCAGTCGTCAGTCGTCGTCAGTCGTCAGTCGTCAGTCGTCAGTCGTCACCGATCACCGCGTCTAGCGCCCCGTAAACCGCGGCTTGCGTTTTTCCTTGAACGCCGTGACGCCCTCGGTGTGGTCGTGCGTGAGACGCGCTCCGCTCACGGCCAGATACTCGAGCTCGAGCAGCATCTCGAGCGTGGGCACGTACATCGCCTGGAACATCTTCTTCGCGAGACGCAGTGCGTACGTAGCCGAACCAGCCAGGCTTTGCGCCAGTGTGTTCGCTTCCGCCTCGAGCTTGTCGTCGGGCACGACGTTGGCGACGATGCCCATCTCCCGCGCTTCCTGCGCCGGGACGCGGCGGGCCGAGTACACGATTTCCTTGGCGCGCGCCACGCCCAGGTGCTGGGTCAGGAAGAATATCGCGCCCCCGTCGGGCGGGATCCCCACGTTCTTGAATGCCGCAAGGAAATAGGCGCTCTCGGAGGCCAAGATCAGGTCGCAGGCGAGAGCCATGCTCAAGCCGACGCCGGCAGCGGGACCGCGAACGGCTGCAATCACGGGCTTCTCGAGGCGGTGCAACGTGGCGACCATCCGCGCATGATTTTGCGAGCGCCGCCGCCCGGCCACGACATCGTAGCCTCCCATCGATCCGACGTCGCCGCCGGCGCAGAACGCGCGCCCCGCGCCGGTCAGAATCACTGCCCGCACCTCGTCATCGGCATCGAGTGCCTCGAAGTGGTGCGTGAGATCGTGATACATCTCCGCCGACAAGGCGTTCAGCTTGTCGGCCCGGTCAAGCAGCACCGTTGCGACGCCAGCGTTTTTGGTGACTTTGACGTTCATGGGGGGCTAACCAAATAAACCGCAAAGGCGCGAAGGCGCAAAGTATACGCAAAGGTAGGCAAACATTATTGTCCGGTCGTTAGAGTTCACGGTGCTCGCCGTATTTTTACAAATAAAAGAATGGTTTCTTGGCGGTCTTGGCGTCTTGGCGGTTCGTGTATGTCTCGCATCTCTCGGCGCCTCGGCGGTTCAATTGGTTTTTCGACATCGTGGCGATTCAGCTTTGCTTGAGAACAATCAACGCGTCGGCGGCAATGACGCCTTTGCCCGCCTCGCGGACGAACAGCGGATTGATGTCGATCTCCGCGATGCGGTCCGCATGATCGGCGATCACCAGGGACACACGCGCCAGCGCGTCGGCGAGCGCGGCGACGTCGAGCGCGGGCTTCCCGCGATAGCCCTTCAACAATGCGGCGCCCTTGATTTCCTCGATCATCCCGCGCGCGGTCTCGGCACCGAAAGGCGCGAAGCGATGCGTGACGTCGTGCAGGAGCTCGGTGAGGACTCCGCCGAGACCGAACGCCACCGTCGGACCGAAGTAGGGATCGTTCACCGCGCCCACGATCACTTCCAGGCCCGAGGCCATTTCCTGAATCAGCACGCCCTCGATCCGCGCTTCCGGGCGGTGACTTGTCGCCGCCGCAACGATCTCGCGCGCAGCCTGCTTGAGCGCGGCCAGGTCCGGCACATTGAGCCGCACGGCGCCGGCTTCGGTCTTGTGCGGCAAATCCGGAGACTCAATCTTGACCGCAACGGGAAAAGCGAGTGGGAGGGCCGTCAGCGCCTCGACTTCCGGCGGCGACAGGAGGATCTCGTCGACCACCGGGATGCCGTAGCGCTTGAGCGCGGCCTTTGCGCGGTGCTCGCCGATGGGGCCGGCTCCGGCCGGCAAATCCAGCGCCTGCCGCGGCACCGCGCGCGGCGCGGCGCGCGCGCCTTCGCGCTCGAAGTCGCGGCGCTTCTGCGCGAACTCGGAGAGCGCTGCCAGTGCGCGAACGGCCCGGCCCGGTGCCAGAATGCAGGGCACATTGTTCTGCTCGAGATACTCGCGCACATCGCCGTTGTCGTCGGGCGCGGTCGGCCAGTTGAGGATGAGCGGCTTGCGGGTGTTACGCAGAGTATCAACCAGCCCTTCCGACCAGGGGCGCGCTGAGCTGCCCCGTGGCACACGGGCGACGACCTGGTCGATGTTCGGGTCCGCAAGCACCTCACGGATCGCCTGCGCGTAGGATGCGAAGTTGTCGTTGTAACCATGCGCGGTGGCGTCAATCGGGTTGCTGGCCGAGGCAAACGACACTAGTGTTTCGCGCAGCCGGGCCGCGGTCGCGTCGGTGAGCGCGGGCAGCTGCAGGCCGTGCTCGATGCAGCGGTCGGCGAGCAGCACGCCGGCGCCGCCGGATAGCGTGAGGACGGCAACGCGGTTGCCCGCCGGCAGCTTGCCGACGCGGAACGCCTTCGCGATGTCGATGAGATCGTCGACATCACGAATCTCGATGAAACCGCCCTGGCGGAACGCAGCGCGAAAGAGCTCGTAGCCGGCGGTCATGCGCGCGGTATGCGAGGTGGCAGCTTGCCGGCCGATGTCGGTGTTGCCCACCTTCCAGACCAGTATGGGTTTGCCCAGCTCGAGTGCGCGCTGGCCGATCCGCCGCAGTTGCCCTCCGTCCTTGATGCCTTCTATGAAGGCGACGACGATTTCGACGTCGGGCCGCTCGACGAGATCGGCCATCCAGTCGAGCGCCGTGAGATCGGCCTCGTTGCCGGTGGAAACGACATAGTTGAAGCCAAGCCCGAAGTGACAGGCCATCGCGACGACGCCGAAGCCGAAACCGCCGCTTTGCGTCACCATTGCGAGCGGGCCGGGCTTGAGCGTCTTCAACTGCATCGTGCCGCCGAAGCCGATGCGCGCGTGGTCCTTGAGGTTCATGAGGCCGAGGCAATTCGGGCCTACCACGCGTACTCCGGCATGGGTTGCGGCGGCTGCGAGCTGCGCCTGGAGCGTGGCGCCTTCCGCGCCGACCTCGCTGAAGCCGCCGGCCAGCACCAGCGCGTAGGGAATGCCCGCCTTGCCGCACTGCTCGATCGCGGTTGTAACGTGCTGGGCCGAGAGTGCGATCAGCGCCACGTCGCACGGTTGGGGCACCGCGGCTACGTCGGGATAGCACGTGATGCCTTTGACCTCGCGGTACTTCGGATTAACCGGATAGATTCTGCCCGTGTAGCCGAAATCGGTCAGCAGCGTCAGCGCCTGCCCGCCAATGCGCGACGGTTCATTTGACACGCCCACGACCGCGACGCCGCGCGGCGCGAGAAAACGCGACAGATCCAATGCGGAGTCCGCTTTGTGTCGTGGCGCAGGACGGGAAGACATGCAGGCTGATACCGTGCTCGAAACCCAGATTCTAACCTTGCGTGACTCGCGCCGCAGTGCGTGCGTTCACCATGTGGATC
>JAQBBQ010000239.1:0-33473 GCA_032125995.1 Betaproteobacteria bacterium | reverse complement strand
GGCGCGGCGGCGCAGCCGGCGCCGCTTCCGCATTGACCTCTTCGCGCTTCAGGCGATTGATCAGCTTCACGGCGATGAAGATCGCCCACGCGATGATCAGGAAGTCGACGCAGGTCTGCAGAAAGCTGCCGTACTTGATGGTCGCGGAACCGACCTTCACCGCAAGGGCGGAAAAGTTCACCCCACCGATCAGCACGCCGACCAGCGGCATCACCACGTCGCCGACCAGCGAGGCCACGATCTTGCCGAACGCACCGCCGATGATCACGCCGACCGCAAGGTCGATCACGTTGCCCTTCATTGCGAATTCGCGGAACTCTTTCATCATGGCCATGCCGATTCTCCAGTCAATCGATCGGTAGGTATTGTAGGTCCAGAATCTCGAGCCGTTCGCGTCCCGCCGGCGAGCGCAAGGTCACCGTATCGCCCGCCCGCGCCTTCAGCAGCGCGCGCGCGATCGGCGCGAACCAGGACACCCGGCCGCGTGCGGTGTCAACTTCGTCCGCGCCGACGATCGTCAGCCTGCGCTCGGCGCCGGACGCCGAACGCACTACGACGGTCGCGCCGAAAAATACCTGGTCGCTGTCGCGCCCCGCGTTGTCGACCACCTCGGCCGCCTCGAGCCGCTTGATCAGGAAACGCACCCGGCGGTCGATTTCACGCAAGCGCTTCTTGCCGTAGATGTAATCGCCGTTTTCGGAGCGATCGCCGTTCGAGGCGGCCCACGATACGGTGCGCACCACCTCGGGCCGCTCACGCTCGACGAGTTGCTTCAGCTCGGCCTTGAGGCGCGCGTATCCGCCCGGCGTGATGTAGTTTCGCCGGCCCGGCGCTGGCGCCGCCACCGCTTCGGGCGCGCCCACCAGCTCCTGCGCCGCGTCGTTTTCCCGCACAAAGGCTTTCGACATCTCCAACCGCACCCGTTCGACTCGGACGCATTCTAATTGCTCGCACCCCCGACCGCACTTGCCAGCGCCGCCCCAACTCCTCAAAATCGCCTTGCATCATCCCGGAGCACGCCGCAGGAGCGTTGCATGGCCAGAGAGAAGTTGGATTTACTCACCGGACTGCGGATTCGCGACTTGATCCTGTTCGGATTGATTGCGATCACGGCGGTGTTGGCCAACCTGCCCGAGGAGTATGTCGAGGAGACGCTCGGCATCAATCCGAATGCACTGCTCGCGGTGCTGGGCTGTGCGGTCATCTTCGGCCTGTTCCTGTACCTCAGATTCTTCTTCTTCCTCGCGATCGTGCTGCTCATCATCGGCGCGAACCTGCCCGATCAGATCGCGGGCGGCCTGAACATCTCGAAAGTGCCGCTGATCCTCGCGCTGGTCACGCTGGTCGGTGTGTCGCTGATCAACTATGCGGTGAGGATGCTGCCGACCGGCCTCGAACCGAAACCGAAGGAATCCAGCCCGGAGGGCATACGCGCAATGTTCTATGCCATCGATAAGGGCAACGTCGGCTATGCGTCCAAGGTTCTGGCGATGAATTTCGACCCCAATTTGATTCACGACAACGGCTTTACCCCGCTCGCCTACGCCGCGATGAAGGGCAACCGGCTTATTGTGGAGTTGCTGCTGCGCAGTGGGGCGAATCCAACCCTGCAATCGAAGCAGGGCGACACGCCGACCGAACTCGCGCTGCGTTTTGGCCACGCCGAGATCGCCGACACGCTCAAGCGCGCGCGGCAGGACATCCAAGCACGGATGAGCGCTCGGCCGGCCGCCCAGGGCGCGCGCTAGATCCGCCCCGCCGCGCGCGCGCCGGCGGGCGTGTCGCGCCGGGGATTGAGCCGGTAATGCAAGTACTGTATATTCATACAGCCCTAGCGGTGGTTCTTAGCGGGCCTGTCCGCACCCCGGCTACGGCCTGTGGGGAATTGGCATTGCGTTGCACAAACCCGATGACCACACTGGGTTTTCCGGGTCCGGGAGACGCGCCGTGGCGTGGCTGCGAACACGAGCGAACCTACTAGATATAGTATTCATTCGACTTAAAGACCCAAAATATTGTGTATTCAAGGGGATAGCGCTGACACTTGACGAATGACAAGAAATCGACAAATCTGCTCCGACAGCGGCGCTGGAGATCGGTACCCTAGGCGCCTCGTCGCATCCCCAAATAACTAAAACCGGAACGAGAACAAGATGGACACAGCCCACACCGGCACGCTCGCAGCAATCGCCAAGCAGGATCTCCCGGCACAGGAAATCTGCCGCGACGCGCTGGTCGAAAAATACGCCAAGGACAAGGAGGACTCGATCGGCGCCGTGCGGCGTCGGGTCGCGCGCGCGCTGGCGCAGGTCGAAGCGGAGGACCAGCGCAACGCCTGGGAGAAGCGTTTCCTCACCGCCTTGAACGACGGATTCATTCCCGCTGGCCGCATCAACTCGGCCGCCGGCATCCAGATGCAGGCGACGCTGATCAACTGTTTCGTGCAACCGGTCGGCGACTCGATCTCCGAGATCGTTGACGATCGCCCGGGCATCTACACGGCGCTGCAGGAGGCGGCGGAAACCATGCGGCGTGGCGGCGGCGTGGGCTACGGCTTTTCGGCGATCCGTCCCAAAGGCGCCGAGGTCAAGGGCACCCACTCGCGGGCGAGCGGCCCGGTGTCCTATATGCGGGTATTCGACCGTTCATGCGAAACCGTCGAGTCGGCCGGCGCGCGGCGTGGCGCCCAGATGGGCGTGCTGCGCTGCGACCATCCGGATATCGAAGATTTCGTCCACGCCAAGGACCACGGCGATCTGTCCAACTTCAACATCTCGGTCGGCGTGACCGATGAGTTCATGCTCGCCGTCGAGAAGGATGGCGAGATCGAATTACTGCATCGCGCGAGGCCGGGTGCGGATCAGCTCGCGGCAGGCGCCTACCAGCGCGACGACGGCATCTGGGTGTATCGCAAGCTGCGCGCGCGCGAGCTGTGGGAGCAGATCATGCGCTCGACCTACGATCACGCCGAGCCGGGGATCCTGTTCCTTGATCGCATCAATCGAGACAACAACCTGAATTACTGCGAAACGATCGAGGCGACGAACCCCTGCGCCGAGCAGCCGCTGCCGCCGTATGGCTGCTGCTGCCTCGGGTCGATCGACCTCACGCATTTTGTGCGCGAGCCCTTTGCGGAAAACGCAGCGTTCGAATTCGAGCGCTTTGTGAAGGTCGTCGCGACCTCGGTACGCATGCTTGACAATGTCCTCGAGGTCACCGCGTGGCCGCTCCCGCAGCAGCACGCCGAAGCGATGGCGAAACGGCGTGTGGGGCTGGGCTTCACGGGACTCGGCGACGCGCTGATCATGCTGCGCCAGCGCTACGATACCGTCGAGGCGCGTGACCTGGCGGCGTCGATCGCCGAACACATGCGCGACGCCGCCTATCGCGCATCGACCGCGCTCGCGCGCGAGCGCGGTGCGTTCCCGCTGTTCAACGCGGACCTCTACCTGTCCGGCACCAGCTTTGCGACGCGCCTGCCGGACGAACTCAAGGGCCTCATCCGCAGCCACGGCCTGCGTAACAGCCACCTGCTGTCGATCGCGCCAACCGGCACGATCAGCCTGGCGTTTGCCGATAATGCATCGAATGGAATCGAGCCGCCATTCTCGTGGGTCTACACGCGCAAGAAACGCATGGCCGATGGCACGCTGAAGGAATTTCCGGTCGAAGATCACGCCTGGCGCCTGTTCCGCCACATCGGCGGGGACATGGACAGGCTGCCGCCCTACTTCGTCACGGCGCTCGAAATCAGCGCCGCAGCGCATGCGCAGATGGTTGCCGCCGTGGCCCCGTACATCGACACCAGCATCTCCAAGACGGTCAATGTCCCGGAGGACTATCCCTACGAGGACTTCCAGGATCTGTATGCCGAAGCCTGGAAGTCCGGCCTCAAGGGGCTGGCAACCTACCGTCCGAACGAGATCCTCGGTTCCGTGCTCTCGGTCGACAAGCCGGCCGGCGGCGCGGCAGGCGCCGCCCCGGCCTCGCTCACCCAACCCCAGGACTTCCGCACCGACGAATTCAACCGGCGCATCGAAATCACGTCGGTGCCCGCCCCGGTGCTCGCGAGCCTGCGCTGGCCGGGCCGGCCGGAGCTCGCGGCTGGCAATGTCGCCTGGACCTACATGATCGAGCACCCGCAGTACCACTTCGCGGTGTTCGTCGGCCACGTCGAGAACGGCAAACCCCATGCGTTCGAGGTTTGGGTGAACGGCAGCGAGCAGCCCCGCGGGCTCGGCGCGCTGGCGAAAACCCTGTCGATGGACATGCGTGCGAACGACCACGGCTGGCTCAAGCTCAAGCTCGAGACGCTGGCCAAGGCGGCAGGCGATGATGCGTTCGACATGCCGTTCCCGCCGTTCGGCGAGCGCAAGCGCATGCCGTCGGTGGTTGCGGCATTCGCGCAGGTCGTGCGCTGGCGCTGCGAACAGCTCGGCGCACTGGCCGATGACGGCGCGCCGACGCCCGTGCTCGACGCGATGTTCAGCCGCAAGGAGCCGAAGACCGGCACCGACGGGACGATGTCCTGGACGGTGGACGTGCTCAATCCGCGAACCGGAGACGACTTTGTACTCGGGCTGAAGGAGATCACTCTGCCAAATGGCATCACGCGCCCCTATTCGATGTGGCTCTCAGGCGAGTACCCGCGGACCCTGGACGGCCTGTGCAAGATCCTGTCACTCGACATGCGGGTGCTCGATCCGGCGTGGGTCAGTATGAAGCTGCGCAAGCTGCTCGATTTTCCGGAGCCGCTGGGCGACTTCATGGCCTTCGTGCCCGGCAGCCGCAAGCAGCAGACCTTCCCGTCAACGGTGTCCTATCTTGCCGGCCTCATCCTCCACCGCTACGCAATGCTCGGCATTCTCGACGACAGCGGACTGCCGCGACGTCAGATGGGCATGCTCGAGGAGGCCCCAGGCGCGGGCCGGGTGCGCGTCATGCGCGGCGGTCAGTGCCCGGAGTGCGGCAACACCACCTTGATCCGCAAGGACGGTTGCGATTACTGCACGGCCTGCGGTTACGTCGGCGTCTGTGGATGATTCTGAATCGGCGATGGGTTACGCGGCACACGGCCCAGTGCGCAAACAAGCACCGAACAGGAAGCTGGACCGGGTGAGGGCCCCGCCTCCTAGCGTAGGAGGAAGGTCCTCACCCAAAGCAGTCCAGCGACCGTCTTCGCGTCGCTAATCCTGCCGTCCTCTACCCAGTCGATCGCCTCGGCCAGCGCGAGTTCGAAGGTTTCGAGGAATTCATCCGCGTCCGGCGTCGCGTCACGCTGCTCGAGTCCGCGCGCGAGATAGATGTCGATCGCCTCGTCGGTGTAGGCCACCGCCGGGTGAATGACCCCCAGGTGCCGCCACTCGCGCGCGACATAGCCGGTTTCCTCGCGCAGCTCGCGCTGCGCCGTCTCCAGGTGCGGCTCGCCCGGTTCGAGCTTGCCGGCAGGCAGTTCGATCATCACGCGTCCGTGTGGGTAGCGGAACTGGCGCTCGAGCAGGACGCGATCGTCGTCGAATAGCGGCACGACCACCGCGGCGCCCGGATGGCGGATGTACTCGCGCACGCTCTCGCTTCCGTCGGGCAGGCGCACCACGTCCCGATGCACGTGCAGCAAGCGGCCCGCGTAGACCTCTTCGCCCTCGATGCGCGTTTCAGTGAGCTGCGCGTCGCCTGCAGGTTCGCGGCCCGACATGGGTCGTCTTAAAGGGCTCGAATCGCCACGAAACAGATCTGCATCAATGGTTGAGGCAGGATGCCGATCGCGAGGAGCGCAAGACCGTTGGCGGACAGCAGCGTGCGCATCTCTCGCGGGCCCTCGACCGGCGTGAGGTCCGTCGGCTCGTCGAAATACATGAGCTTGACGATGCGCAGGTAGTAGAACGCGCCAATCAGCGAGAACAGCACCGCGGCCACGGCGAGCCCAATCTGCCCGGCCGACACCGCCGCAGAGAGGACCGCGAGCTTGGCGTAGAACCCTGCCGTCGGCGGAACGCCGGCGAGCGAAAACATCAGCACCAGCATGATGAATGCGGTCCAGGGATTGCGACGATTCAATCCCTTCATGTCCTCCAGCGTCTCGCACTCGAATCCGGCGCGCGACAGGAACAGCAGCATGCCGAAGGCGCCGAGCGACATGAGGACGTAGACCAGCACGTAGAACATCGATGCCGCGTAGGCATCCGGCGCATTCAACCGGCTGCCGCCGACGACCCCCGAGAGCAGCCCCAGCAGCATGAAGCCCATGTGGGCGATGGTCGAGTACGCCAGCATGCGCTTGAGATTGGTCTGCGCAATCGCACTGATATTGCCGAGCGCCATCGACAGCAGCGCCAGCACGGCGAGCATCTGCTGCCAGTCCACGGCGAGGTCGAGCAAGCCGTTGACCAGCAACCGAATGGCCATCGCAAAGGCGGCAAGCTTCGGCGCCGAGCCGATGATCAGCGTCACCGCGGTCGGTGCGCCGTGGTAGACGTCGGGAATCCACATGTGGAACGGCACCACGCCCAGCTTGAACGCGAGACCGGCGACGACGAAGACCAAGCCGAAGACGAGGAACGACCGCTCGCTCGCCTGGCCCGACAACGTGCCCACCTGCTGGGCCACCTCGGAGATGGTCAGCGTACCGGTGGCGCCGTAGATCATCGACATGCCGTAGAGCAGCAGGCCGGAGGCCAGCGCACCGAGCACGAAGTACTTCATCGCCGCCTCGATCGAGGTCGCCGAGTCGCGGTTCAGCGCCACCAGGGCGTACAGGCACAGCGACAGCAGTTCGAGCCCGAGATAGAGCGTGAGGAAACTGTTCGCGCTCATCATGATCATCATGCCGAGCAGCGCGAACAGCAGCAGGGCGAGGAACTCGCCCTTGAACAGCTGGCGGTCGAGGAGGTACTGGCGTCCGTAGACGAGCGCGGCGCCGATCGCCACATAGGCGAACAGCTTGAGGACGTGCGACATCGCGTCGGCCACGAACAGACCGTTGAACAGCAGTTGGCGCGACTGACCGATCTCCCACTGCACGAACAGCGTACTCAGCACCGCCAGCAGGAGAATCACCTGCGCCCCGATGTACGACGCCGTGCGCTGCGCGCTCCTCACAAAGCGATCGCCAATCAGGAGCGCGCAAGTGCCGAGCAGAACGACGACCTCGGGCAAGGCCGGCAGATGGTTCACAAGCGCGATCGTCTGTGCGGAGGCCATGGCGTCAGATCTTCGAGGCGGCCACGTGACGCAGCAGCTCCGCCACCGAGGCGTGCATTACCTCGGTAAACGGCAGCGGGTAGAGGCCCATGAAGAGCACCGCGGCCGCCAGCAGGCCGAGGACGACGAACTCGCGCGGATTCAGATCGACGAGCGCGGCGACACGGTCGTTCGCCACCGCGCCGAAGATCACCCGCTTATACATCCACAGCGTATACGCGGCCCCGAATACCAGCGTCGTCGCCGCGGCAAACGCGACCCAGAAGTTCGACTTCATCGCGCCCATGATCACCATGAATTCACCGACGAAACCGCTGGTCGCCGGCAGACCGCTATTCGCCATTGCGAATAGCATCATGAAAGCGGCGAACTTCGGCATCGTGTTGACCACCCCGCCATAGTCGGCGATCCGGCGCGAATGCATGCGGTCGTACATGACGCCGATGCAAAGGAACAGTGCCGCAGACACGAAGCCGTGCGAGATCATCTGCACCAACCCGCCCTCGATGCCGTAGGCGTTGAAGACGAAAAAGCCCAGCGTGACGAACCCCATGTGCGAGATCGACGAGTAGGCGATCAACTTCTTCATGTCGGTCTGCACCAGCGCGACGAGGCCGATATAGACCACGGCAATGAGCGAGAGCGCGATCATGAACCAGGCGAGTTCGCGCGAGGCATCGGGCAGGATCGGCAGCGTGAAGCGCACGAAGCCGTAGGCGCCGAGTTTAAGCATGATCGCCGCCAGCACCACAGAGCCACCGGTCGGTGCCTCGACGTGGGCGTCCGGCAGCCAGGTATGCACCGGCCACATCGGCACCTTGACCGCGAACGCGAGCAGGAAACCGAAAAACAGCAGGATTTGCGCAGCGAGGGTCAACGGTAACCGGTGCCAGTCGAGGATCGAGAAGCTCCCGCCCGAGACGCTGTACAGGTACAGCATGGCGATCAGCATGAGCAGCGAGCCGGCCAGCGTGTAGAGGAAGAACTTGACCGCGGCGTAGACGCGGTTGGCACCGCCCCACACCCCGATGATGATGAACATCGGAATCAGCGTGGCCTCGAAAAATACGTAGAACAGCACCGCGTCGAGCGCGGAAAACACGCCGTTCATCACGCCGGAGAGGATGAGGAAGGACGCGTAGTACTGCGCGACACGGCTTTCGATCACCGTCCAGCCGGCGATCACGATGAGAATCGTGACGAAGCTATTGAGGAGGATAAACAGCACGCTGATGCCGTCGACGCCAAGGTGATAATTGACGCTGAAGCGCGGGAACCACGGCGTCAGTTCGACGAACTGCATTGCGCCGGAGGCGAGATCAAATCCGGTGTACAGCGGAATCGTGACGAGGAATCCGAGCAGTGCCCCGGCAAGCGACAGGCCGCGCTGCAGCGCCGCATTGCGGTCGCCGCCGGTCGCCAGGACCAGCAGTCCGAAGACCACCGGGACCCAGACGGCGAGCGAAAGCAATGGAACGCTGGCCGGCATCGCTTAGGCCTTCAGCAGCCGCAGGACCCACATCAAGCCGAGAACGCCGAGCAGCATCGCAAACGCGTAACGGTAGAGATGGCCGGACTGCAACTGGCGCACGATGGTCGCAAACCAGCCGATCAGCCGCGCGGTGCCGTTCACCAGCAGGCCGTCGATCACCATCTCGTCACCACCGCGCCACAGACCACGGCCGACGACACGCGCACCGCCCGCGAACAGCCAGGCGTAGAGCTCGTCAAAACCGTATTTGCGCTCGACGAGCGCATACAGCGGACCGAACGCGATCGCAATGCGCTTGGGCAGGTCGATGCGAACGGTGTACAGGTACCAGGAAACGAGCGCGCCGCTGAGCGCCAGCCAGAACGCCAGGCCACCGACGCCATGCGCGATGAAGCCCCAGACGCCATGGTAGTCCGCGGCCATCTTGGCAATCGCGCCGTGCTCGGGCCGCACGACAATGCTCGCGCCAAAGTAGTCACCCATCACGAAGCTGCCGATCCACCACCCCGCCGCGACCGACGGGATCGCGAGCAGGATCAGGGGAATCGTCACCACCTTCGGCGACTCGCGCAGCTGTGCCTGCGCCTGCAGGTCCATGCGCGGATCACCGTGAAAGGCCATGAACAGGAGCCGGAACGAATACACGCCGCCGGCAAACACCGCCGCGACGAGCAGCCAGTAGGCGACGCCTGCGCCGGCGGTCGTCGACAAATGCACCGCCTCGATGATCGCGTCCTTGGAGAAGAACCCCGCGAACGGCGGCAGGCCCGCATTGGCAAGGGCGCCGATCAATACCGTGAAATAGGTGATCGGCATGAACTTGCGCAGGCCGCCCATGCGGCGCATGTCCTGTTCGTGGTGCAACGCGATGATGACTGAGCCCGCACCGAGAAACAGCACCGCCTTGAAGAACGCGTGCGTCATCAGATGGAACATGCCGGCGGAATATGCCGAGGCGCCCAGCGCCGCCGTCATGTAGCCCAGTTGAGACAGTGTCGAGTAGGCCACAACGCGCTTGATGTCGTACTGCGTGATGGCCACCAGCGCCATCGACGCGGCGGTCAGCGCCCCGATCACCAGCACGACCGAGAGCGCAGTCTCCGACCACTCGAACAGCGGCGACATGCGCGCCACCATAAAGATGCCCGCGGTCACCATCGTCGCCGCATGAATCAGGGCGGAGATGGGCGTCGGACCCTCCATCGAATCGGGCAGCCAGACGTGGAGCGGAAACTGCGCGCTCTTGCCCATCGCGCCGACGAACAGGCACAGGCACACGGCGGTCAGCAGCAGCCACGGTCCGCCCGGAAACACGTCGATCGTCTTATCGGCCATCGCCGGTGCCTGCGAAAACACCGCGGCATAGTCGAGCGTGCCGAAGCTGGCGAGGATCAAGCCGATGCCGAGGATGAAGCCGAAATCGCCGACCCGGTTGACCAGGAAGGCCTTGAGGTTGGCGTAGATCGCGCTCTCGCGCGTGTACCAGAACCCGATCAGCAGGTAGGACACGAGACCGACCGCCTCCCAGCCGAAGAACAGCTGCAGGAAGTTGTTGCTCATCACCAGCATCAGCATCGAGAAGGTGAACAGCGAGATGTACGAGAAGAACCGCTGGTAGCCCGGATCGCCGGCCATGTAGCCGATCGTGTAGACGTGCACCATGAGCGAGACGAAGGTCACCACGACCATCATCAGCGCCGAAAGCCGGTCGATCAGGAAGCCGACCTCCAGCCGCGTCTCGCCCATCGTGAGCCAGGTGTAGACCGAGCCGTTGAACGTGTGCCCGTCGAGGACGTCCGCGAGCACGACGCAGGAGGCGACGAAGGAGACGAGCACCGCGAGGATCGTCACCCGGTGCGCGCCGGCGCGGCCGATCGCGCGCCCCCAGAGCCCCGCAATCAGACTGCCTGCGAGCGGCACAAGCGGCACCGCGAGATAGAGGATCTTCATCGACGTCATCGGTTCAGCCCTTCAGCCGGTCGAGGTCCTCGACGTTGATCGTGTTCAGGTTGCGGAACAGCACCACCAGAATCGCGAGCCCGATGGCCGATTCGGCGGCTGCCACGGTCAAGATGAAGAGCACAAACACCTGGCCCGCGATGTCGCCGAGGAAATGCGAGAACGCGACGAAGTTCAGGTTGACCGCCAGCAGCATCAGCTCGATCGCCATCAGCAGGACGATCACGTTCTTGCGATTGAGGAAGATGCCGACGACCGAGATCGCGAACAGCAACGCGCCGAGCACGAGGAAATGCGCAAGGGTCGGCGTCACTCGTCGCGCTCCCCCGGCATCGAGACCAGCCGCACGCGGTCCGCACGCCGCACCCGCACCTGTGCGGACGGATCCTGGCGCCGCGTGTCCTTGCGCCGGCGCAGGGTGAGCGCGATCGCGGCGACGATCGCAACCAGCAAGATGACTGCGGCGATCTCGAAGGCGTAGACATAGTCGGTGTAAATCAATCGCCCGAGCATCTTGGTGTTGCCGACGCCGGGCGGCGTTTCCATGGGCTGCCCGGTGAATCCCGCGAAGCGACTCGCCAGCAGAAGCCCCATCTCCGCCGCCATCAGCACGCCGACCACTGCGCCTAGCGGCAGATAGTTCCAGAAGCCCTCGCGCAGCTGCTCGAGATTGATGTCGAGCATCATGACCACGAATAGGAACAGCACCATCACCGCCCCGACGTAGACCAGCACCAGCGCGATCGCGAGGAACTCGGCACGCAACAGGAGCCAGATCCCCGCGGCGGTAAAGAACGCGAGCACGAGAAACAGCGCGGCATGGACCGGATTGCGGGCGGTGATCACGCGCATCGCGGCCAACAGCAGGACGGTGGCGAAAAAGTAGAAAACGACGGTTTCGAACATTTATTGTTTTGGCGCTGGGCGACCTGCCTGGTCGGCGCGGCGCGCCCCTATTCCCGATCCTCTATTCACTTTTCCCTATCGATACGGCGCGTCGGCGGCGCGGTCGGCGGCGATCACGTCCTCGTAGCGATCGCCCACTGCAAGCAGCATCGGTTTGGTGTAGTACAGGTCACCACGCTGCTCGCCGTGGTACTCGAAAATGCGCGTTTCGACGATCGCGTCGACCGGGCAGGCCTCCTCGCAAAAGCCGCAGAAGATGCATTTCGTGAGATCGATGTCGTAGCGCGTCGTACGCCGCGTGCCGTCGTCGCGTTGCTCGGACTCGATGTGGATCGCGAGCGCGGGACAGACCGCTTCGCAGAGCTTGCAGGCGATGCAGCGCTCCTCGCCGTTGGGGTAGCGGCGCAGCGCATGCAGTCCGCGGAACCGCGGGCTGAGCGGCGTCTTTTCTTCCGGGAACTGCACCGTGATCTTGCGCGCGAACAAATGCCGTCCGGTCAGCGCGAGCCCGCGCAGCAACTCGAGCAGCAGGAAGGCGCGGAAGAACTCGATCACGCGAGACATGCAGTCCTCCTCATGTCCAGATGTTCCAGGGCGTCTGCATCCACAGTCCGATGACCGCGATCCAGACCAGCGTCATCGGAATGAAGACCTTCCAGCCGAGCCGCATGATCTGGTCATAGCGGTAGCGCGGGAAGGTCGCGCGGATCCAGAGAAACATCGAGACGACGACAAACACTTTCAGGAACAGCCAGCCGAACGGCGGCAGCAGTCCGAAAACCATCGAATCGATCGGCGCCTGCCAGCCGCCGAAGAACATGATCACGGTGAGAGTCGCGATCAGGATCATGTTCATGTACTCGGCGAGGAAGAACAGCGCGTAGGTCATCCCCGAGTACTCGACCATGTGCCCCCCCACGATCTCGGTCTCACCTTCGACGACGTCAAACGGCGCGCGGTTCGTCTCGGCCACGCCCGAAATGAAGTACACGAGCAGCATCGGCAGCAGCGGCAGCCAGTTCCACGACAGGAAGTTGAGTCCCATCGAGGCGAATCTTCCCTGGGTCTGTCCGTTCACGATGTCGGTGAGGTTCAGGCTGCCGGAGACCATGAGCACGACGACCAGCGCGAATCCCATCGCGAGCTCGTAGGACACCATTTGCGCCGCCGAGCGCATCGCGCCGAGAAAGGCGTACTTCGAGTTGGTCGCCCAGCCGGAGATGATGACCCCGTAGACGCCCATCGAGGTGAGCGCGATCAAATAGAGCAGGCCCGCGTTGACGTCGGCGAGAACCACTTCGGGTGCGAAGGGCATCACCGCCCACGCCGCCAGCGCGGGCATGATCGCGAGTATCGGACCGAGCAGGAACAGCGCGGGGCTCGCGTTGGTCGGCAGGATGATTTCCTTGAACAGCAGCTTGATGCCGTCCGCGATCGGCTGCAGCAGGCCGAGCGGGCCAACGCGGTTGGGGCCGATGCGAATTTGCATCCAGCCGATCAGCTTGCGCTCCCATAGCGTCAGATAGGCCACGCACAGCATGAGCGGCGCGACGATGAGCATGATGAAGACCAGCGAGGTCACCACCGTGTACACGGCAGCGCCCCAGGTCGAGCCGAGCTGGGACTCCGAAAAAGCGCGCAGGGCGCCGAGGGCCTGGTCCGTATTCATTTGGCGATCGGCGCTAAGCGGCCTTCTCCACCGCGCTCTTCTCCAGCGACAGCACGCCGAACATCGCGCCGAGCCCCGCCGTTGCCGGGTGCGCCGCAGCCACCCGCACACAGTCGTCCGGCAACCGGTCGTCTAGCGCTGCGGTCAACGCCGCGTCGCCGTTGCCCTGGCGCACGCGCACCGGCGCACCCGCCGAGAGGTCGAGCCGCTGCATCAGCTTCGCGTTCATCCAGGCCCGCGGCGTGCGCGCATCCGCGGTCCGCTGCAGCGATGCCGCCCGCCGTACCAGCGGATCGGCGAAATAGATCGGCACGTCGGCAATGCGTTCGAGGCGCTCGCCCGGCTCGATACCGCCGGTAGGCGCCGCGGCCGCTGCCTGGGAAACGAGGTCGATGCGGTTCGAGAGTCGCGCCGCCACGTCGACGCCGGCCAGGCAGGCATCGCGCACGGCTTCGCTGCTGTCAAATTGGAACCCTTGAAGGCCAAGCAGGTTACCGAGCACGCGCAGCACCTTCCAGCCCGGACGCGTCTCGCCAAGCGGGCGCACCGCGCCGTGAAAGCTTTGCACGCGGCCCTCGGTATTGACGAAACTGCCGCTGGTTTCAGTGAAGGGTGCGATCGGCAGCATGACCTGTGCGTACTCGGCGGCACGATGCCGGAACGACGACAGTGCGACGACGAAATCGGCACGCTGCATTGCCGCCAGGGCCGCGCGCGGATCCGCGCAATCAAGCTCCGGTTCCGCGCCGAGCAGCAGGTAGGCCTTGCGGGGGGTCGCCAGCATGGCCTGCGCGTTTGCACCGCAGGGCAGACCGGCCAGATAGCCGCCGACCGAATTCGCCGCCTCGCCGAGAAAGCCGAGCCGTGCACCGAGCGACTCGGCGAGTGCCTGCGCCTGCGCATGAATCTGCGCTGCCTGCGGATGCTGCTGGGCAAAATTGCCGAGCAACACGGCGACGTTCTTGCCTGAAGCGAGGCTCGCGCCAATCGGCCCTTCGCGCACCGCTGCGAGTGCCGCGCACAACGCCGACGGCGCGACGATCGACTTGTTCGCAACCGGCATCAGGAGCGCGTCGTCCGCGCAGTGCAGGACGTTTACCTGCGCGCCGCGCTTCGCCGCCTGCCGCAGGCGCTGCGCAATGAGCGGATGGTCCTTGCGCAGAAACGAACCGACCACCAGCACGCGATCGAGCGCATCCAGCGCCGTGATCGGCATGCCCAGCCATGGCGCGCCGCCGCGCTTGCCGTCTGCGCTGAAGTCGGTCTGGCGCAGCCGAAAATCGGCGCTGGCGCCCAGGTCTTTGCCGAGCTGACCTGCAAGCGCGAGCTCCTCGAGCGTCGCGTGTGGGCTGGCGAGGATGCCGAGGTCGCCGCCGGCCGCTTGCAGACCGGCGACCACGCGCTCGAGCGCAGTCTGCCAGTCGGTTTCCACCCAGCGTGACCCATCGCGCACCATCGGCGCCGTCAGCCGCTCGACGCTTTGCAGTCCCTCGTAGGAATAGCGATCCTTGTCGGCGAGCCAGCACTCGTTGACCGCGTCGTTCTCGAGCGGCAGCGCGCGCATCACCTGGTTCTGCTTTATCTGCACCACCAGGTTGGCGCCCAGGCCGTCGTGCGGCGAAATCGACTTACGCCGCGCGAGTTCCCAGGTGCGCGCGCTGTAGCGGAACGGCTTCGAGGTCAGCGCGCCGACCGGACAGAGGTCGATCATGTTGCCCGAGAGTTCGGAGTCGACGCTCTTGCCGACGAAGGCCACGATCTCGGCGTGCTCGCCGCGGCCGATCATGCCGAGTTCCATGATGCCGGCGATCTCCTGGCCGAAGCGCACGCAGCGCGTGCACTGGATACAGCGGCTCATTTCTTCGGCCGAGACGAGCGGTCCGATGTCCTTGGCCAGTACGACCCGCTTGTCCTCGGTGTAACGCGACGCGCTCTTGCCGTAGCCCACCGCGAGGTCCTGCAGCTGACACTCGCCGCCCTCGTCGCAAATCGGACAGTCGAGCGGATGATTGATGAGGAGGAACTCCATGACGCCGTTTTGCGCCGCCTTCGCGGTCGGCGAGTGGGTCCAGACCTTCATGCCGTCGGCCACCGGCGTCGCGCAGGCCGGCAGCGGCTTGGGGGCCTTCTCCACCTCGACCAGACACATGCGGCAATTCGCCGCGATCGACAGCTTGCGGTGATAGCAGAAATGCGGAACGTAGATGCCGAGGCGGTTGGCCGCCTCGATTACGCTGGTTCCCGGTTCTACTTCCAGCGTCTTGCCGTCGATCTCGACGTTCACCATGTCAGTTCCTATGCGGCCTGCACGACATCGCCGCTGGCATGCGCGCCAGCGTGCCCGCCAGCGCTTGCGCTCGCGCCGGCACGTCCATATTTGGGTTCAATCTCCGGCCCCTGCACCATGCAGCGCCGGTGCGCGATGTGATGCTCGAACTCCGTCCGGAAATGCTGAATGAAGCTCTTTACCGGCAGGGCCGCCGCATCGCCTAACGCGCAGATCGTGCGGCCCGCGATGTTGTCGGCGACGTTGTCGAGCAAGGCGAGGTCCTCGGGCCGGCCGCTGCCGGTCTCGATCCGGTGCACGACGCGATACAACCAGCCGGTGCCCTCGCGGCACGGCGTGCACTGTCCGCAGGACTCCTCGAAGTAGAAATACGACAGCCGCTCGAGCGCGCGCACCATGCAGGTCGTCTCGTCCATCACGATGACGGCGCCGGATCCGAGCATCGAGCCGGCCTTCGCGATCGAGTCGTAATCCATGTCGGTCGCCAGCATGATGTCGGCCGGCAGCACCGGCATCGATGAGCCGCCCGGGATCACGGCTTTGAGCTTGTGCCCGTCGCGCACGCCGCCCGCCATCTCGAGCAGCTTCGCGAACGGTGTGCCGAGCCGGACCTCGTAGTTTCCAGGCCGGTTCACATGCCCGGTAACCGAAAACAGCTTCGTCCCGCCGTTGTTGGGCCGACCGAACTGGAGGAAGGCCTCGGCGCCGTTGCGGATGATCCACGGCACCGCGGCGAAGGTCTCCGTGTTATTGATCGTCGTCGGTTTACCGTACAGACCGAAGCCGGCCGGGAACGGTGGTTTGAAGCGCGGCTGACCCTTCTTGCCCTCGAGCGATTCGAGCAGCGCGGTCTCTTCGCCACAGATGTAGGCCCCGTAGCCCGGATGCGCGTAGAGCTCGAAACTGAAATCCGAACCGAGCAGGTTGGCGCCCAGGTAGCCCGCCGTGCGCGCCTCGCCTAGCGCCTCCTCGAAGCGCTCGTACAAATCCCAGATCTCGCCGTGGATGTAGTTGTAGCCGGCGGTCGAGCCGGTCGCATAGCCGGCGATGAGCATCCCCTCGATCACCGCATGGGGGTTGTAGCGCAGCAGGTCGCGGTCCTTGCAGGTGCCCGGCTCGCCTTCGTCCGAGTTGCACACCATGTACTTCGGCCCCGGAAACTGGCGCGGCATGAAGGACCACTTGAGGCCGGTGGGAAAACCCGCGCCGCCGCGCCCGCGCAGCGCCGATTTCTTGACCTCGGTAATCACGTCCGCCGGCGGCACCTTCTCGGCGAGCAGCTTCTTCAGCGCGCCATAGCCGCCGCGCCGCTCGTAGTCGGCGAGGCGCCAGTTGGCGCCGTCCAGGCCGGCCATCAGGATCGCGTCGGGTCCGTAATCCAACATCTCAAGCGCTCCTCGAGAGCTCGTCGATCAGCGCGTCGAGCCGTTCCTTCGACATGAAGTCGCACATCCGCTTGTTGTTGACGAGGACGACGGGCGACATGGCGCAGGCGCCCATGCATTCGCCCTCTTTCAGCGTGAACCTGCCGTCGGGGGTCGTTTCGTTGAATCCGATGCCGAGCCGCTGCTTAAGGTGATCGGCGGCGTCGAGCGAGCCCTGCAGCCCGCACGGCAGGCAGGTGCACAGCGTGAGCTTGTACGTCCCGGTCGGCGCCAAGTTGTACATGTTGTAGAACGTCGCGACCTCGTAGACCGCGACCGGCGGCATCTCGAGGTAGTGCGCCACATCATCGAGCGTTTTTGTCGCCAGCCAGCCGATCTCGTCCTGCGCGATGATCAGCGCCGCCATCACCGCGGACTGTTTCTGGTCCGTGGGGTATTTCGCGATTTCGCGATCGATCCGGCGCAGGGCTTCAGTAGAGAGCATGCGGTTTCGCCTAGCGGTCGATTTCACCGAACACGATGTCGAGTGTGCTGATGATCGCCACCGTGTCGGACAACATATGGCCACGCGCCATCTCGTCGATTGCCGAGAGATGGGTGAACGCGGGCGAGCGCAGCTTCATCCGGTAGGGCTTGTTCGCGCCGTCGGAAATGAAGTACACGCCGAACTCGCCCTTCGGGCCCTCGACGCCGGCGTAGGCCTCGCCTTCGGGCACGTGCATGCCCTCGGTGAAGAGCTTGAAGTGATGGATCAGCTCTTCCATGTTCAATTTCATGTCGACGCGCGCGGGCGGCGCCACTTTGAGATCGGCGCTGATCACCGGTCCTGGATTCCGGCGCAGCCAGTCCACGCACTGCTTGATGATGCGGTTCGATTGCCGCATCTCGTCGACACGCACGAGGTAGCGATCATAGGTGTCGCCGTTCGTACCCACGACGACATCGAAATCCAGCTGGTCGTAGACTTCGTAGGGCTGCTTCTTGCGCAGGTCCCAGGCGATCCCGGAGCCGCGCAGCATCGGCCCGGTAAAGCCACGTGCGAGCGCGCGTTCGGGCGAGACCACACCGATGCCGACGGTGCGCTGCTTCCAAATGCGGTTGTCGGTCAGCAGCGTTTCGTAGTCATCGACGCACTTCGGGAAGCGTTCGGTGAAGTCCTCGATGAAATCGAGCAGCGAACCCTGCCGGTTGCGGTTCATGTCCTCGAGCGCGCGCGCGTTGCGCGTGTGTTGCGCTTGGTAGGTCGGCATCGTGTCAGGCAGGTCCCGGTAGACGCCGCCAGGGCGATAGTACGCGGCGTGCATGCGCGCGCCAGAGACCGCCTCGTAGCAGTCGAGCAGGTCCTCGCGTTCGCGAAAACCATAGAGGAAAACGGTCATCGCCCCGAGGTCGAGACCGAGCGTCGCGACACCGAAGATATGGTTCAGGATGCGCGTGATCTCGTCGAACATGACGCGGATGTACTGCGCGCGGATCGGCACCTCGATCTGCAACAGCTTTTCCACCGCCATGCAGTACGCATGCTCGCTGCACATCATCGAGATATAGTCGAGCCGGTCCATGTACGGTAGCGACTGAACATAGGTGCGCGACTCGGCCAGCTTCTCGGTCGCGCGGTGCAGCAGTCCGATATGCGGATCGGCGCGCTGCACCACCTCGCCGTCCATCTCCAGTACCAGCCGGAGCACGCCGTGCGCCGCCGGGTGCTGGGGGCCCAAGTTCAACGTGTAATTGCGGATTTCGGCCATTGGCTTACTCGGGCTTGCCGTAGCCCGCGTCGCGAACCACGCGTGGCGTGACCTCGCGTGGCTCGATCGTGACCGGCTGGTAGACGACGCGCCGCTGTTCCGGGTCGTAGCGCATCTCGACGTACCCCGAGATCGGAAAATCCTTGCGGAACGGATGGCCGATGAAGCCGTAGTCGGTCAGGATCCGGCGCAGGTCCGGATGACCCTCGAACACGATGCCGAACAGGTCGAAGGCTTCGCGCTCGAACCAGTTGACGCTCGGCCAGATCTCGATCACGGAATCGAGCCTGGGCATTGCATCGTCCGGGCAGAACGTCCGCAGGCGCAGGCGCCAGTTGTGCTCGACCGACAGCAGTTGCAGCGCCACCGCAAACCGTTCACGCGGCCACGCACGGTCGCCGTAGGTCGAATAGTCGATCCCACAGAGGTCGATCAACTGCTCGAAGTGCAGGTCGGGATGTTCATGCAGGATCTGCGCGACCGCACGGTAATCGGCCGCCCCGACTTCCAGCGTCAGTTCACCGAGGCGCTCGACGAGCGCCGCGGCACGCTCGCCCAGCACACTCTGCAGACGATCATGCAAACGTTGCAACCGCGGGGGCATGGCCATGGTCGGGTATCGAGGTTCGGGTTCGGCGGCCGCTAGCGCGCGATCGTGTTGGTCCGCTTGATCTTGTTCTGCAGCTGGATGATGCCGTAGAGCAGCGCCTCGGCCGTCGGTGGACACCCGGGGACATAGATGTCCACCGGGATGACACGGTCGCAGCCCCGCACCACCGAGTACGAATAGTGGTAGTAGCCGCCGCCGTTCGCGCAGGAGCCCATCGAAATCACCCAGCGCGGCTCGGGCATCTGGTCATAGACCTTGCGCAGCGCCGGCGCCATCTTGTTGCACAGCGTGCCGGCGACGATCATGACGTCGCACTGACGCGGGCTGGGTCGGAATACGATGCCGAAGCGGTCAAGGTCGTAGCGCGCGGCGCCGGTTTGCATCATTTCGATCGCGCAGCACGCCAGCCCGAAGGTCATCGGCCAGAGCGATCCGGTACGCGTCCAGTTGATCAGCTTGTCCGCGCTGGTGGTGATGAAGCCCTGCTGCAGTACGCCTTCGATGCCCATGCGAGCGCTCCTATTCCCAATCCAACGCGCCAGTCATCCACTCGTAGACGAACCCGACCACGAGAATGGCGAGGAAAATCATCATCGACACGAACCCGAACAGGCCAATGTCCTTGAGCGCGACCGCCCAGGGAAAAAGAAACGCGATCTCGAGGTCGAACAGGATGAACAGGATCGCAACGAGGTAATAGCGCACGTCGAACTTCATGCGCGCATCCTCGAAGGCCTCGAAACCGCATTCGTAGGGCGAAAGTTTCTCCGGATCGGGATTGTGCGGACCGAGCAGCCGGCCCAGGACCATGGGCACGACGCCGACGCCGAGTCCGACCAGGAGAAAGAGGAGGATGGGAAAGTACTCGGTGAGCATCTCTGGTGGTTCTCGGCTCGCGGGGCGGCGTCCATTCCGGGGCCCGGCGCTGCATCTGGTGCCCACGAGCAGACTCGAACTGCTACGGCTGTTTAGGCCACTAGCCCCTCAAGCTAGCGTGTCTACCAATTTCACCACGTGGGCGGATTCAAATAGTTCATTCAGCCGCGATTATCCCTCATTCCGGAACTTTCTTCGACGTTGACCCTTCGGTTGTCGTGGCCGCGTTCGGTTGCGGCACGTCGGCGGGAACCGTACTCGGCGCAGCCTGTGTTTTCGGTTGTTCCTTGATCGTTTCCATCACGCCGCCGGCCGCCTGCGGTTTGTTCGTCGCCAGATAGGCGAGCCCGAGACTCGAGAGAAAAAATACCGTCGCCAGACCGGCCGTGATGCGCGATAGAAAGTTCGCCGATCCCGTCGCACCGAACAAGCTGCTCGATGCGCCGCCGCCGAATCCAGACCCCATATCAGCGCCCTTGCCGTGCTGCAGCAGCACGAGCCCAATGATGCTCAGCGCAATGACGACGTGCGCGGCGAGCAACAGCTTTATCCAGAAATCCATGGTTCCCTCAACGGTTCGTATTGTTGGCGCTGGCCGCTGCGACGATCGCCAGAAACTCGTCCGCGACAAGCGCCGCGCCACCGACCAATCCGCCATCCACATCCGGCATCGCGAAGGTCGACGCTGCATTCGCCGGCTTCACGCTGCCACCATAAAGAATCCGCAACCCCCGTGCGACCGACGCATCCTGCGCGGCGAGCCGCCCGCGCAGGAAGGCGTGCACCGCCTGCGCCTGGTCCGCGGTCGCAGTCTTGCCGGTGCCGATCGCCCAGACCGGTTCGTAGGCGACGACCGCCCGTCCGAACGCCGCCGCACCGACCTGCGCGATGACGGCGTCAAGCTGGCCCGCAACGACCGCGTCGGTGCGACCCGCCTCGCGCGCCTCGAGGGTCTCGCCGACGCACAGGATGGGGATCAGCCCGCTCAACTGCGCCGCGCCGAATTTGGCTGCGACCTGCGTGTCGGTCTCGCCGAACTGCTGTCGGCGCTCCGAGTGCCCGACGATTGCGTATCGACAACCAAATTCAGCGAGCATCGCCCCGCAGACTTCACCGGTGAATGCGCCCGCCGCATGCTCGCTCACGTTCTGTGCGCCCCATGTGATCGCGGATCCCGCGAGGCGGTCTGCGACCTGCTCGAGATAGGGGAAGGGCACGCACACCGCGCACTCTGCGCGCGCTGCATGGTTTGCACCTTGCGCGCCGGCCTTGCCGAGGCCAGCCAGAAGTGCGTCGAGCAGGCTTGTATTCACCGCCCGGCTGCCGTGCATCTTCCAATTGCCGGCTACCAGCCGCGCGCGCATGCCTGTCCCATCGAATAACCGGCGAAGTCTACCCTGCGACCCATGCTCGGTCAACGAAAAAGGAGTCGAGAGATCAATTAGTTGCGGTCATTTCTGGCGGCGCAGCAAACGACCTGCGGAGCACCATTTAGCCCTGCCCTCAAGGCTCCTTCGTCCCGGGACGGCGGTAGGCCAGTGCGGTCGCGTCACGCGCGAGACGTAGCGCGACGCTGGACATCGTTTTGTCGACGCGCCCGGCCAGACGCTCGGCGAGCGGCGTGAGCAGCATCGGCAGCCGTACGGCAGTGGTCAGCGCAGCCGTTTCCTCCGCGTAGAGGCGCAACAGCGCCAGGATCAGCTGTTCGAAACTTTCGCGCGGCTGCGCCGCCTGCAGGACGGCACGCAACGACGTCCGCGGCGGCCAGTCAACGAGCAGCCGAAACGCAGCCTGCAGCAGCCGCTCGATACGCCGCAGGCGAACCGGCGCCACGCGCGCATAGGAGATCTCGAGGCGCAGCGGAAAGTCGTCCAAGCGGCGCAGAAACTCGCGGTCGATCAACTGGGTCGCCTCGAGCACGCGTTCGGCGACCGCACTGTCGGGCACTGCGCCCGCCGCGACCACGGCGGCGGCGGCGCGGAACACGAGCGCGTCCTTGCGCACCTCCTTTTCGACGTTCAGCGCGAGCAGCGGCTCGACCTGCGGCAGCACCAGGCGCAGCGCCGAGGCGGCGCGCAGCGCATCGATGGTACGCCGGCTGAACGTACGGAGAAGCTTTCCGTTCAGCGCAGCCAGATGCCCGGCGCGGTCCATCGGCGCGGATTCCGCTCGAACCGCCGGCGCCGGGCGCGAGCCGCGGCGCTCAACTCGCCGCGGGTTTCACCGCCCGATGCATGCCGATCATGCCGGCAAAGATCTTTCTGTACGAAACGTCGCTAAAGCCGATTTCCTCGAGCACGATCGACAGTTCGTCTGCCGAGTAGAACATTTCGAGCGCGTTGATGAAGTATTTCTTGCAGTTCAGCGCTTCAGGACCACTGCGGAACAGGAACCCGGTGAACGCGAGGCAGAAGCGCAGGTAGGCGTAGTACAGCTTCTCGACCACCGGGTTGGCAGGCCGCAGCATGTCGCAATGATGGAAGCGCCCGCCAGGCTTGAGCACGCGGCGGATCTCGCTCAGCACCCGCTTGACCCGCAGGTGACGCGAGGCCCACTGCAGCGTCACAACGTCGAAATGGTTGTCCGGAAACGGCAGCTCGTGCACGTCGCCGATGGTGCTATGGAGGCGAAATCCATTCGCCTCGGCGCGCTGCCGCCCGACTGCCTGCATCTCGGCGCTACGGTCCATGGCGTGCAGGTCGAGGCTCGGCTCGCGCGCGAGCAACGCGATGCCGACCGCATTGGTGCCGGCGCAAACATCCAGCACACGCTCGTTCGGATGGATTTGGATCGTCGCCATGAAGCGACGCAGGAGCCAGTTCCACAGCCCGAGGCTGGCGACGGCGTTGGCGCGATCGTAGTACGGCGCAACGTCCGCGAAGACGTTGTCGAGCTGCTGCGCCCAGACGTCGCTGAACCGTTCTTCGCGCGCAACCTCGCGCGTCGCAATTGGCGGTGGATTCATCGGCGCGATCCCTCCTCTGGTCCGGGCAAGGCAGCCCCCACCCACATTATGTTGTTCGACTTCGGGGCAAAACTATCGACGCCCCAGGCCCCTGTCAATCAGGCCGAGGTCAGCCGCAGCAGCGCGACGCCTGCGGCGACCGTCCCCGCGATGGCGACAGCATAAACCAGTGTCGCCACCAGGGTGTCCGCGCGCAGGCCGAGGTCGTAGCAGGTGATGCGCAGGCGATGGGCGGCGCTCCACAACGACAGAAAAACCAAGACCACGAGGCCGAGTTTCACCACGCCGTGCGCCGCGAACGCACGCAGCGCCTCGTAGGCAAGCAGATCGGGGGAATGCCCGAGCCCAGCGAGCAAAGTCAGAACGATCAGCGCCGGCGTCAGGAAGGCGGTCAGCGTGCCACCCGCTGCGAAAGGCCCCCAAACAATCGGCTTGTTCGATTTGGCCATCGTCAAAACGCCCCGGCCAGCCAGAGCACGACGAGCGACACGAGTGCCCAACCGGCGTAATGCGCGCCGGCAATCAGGCCATCCGGCAGAAAGCGGTCCCCGATCTGCACCGGCAGTGCCTTCGGGGTCAGCCTGAACCAGGTGATGCTGTGATATGCCGAGAACATCAGCGCGAGCAGATGAAACGCGATCGCGAGGGGCGTGCCGAGCGCGTCGAGGAAGTCCGCGTAGGCCTCGGGTCCTTCCGTGAGCCGCTTAAGGCCGACGACCAGCAGGAGGGTATAGGCGCCGATGAACAGGCACGAAAACTCGCGCGCCATGTAGCGCACATAGCGCGGATGGCGCAGAAACCACGTCCGCGGCACGGCGCGTACGTAGGGTTTGCGGGTTACCGGTTCAGCCATGGCATCGTGTGCGCGACGTACCAGTCGATGGTGCTCTTGATCTTCACCTGCTGCAGGGCCGCGGCGGGATCCACATGCTCGGGACAGACCTCGGAGCAGGCGCCGGTAAACGAACAGTCCCATACCCCTTCGGTCGCTGCGATTTCCTCCTCGCGCTCGGCGCGCCCGCCGTCGCGGGAATCCTGGTTATAGCGGTGGGCGAGCGAGATCGCGGCGGGGCCGATGAACGTCGGAATCAGACCGTATTCCGGACACGCGGCGTAACACAGCATGCAGTTGATGCAGAGCGTGAACTGCTTGTAGCGCTTGAGCTGGGCCGGCGTCTGCCGGTATTCACCTGCGTCGAGGGACCTCACTTCCTTCGGAATCAGATAGGGCTTGACGCGGGCCAGCTTGGCGACGAAATCGTCGATCACCGTCACCAGATCACGCTCGATCGGAAAGTGTGCCAGCGGCTCGACCCGAATCACGCCCGGGTAATCGCGCAGGAATGCCTTGCACGCGAGCTTGGGCTCGCCGTTGATCATCATGCCGCAGCTGCCGCACACCGCCATGTGGCAGGACCACCGGTAGCTGAGCGTCGGATCGAGGTATTCCTTCACGTAGTTCAGCGCGTCGAGCACCACCCATTCCTCGCGGCAGTTCGCGGCATAGCGCTGGAAATGCGGCGCGCTGTCGGTTTCCGGGTTGTAGCGCAGCACCTCGAGTTCCACCACGCGCTCGCTCATTCGTGGTCTCCGGAGTAGTCGCGCACGCCGGGTTGCGATTTGGTGATCACGACGTCCAGGTATTCGACGCGCGGCGCCCCGCTGCCCTGATAGTGGGCGAGCGAATGCTTGAGGTAGCGCGCATCGTCGCGTGCAACGAAATCGAGCCGCTGGTGCGCACCGCGCGATTCCTCGCGTTCCAGCGCGCTCACCGTGACCGCCTCCGCGCAATCGAGCATCGACTCGAGTTCGAGCGCCTGCAGCAGATCGGTGTTGTAGACATTGGACTTGTCGTGCAACTCGATATTTGCGTAGCGCCGGCGCAACTCGGCGAGTTTGGCGTTGGCCTGCGCCAGGCCCTCGCCGCTACGATAGATGCCCGCATTCTGCTCCAGCGTTTGCATCATCTCCCGGCGCAGCCCGGCGATCGATTCGCTGCCACCGCTACGCTGGAACAATGCGCGAACCCGCGCCTGCGCCCGCTGTGCAGCTGCCTCGAGCGCGGTGTCGGTGCCGGGCCGTGCGCCTGTCGCGAGGTATTCGATCGCGCTCAGGGCGGCGCGTTTGCCGAACACCAACAACTCGGTCAGCGAGTTCGAGCCGAGACGGTTGGCGCCGTTTACGCTGACGCAGGCGCATTCGCCCGCGGCGAACAGGCCGCCAAGCGGCGTCGCCGCGCGGATGTCGGTGTGGATGCCACCCATCATGTAGTGCACCACCGGTCTCACCGGCACCGGGTCGGTGACCGGATCGACGCCCATGTAGCTGATCGACATATCGCGTACCAGGGGCAGGCGCTCATTGATCGTCTTTTCGCCCAGATGCCGCATGTCGAGCAGCATGGCATCGCCCCATTGGGTCGGCAGCATGTTGCCCTTCTTCTGCTCATGCCAGAACGCCTGACTCACGCGGTCGCGTGGGCCGAGTTCCATGGTCTTCAGCACGGGTCGGCCCAACGGCGTTTCCGGCCCCATGCCGTAATCCTGCAGAAAGCGCCGACCGTTCTTGTTGAGCAGCACCCCGCCCTCGCCGCGGCAAGCCTCGGTCAGCAAGGTACCGGTACTCGGCAGGCCGGTCGGGTGGTATTGCACGAACTCCATGTCCTTCAACGGCACGCCGGCACGGTAGGCGAGCGCCATGCCATCGCCGGTCTTGATCGCGCCGTTGGTCGTAAAGGGAAACATGCGACCCGCGCCACCGCCGGCAATGATCACCGCGCGCGCGCGAAACTGGCGCATCTGCCCGCTGCGCATTTCGATCGCGGTCAAACCCTGGCAGCGGCCGTCGTCGACCAGCAGCGCGGTTGCATAGAACTCGTCGAAGCGCTGGATCGAGGAAAACTGCAGCGAGGTCTGGAACAGCGTATGCAGGATGTGGAAACCCGACTTGTCGGCGGCAAACCAGGTGCGCTGTTTTTTCATCCCACCAAAGGGCCGCACCGCGACCGAACCGTCGGCCTCGCGACTCCAGGGGCAGCCCCAATGCTCGAGTTGGAGCAATTCCTTGGGCGCTTCCTGCACCAAGACGTCGACTGCATCCTGATCGCACAACCAGTCGCCGCCGCCCACGGTGTCGTTGAAATGATGATCCAGGCTGTCGTCGGCCTTGATCACCCCGGCCGCGCCGCCCTCGGCTGCGCAGGTATGACTGCGCATCGGATAAACCTTGGAAATCAGCGCGACGCGCAGCCCGGGATCGGCCTGCGCAATGGCGATTGCGGCGCGCAAACCCGCGCCGCCGGCACCGAGAATCGCTACGTCACAGGTGATTGTTTCCATGGTTCGCGAAGTTTACGGGCGAGCTTACACCGGCCGGATGCGGCCAAACGTTCATCCAGATCAAATGCGCCGCTCGGCACAGGCTACGAAGGCCGCCACCGTCTGCCCGCTCCGCGCGCCGCGCTGCGCCGCCGCCGCGTTGACCTGCGAGATCACCCCGGTCGCCCACATCGAGCGGCAATCGCCGATGCGCGCGCTCATGCAATCGACCGTGGCTGCCGGGATCCCCTGCGCAGACAACACAGGCAAACGAGTCAGGCCGGCGCCGTCCGCGCCAATGCCGGCGTCATTGAACACCGCCGCGCGCGCGCTCACGCGGAGTGCGGATTCCGGCCGCCCGCCCTGCAACGCGCCGTGCGACCCGATTACGAGAATGCGCCCCGCGTCGGCGTCGACCACCAGGCCGAGCGAGTCGAGACCCCAGATTTCGGGCGGGCCGGCGGCAAGCAGCGTGCGCCCCTCGGTGTATTCGCGCGGCGCAGAATGCGGCGCTGGCGCGGCGCTCAACATGACCGCGGCATCACGCACGGACAGGCCGCGCACAACACCGCAGTGCGCCGCCCGCGCATTGACGTGACTGACCCGGCCGCGCACCAGCATGTCGGCGCCGTCGCCGATTCGCGCACTCGTATGCGCGGCCGTCGCCGCGGCCATTCCGATCGCCTCAAGCTCACCCAGCGCCGCAATCCCGGCGCCATCCTTGCCGACGCCTGCGTCGTTCAGAATGACCGCGTGCGCACCCGCCCTGGCCGCGTAATACCCGGCGATCCGTCCGCCGTGCGACCCCGCGACGAGCACCGCGCCACGCACCTCGGGGCCGAGGTCCGTCACGCTTTCCACGCTGACGATCGGCTTCACGCCGAGGCGAGCGCGCGTGCGGCTCCGAGAATCGCCTCCGGCGTCACGCGCGACACGTCTTCGAGCGTCTTCGCATAGCCGACCGGAATACGCGGTGCGCCGAGGCGCCGAACCCGCACGCCGAGCGTCTCAGCCGCGGCGGCGGCGATCTCGGCGCCGAACCCGCCGACCTGTACCGACTCGTGCGCGACCAGTAGACAACCGGTCTTGCGCGCCGAGGCGAATACCGTCTCCCGATCCCACGGCCAGATTGTGCGCAGGTCGATCACCTCGATCGACAGACCTTCGGCCTGCGCGTCCTCGGCTGCGCGAAGCGCCTCATGCACCATGCGCGACCAGGTTACCAGGGTCACGTCGCGCCCCGCGCGGCACACTGCGGCGGCGCCCAGGCGTTCGCTGCGCGCCGGTTCGACGTCACCTTCCAGCCCCCACAGCTCCTTGTGCTCCATGTAAATCACCGGATCGCCGCAGGCAATCGCTGCAGCAAGCAGCGCATGGTTGTCGTGCGGTGTCGCCGGCGCAACGACAACGAGGCCCGGCACGTGCGCGAACCAGGCCTCGAGGCTTTGCGAGTGCTGCGCGGCCGATCCCTGCCACATGCCGATCGGCATGCGTGCGACGAGCGGCACACGGCCCTGCCCGCCGAACATGTAACGCGCCTTGGCGGCCTGGTTGACGATCTCGTCCATCGCGCAGAGCGCAAAGTCCACCACGCGCATCTCGACCACGGGCCGCAGCCCCGCAAGCGCCATGCCGACCGCAGCGCCCATGATCGTCGCCTCCGAGATCGGCGTGTCGATGACCCGGTCCGCGCCGAAGGTCTGCTGCAGGCCGCGGTACTGGCCGAAGATGCCGCCTCGGCCGACATCCTCGCCGAGCGCAACGACGCGCGCATCGCGCTGCATTGCGTCATGCAGGGCGTCGCAAGCGGCCTGGGCGTAATTCATTCGCGCCATCGCCCGGCTCCCGTATCCTGGATGTCGGTATAGGCGGCCGTGTCCTGCGGCCAGGGCGCGGCGTCCGCAACCGCCACGGCTGCGGCGACTTCGGCCTGCGCCTCGACATCGATCACCGCAAGGGCAGCGCGATCGCCCCCGATGGCTGCGATTCGGATCGTTGCCAGTTCGAGCGGGTCCTGTTCGAGCGCCCGCGCGAGCTCGTCGTGACTGCGGTAGCCCGCCGCGTCCACCGACACATGCCCTTTGAGGCGATAGGTGACGGCATGCAGAAAGCGCGGCCCACCGGCAGCGCGGATCTGCGCGGTCAGCGTCGCGGCGGCCGCGTCGACTGCGAAGACGTCGTTGCCATTCACCACCAGTCCGGGCACGCCGATCGCCTGCGCCCGCGCGAGCGCACCCTCGCCTGCGGTCATCGCCCCGGTCGCGGTCGTCGCCGACCAGCGATTGTCCTCACAGACGAACAGCACCGGCAGCCGGTGGATGCTGGCCCAGTTCAGACCCTCGAGAAACGGTCCGCGGTTAACCGCGCCGTCGCCGAAGAAGCAGGCCACCAGGGCATTGGGTGCGCGCAGGCGCAGGGCGTGCGCGGCGCCGACCGCGATCGGGATGCCGGCGGCGACCACGCCGTTCGCGCCGAGCATGCCGACCGAGAAATCGGCGATGTGCATCGAGCCGCCCTTGCCACCGTTGGTGCCAGTAGCGCGCCCGAACAGCTCGCACATCATGGGCTCGATCGAGGCGCCTTTCGCGATGGTGTGGCCGTGGCCGCGGTGCGTCGAGGTCAGCAGGTCCTCGGTCGTCAGGTGCGCACAGACGCCCGCGGCGACCGCCTCCTGGCCGGTCGACAGGTGCAGCGGGCCGCGCACCTTGGCCTGCGTCAGGCTCGCGCCGAATGCGGCGACGCCACCCTTGGAGGCCGCCTCGGCGGCGTTTTCGAAGGCGCGGATGCGCGCCATGGCGCGATACAGCGCGAGCGCTCGCGCGAGCGGGATTGCGGCGCTGGACATCGGTGTGGGCGTCGCGGAAACGGACCGACTCAGCCGAAGCGGCCCGTGATGTAATCCTCGGTCTGCTGCATCTTCGGCTTGATGAAGATCGTGTCGGTGACGTCGAACTCGACCAGCTCGCCGAGAAACATGTATCCGGTGAAGTCCGAGACGCGCGCCGCCTGCTGCATGTTGTGCGTGACGATCACCACCGTGTAGTCGTTCTTCAGCTCATGGATCAGCTCCTCGATGCGCGCCGTCGAAATCGGGTCGAGCGCCGAACAGGGTTCGTCGAGCAGCAGCACCTCCGGGCGGATGGCGATCCCGCGTGCAATGCACAGGCGCTGCTGCTGTCCGCCGGACAGGCTGTTGCCGCTTTGATTGAGCTTGTCCTTCACCTCGCCCCACAGCGCCGCGCGCGTGAGCGCCCATTCGACACGCTCGTTCATGTCACGCCGGCCGAGGCGTTCAAACAGTCGAACGCCGAACGCGATGTTTTCGTAGACGGACATCGGAAATGGCGTTGCTTTTTGAAACACCATGCCGACCTTGGCGCGCAGGAGCGCCACGTCCTGCTTGGCATCGAGCAGATTCTCGCCATCCATCAGCACTTCGCCCTCCGCGCGCTGCTCTGGGTAGAGGGAATACATACGGTTGAAGGTGCGCAGGAGCGTCGACTTGCCGCAGCCGGACGGACCGATGAATGCAGTCACGCGGCGCTCGGGCACGTCCAGCGTGACGGACTTAAGGGCGTGAAACGCGCCGTAGTAGAAATCGAGGTTGCGTACCTGCAGTTTCGCCACGGGGTCGATGGTCGCTTCACTGCGCGCCGGCACCTCCATGCGCATGGCTTGTCTCTTGGGAGCGGAATCCGTCATCGGTCCTCTCAGTCTCCCTTCCTGAACAGCGCACGCGCTAGGATGTTGAGAAACAGCACCGCCAGGGTGATGAGCGCGGCGCCGCCCCAGGCCAGACGATTCCAGTCCTCGTAGGGACTCATTGCAAACTGGAAGATCACCATTGGCAAATTGGCCATGGGCGCATTCAGGTTGGTGGACCAAAACTGGTTGTTTAGCGCAGTGAACAGCAGCGGCGCCGTTTCGCCGCTCACGCGCGCGACCGCGAGCAGGATGCCAGTAAGGATACCGGTGCGCGCCGCGCGGTAGGTCACCAGTGTAATCATCTTCCACGCGGGGCAGCCGAGTGCAGCGGCCGCCTCACGCAGGCTGTTCGGCACGAGGCGTAGCATGTCGTCCGTGGTGCGGACGACGACCGGGATCACGATCAGCCCGAGCGCGAGTGCCCCTGCCCAGCCCGAGAAGTGCTTGACCTGCGCAACGAACACCGCGTAGACGAACAGGCCGATGACAATCGACGGCGCAGCGAGCAGCACGTCGTTCAAGAAGCGCGTGGCGCTGGCGAGGCGGCTGCGCTTGCCGAACTCCGCCAGATAGGTACCCGCGAGGATGCCGATCGGCGTGCCGAGTAGCGTGCCGACGCCGACGATGACGAGGCTGCCAACGATCGCGTTCGCCAGACCGCCGTCGCTGCCCGGCGGCGGCGTCATCTGGGTGTAAAACGAGACGCGCAGCAGCGCGCTACCCCCCTCCGTGAGCAGCGTGGCCAGAATCCAGACCAGCCAGAACAGGCCGAACGCGAGCGTGAGCGCCGAGAGGATCATCATCGCAACGTTCATGCGCTTGCGTGCGCGATAGAGGGCATTGCCCGGGTTGATGGCGCTCATGCGGGTGGACCTCAGGTCCGCGTCCCCTCGCCTCGAGCCAGACGCATCAGGAGCAGCTTCGAGAGCGCCAGCACGATCGTCGTAATCAGAAACAGGATCAGCCCCAGTTCGATCAGCGCCGCGTAGTAGAGGTCACCGACCGCCTCGGTGAACTCGTTGGCAAGCGCGGAGGCAATGCTGTTTCCCGGCGCCATGAGCGAGGCCGACAGGCGGTGCGCATTGCCGATGACAAAGGTGACGGCCATGGTCTCGCCAAGCGCGCGGCCGAGCCCCAGCATGACCCCGCCGATCACACCGACCTTGGTGTAAGGCAGCACCACGCGCCAGACCACCTCCCAGGTCGTCGCGCCCAACCCGTAGGCGGATTCCTTGAGCAGCGGCGGCACCAAATTGAACACGTCGCGCATCACCGCCGCGATGAACGGGATCACCATGATCGACAGGATCAGGCCCGCGGTGAGCATCCCGATCCCCAGCGGCGGACCTTCGAAGAGCGTCCCGAGCAGCGGAAGCTCGCCCAGCGTGTCGATCAGAAAGGGCTGCAGCTGCGACTGAAACAGCGGCACGAACACGAACAGGCCCCACATGCCGTAGATGATCGACGGAATTCCCGCCAGCAGCTCGATTGCGGTGCCGAGCGGCCGCCGCAGCCAGGGCGGCGACAGTTCGGTCAGGAACAGTGCGATCCCGAAGCTCACCGGCACGCCGATCAGCATCGCGATGAGCGAGGTCACCAGCGTGCCGTAGATCGGCACCAGGGCGCCGAATTCCTCCTGGACGGGGTCCCATTCGGCGCTCCAGAGAAAGCCGAAGCCGTATTTTCTGAGCGTGAGTTCGCTGCCGATGGCCAGCGTGACCAGGACCGCGAGCAGGATGCTGAAGACGATCAGCGCGAAAAAGCGCGTCAGGTTCTCGAATGCGACGTCCTTCCAGGGCGCCTGCGCGACGTGCTGCGTCGATAGCACGCGGTCTGCGATCGCGCTCATCGCAGGACGCGGCTCATGTTCGGGATGACGGGCAACGGCAGCAGTGTCGGACGGCGTTCGGCACGCATTCTAAGCGGATCATCGGATCTCAACAAAAAAGGGCGGTTCCAGGACCGCCCTCGCGTGAACGCGCCGCGCCCGCTGCCGGCGCAGCCCGCGGAAGACCAACTCAATACACGGACTTTCCGGACCCGTCCTTGATGTCCTTCCACTTCGTCTCGATCAGCTTGACGACAGGCGCCGGCATCGCGACGTAGTCGAGCGCCGCCGCCATCTGGCCGCCGTTTTTGAACGCCCACGCGAAGAATTTCAGCACTTCCTTCGCTCCCGCGGGATTGTCCTGCTTGACGTGCATCAGGATGAACGACGCGCCGCTGATCGGCCAGCTGTCCTTGCCGGGCTGATCGGTCAGGATGACGGCCATGCCGGGTGTGCCCGCCCAGTCCGCGCCTGCGGCCGCGGCCCTGAACGCATCCTGCGTCGGCGCCACCACGCCACCGTCGTGATTGACCATCTTCGCGTGCGCGAGCTTGTTCTGCTTCGCGTAGGCGTACTCGACGTAGCCGATCGAGCCGGCGATGCGGCCGACGTAATTCGCCACGCCCTCGTTGCCCTTGCCGCCGACACCGGTCGGCCACTTTACCGCCGTGCCCTCGCCCACCGCCGACTTCCATGCCGGGCTCGCCTTCGACAGATAGTTGGTGAACAGGAACGTGGTGCCCGAGCCGTCCGCGCGGTGCACCACCGAAATCGCCTTGTCCGGCAGCTTGGGGCCCGGGCTCAGCTTCACGATCGCCGGATCGTTCCACTTTTTGATCTTGCCGAGGTAGATGTCGGCCAACACCGCGCCGCTCAGCGTGAGCTGCCCCGCGCTGACGCCCTTGACGTTGTAGACCGGAACCACGCCCCCCATGATCGCCGGGAACTGCAGCATGCCGTCCTTGGCCAGATCGGCTGCCGAGAGCGGCTTGTCCGAGGCGCCGAAATGCACGGTCCTGGCGCGGATCTGCTTGATGCCGCCGCCCGAGCCGATCGATTGATAGTTCATGCCGTTGTCGGTCGCTTTCTTGTAGGCATCGGCCCACTTGGCGTAGATCGGATAGGGGAAGGTCGCGCCGGCGCCGGTGATGTCGGCGGCAACCGCTACGTACGTAGCGAACGTCAGTGTGGCGGCCGCAGCGACCGAGCGGAGTGATGGTCTCAACATGAACTCTTTTTCCTAAAGATTCCAAAGCGTGGCGTCGATCGTACGCTCGGTCTGTTACAGGAATATGACATCGGCCCATGTCCGGACCGTGAGGCGCCGGCCGGTAATGCCGCCTCGCCCGAGTCCCTCACACCGCGCTCCGACAGGAGATGCGGAATCCGACAGCTGATAGGGGCCTCAGCCCCCTGCCGCGGCGCGCACCGCGCTGGCGATCGACTCCGCGGTCTGCTGGACGCGCTCGCGCGGCTCGCCTTCAACCATCACCCGCAGCACCGGTTCGGTGCCCGAGGGCCGCAGA
>JAQBBQ010000238.1:0-22199 GCA_032125995.1 Betaproteobacteria bacterium | reverse complement strand
GTGCGTGCGGGTGAAGAAATCCGGCATGCGCAGCAGCCCGACCGCCCCGATCACGCAGAACGCGCCGCCGACAATCAGGAGTATCCAGGAGATGGCATCAAGCAGCATCAGTCCACGCCCTCCTCGTCACCCGGGTCGCCCAAGTCGCCAACATGAAAGAACTTGAGCACCGCGATCGTGCCGACCACATTCAGAAAACCATAGACAAGTGCGAGGTCGAGAAAATCAGGTCGGCCGGTGAGAAAGCCGATGACGGCGAGGAGCAGCACGGCGATCGTCCCGATCGTATTGGCTGACAGCGCCCGATCGAAGACCGTCGGCCCCTTGAAGGCCCGGACAAGTATGAGAGAAAGCGCCACCAGGAGCGCGACCGATGCCGCCGCGAACATTCAGTCGCTGCCTTCGAAATGCCGAACGCGGCGGTTCATCTCGCTTTCGACCACCCCGGCGGCGCCCTCGCGCGTCAACGCATGGACAAGGAATTCCTGGTGATTCGCCTGCACGGTGATCGTTCCCGGCGTCAGCGTGATCGAGTTGGCATGCGTGGCCAGGCCAACCGCGGTCTCCCGCGACGGCCGAAAGCGCACCAGCGTCGGGCTGATCGGCAGGCGCGGGTCCAGAATGATGCGCGCCACCTTGAGGCCGGAGATCCAGATCTCCTTGAACAGCCATATCCAGTAACTCAGGACCGCGACGAGGCGCAAATGCGCCGGGTGCCCTTCACGATCGGCTACTTCCATGTGGCGTGCCAGCCAGGTGACCGCGATCACGGACATCGCGCCCAAGCCGAGCTCGAACGGCGCGAACATTCCCGACATGAGTACCCAGAACACGAACAGCGCGACGAAGAGGCTCGCGATTCGCAGCATGGCGATTATCCGATCCCGTTGAGAACCGCGGGAATTCTAGCCGCCCGCCGCGCGGGCGGCCAAACCGATCAGGCGTCCCCGTCCGGGGCCCTCGCCCAGCGCGCCGCGCTTTCGCGCACGACGTCCTCGAGCGCACCCGTCTTGCCCCGATGGCTGCGCAGCCAGTCTGCATCCGAGCGGCCATGGCGCACAACGTCGGCAAGCGCGGCGAGCGCTTCCCCGGCGCCGAAGCGCGCCGCATGTGGCGTGACCAGCGCGATCGTCTCCAGGATATCCTCACCGATGCGCTTCTTGCGCGCCGCATAGGGTTCGACCATCTCGCCGTGGAATCCGTAACGGCAGGCCTCGAAACGGTTGTAGCCGTTGACGAGGTAGACCGCGCGCGCAGCCTCGCAGGGACGCTCGGCGAGATGGTAGGCAGCGAGCGCCTGCGCATAGGCCACCAGCTGTGCGGCGCGCTCGACCGTGACCGGGGTGTCGAAGACGCGAATCTCGATCGTGCCGTATTCCGGCTTGGGACGAATATCCCAGTAGAAGTCCTTCATGCTGCCGACGATTCCGAAACTGCGCATCTTGTCGTAATACTCGAGAAACGCCGCCCAGTCGGCGACGAAGGGCATGTGGCCGGCGAGCGGGAACGCGCTCACCGCCGTCAAGCGAGAGGACTGGAACGACGTATCCTCACCCTGGTAGTACGGCGAAGACGCCGAGAGCGCGATGAAATGCGGCACATAGCGCGTCAGCATGTGCACCAGGTACACCGCCTCGTCGCCATCCGCGCAGCCGATGTGCGCGTGCTGCCCGAAGACCGTGAACTGTTTCGCGAGGTAGCCGTAGCGTTCAAATAACACGTTGAATCGCTCGCTTGGCGTGATGCGTCGCTCGGTCCAGTCATGAAACGGGTGCGACCCGCCGCCAGACACGTAGAGATTGAGGATTCCCGCGTCCTCGACGACGGCATCGCGCATCGCGCGCAACTCTTCGAGCAGTGGCGGATAGTAATCGTGTACCGACGAGTTCAGCTCGATCATTCCCTCGGTGATCTCGGGTTTGACCGCCCCCGACAGCGCGCGCTTTTCGAGGCGCTCAATCAGATCGGCTGCGTCGCGCGAGAGATCGAAGTCGCGTGCACGCACCAGCTGGAGCTCGAGTTCGATCCCTACGCTCATCTGCGCCGAGCGCCGAAACTGCCGCTCATCAACCCCGTGTTCAGCCATCGTGCGGCTCGGGTCGCGTTTCGCCGGCACGCCGCAGCGCTATCTGCGTGGCCACTGGCCCCGCGAACTCCAGGATCGCGATTGCCGCAAGGACGATTGCGCCGAGTTCCTCACGCAGGCCCGGGACGAGGCTCTGGGCGTCGTGCAACATGACCACCGCGAGCCCGGACATCGGCAGCAACGCGACTGACAGCAGCCCTGCGCCACGTCTGCGCAGGCCGGTCGCAGCGGAGAATGCGTAGATCGCGACCGCTTTGCCGAGAAAACGCGCGACGATGAAACAGGCGACAGCGACGCCAGCCGTCGCCAGCGCACCGAATTCCAGGCTCGCGCCGGTAAGGACAAACAGAATGACGAAAAAGAGCTGCCCGCCATGACCTGCGCGCAGCGGCATGAGGACATGGCGTCGATCGAGATTTCGCGCCAGCATGCCGAGCATGACGAGGGCGACCATCACGGACAGGTTGAGTGCACGCGCAACGCCCACCGTCAACACCACCAGCGCGACGAGCAAAACGAATTGGCGATCTTCACGCTTGCCGACCCAGCGCGCGAGTCCGAGCATCACGCCACAGGCAATGAATCCGACGAGCGCCGAACCCACGAGAAGGTAAATCGGGTGCAGCACCGCCAGTGCCCAGTTTGTCGCGTGCTCCAAGCGCAGAAACGGCAGCAGCAGCGTCAGTGCAACGTAGGCGAATATGCTGTTGACCGCAGTAAACAGGAGCATGCGCTCGGTGATTTGGCCCTCGGCGCGCTGATCGTGTGCGACCAGCATGACGACCGCTGGCGAGGTCGCCGTACCGATCGCCGCCGCACTCGCTGCATGCAGCGCCTGGAAGCCGAGGTACAGCAGCACGAGATGGATGGCGAGAAAACAGAGCACGCTCTCGGCCAGTGCCGCGACGAAGAGCCAGCGGTTGCGTTTCAGCCAGACTTGATCGAAGCGAAAGCCAAGCTCGAAGACAATCAGGCCGATCGACAGGTCGATCAGCACGCGTGCGGTCTCGAGCGCGTCGGGTCCAAGCAGGCCCGAGATCTGCGGTCCGAGCACGATACCGGCCAGGGCGTACCCCGTGATGCGAGGTAGCGACGCGTAGCGCCGGACGGCCTCACCGGCGAGCAAGCCCGCCGCGAGCAATGCGCCGAACAGAATGGGCTGCGTCAGCGCGGGCGGGAACTGCGGCAGGTAACCGAGCTGCATGTTGCGTGCGCCGCGGTCAGCGTCCCCGCGCTGCCTGCAGGAACTCGTCTAGGAGCGGCGCGCTCGGCAGCACGGATTCGTCCCCCGGCGCATGGAACTCCGGGTGCCACTGGGTTGAAAAAACGTAGCGTTTGTCGGTATGCCGGATGGCCTCGATCACGCCATCGGGATCGGCGCGCGCCTCGACCGCCAGCCCGCGACCGAGCTGCTTGATCGATTGATGATGAATCGAATTGATCCGCCCTCGCTCTACGCCCGGATAGAGACGCGCAAGTCCGGAGCCCGGCACGATCGAAACATCGTGCTGATGGCGCTCGTAGGCATCCGTAATGTGCTGCATCGCCCCTGGCACCTGGGTCTCGATGTCCTGGTAGAGCGTGCCACCGAATGCGACGTTAATGATCTGCAAGCCACGGCAGATGCCGAGCACGGGTTTGCCGGCTTCGATGAATTCATGCACCAGCTCGATCTCGTAGACATCGCGCAGCCGGTCGCCGGCCCAACGGCGATCGAGCGGCTCCTCGCCGTAGGTCAGCGGACTGACGTCCGAGCCGCCCTGCAGCACGAGACCATCGAGCGAGCGCGCGTAATCGGAGATCCGTATTTCGCTTCGATGCAGCAGCCCATCTTTGTCAACCGTGGGCACCATCAGCACGAGAACGTTGCGCGACATGATCCAGTGCGCCGCCGACTGCTCGAGGTACTGCTGGGTTCTTCCCGCGATCCCCTTTGCGCCCGGCGGCGGGTGGTACAGGCGCGCCGACATTCCGATCTTGAGCGTTTGCGGCGGAAGGCTGCGCGCGACGGGTCCGCGCAGCGCGCGGATGCCTTCGGCGACCGAATCGCGCAGCAACTCGAAGCTCAGGGCGCGGTCCGTCGGGCTCGTCATGTCGTCCAGAGGTCGGTTGGTAGGGCCGCGGCGAGGCGCCTCGCACATGGCGCGGTGCGGCGCGCGGCCGCGCTCAGCCTACCAGAACGATGTGCAACCGGTAGGGGCCGTGCGCCCCGAGGACCAGCGTCTGCTCGATGTCGGCCGTACGCGATGGGCCGGAGATGAAATTTACCGCACGCGGCAGGATCCGCAGTTCGTCGCGCGCCAGATCCCAGCCGGCCTCCATGTGCGCAACGATGCGCGTCACTAGCACGATGGCAACGTGCGTTTCGGGCAGCAGGCTGACGCTCGCCGGCGTCCCCGGACCCGACACCAGCATCAGGGTTCCGGTTTCGGCCAGCGCGCAGAACGCGCCGGTCACCCCGATCGGGTCGTCGCCCTGCGCGGCCCGCGGGGCAAGAACAAGCCCGGCGCCCGCCCAGTCCATGCCCGCGAGGTCGGGCCAGACGCATCCCGCAGTCGGCAGGTCCTGCGCGTCGAGGTAGCGTCGCACCGCCGCCGGTGCCGCCTCGATGCGCGCCACACGATCCCAGGTACTCGACGCGGCACGCGCCCGGTCGCAAAAACGCGCGACCAGATCGCCCGCCACCTCGGGTAGCGGACCGCGCGGATGCGCACGCAGGTAAGTGCCGACCGCCTCGCGCTCGGCCGCCGAAGGGCCGTGCCCTCCGCGACCCTGTGCGCGGCGGATGCGTTGCAGGATGCGCTCGCGCGCCGTCATAGCCTCAAGCCTTCAGCACGACGAGGACTTCGTCTAGCATTTTCTTCGCATCGCCGAACAACATGCGATTGTTCTCCTTGTAGAACAGCGGATTGTCGACGCCCGCGTAGCCCGAGGCCATGCTGCGCTTCATCACGATCGAGGTGCTTGCCTTCCACACCTCGAGCACCGGCATCCCGGCGATCGGGCTCGTCGGGTCATCCTGGGCAGCCGGGTTCACGATGTCATTGGCACCGATCACCATGGCGACATCGGTATGCGGAAAATCCTCGTTCAGCTCGTCCATTTCGAACACGATGTCGTAGGGTACCCTCGCCTCGGCGAGCAGCACGTTCATGTGGCCCGGCATGCGGCCTGCCACCGGGTGGATTCCGAAACGTACAGTCACGCCCTTCGCGCGCAGATGCTTGGTGATCTCGCACACCGTGTGCTGGGCCTGCGCCACGGCCATGCCGTAGCCCGGCACGATGATGACGTTCTTCGCCTCGTTCAGCAGTTCGGCAGTCTCGGCTGCGCTGATGGGCGTAACTTCACCGGCGGGCTGTGCCGAACCGCCCGCTGCCACCGGGGCGCCGCCGTCGGTGCCGAAGCCACCGGCGATGACGCTGACGAAGTTGCGGTTCATCGCCCGGCACATGATGTAGGAGAGGATCGCGCCGCTCGATCCGACCAGCGCGCCGGTGACGATCAGCAGGTCATTCGACAACATGAAGCCGGTCGCAGCTGCCGCCCAGCCGGAGTAGCTGTTGAGCATCGACACCACCACGGGCATGTCGGCGCCGCCGATCGCCATCACCATGTGAATGCCGAACAGCAGCGCGATGACGGTCATGAGGATGAGCGGCGTCATGCCATCGGCAATCGAGGGCGCGGTGATGAATCGAGCGCCGAACCAGATCACCAACAGCAGGCCGGCGAGGTTGAGCCAGTGGCGCGCGGGGAGCAGCATCGGCTTGCCACTGATTTTGCCCGACAGCTTGCCAAAGGCGATCACCGAGCCCGAGAAGGTCACGGCGCCGATGAGGATACCGAGGTAGATCTCGAGCTCGTGGATGGTCTTCTCGGCGCCTTTGAATTCGGTCGAGGCGGCCGGATCGATGTAATTGGCGAAGCCGACCAGCATTGCGGCAAGACCGACCAGGCTGTGCATCAGCGCGACGAGCTCCGGCATCTGCGTCATCTTCACGATGCGCGAGGCGTAGATCCCGACGCTGGCGCCAACCAGCATGGCGCCGACGATCCAGGGCATGCCGGCCGCGGTGACCTGCGGCCCGAAGACCGTCGCCAGCACGGCGATGGTCATGCCGATCATGCCGAACAGGTTGCCGCGCCGCGAGGTCTCGGGGTTAGACAGGCCACCGAGACTCAGAATGAACAGGATCGACGCGCCGATGTAGGAGATCGTTGACAGCGTTGCGGACATGCCCTGACCCCTACTTGCGGAACATTTCCAGCATGCGCTGGGTGACGGCAAAACCGCCAAACATGTTGATCGCGGTGAGCGCGATACCGACCACCGCGAGCCCGAGGATCCAGGTCTCCGGCCGGTCCACCGTACCGGAGATGGGCGGTGCGATCTGAACCAGCGCGCCAACGGCGATGATGCTGCTGATCGCATTGGTGACGCTCATCAGCGGCGTATGCAGCGCGGGGGTGACGTTCCAGACCACCATGTAGCCGACGAAGCAGGCCAGCACGAAGACCGTGAAGTGCGCCAAGAAGGCCGCGGGTGCGGTGGCGCCGATGAACCAGAACAGCAGCGCGCCGACGAAGAACAGAATCGCCGTGCGCCGCGCGGACGCCGGCGCACCGCCGCGGCCATGGCCGTGCGCCTTGGCCGGTACCGGCCTGGCAGCCGGTTTGGCCGCCGGTGCGGCAGAGCGCTCGGGCTGGGGCGGCGGCCAGGTACTGTTGCCGTCCTTCGTGATCGTGGTGCCGCGGATCACCTCGTCTTCCATGTTGACGTCGATGACGCCGTCCTTGGTCTTGCACAGTTCCTCGCTCAGGCGGAACAAATTAGTCGCGTACAGGGTGCTCGATTGCCGCGCCAGGCGGCTCGGCAGATCGGTGTAGCCGATGAGGGTGACGCCGTGCTTGACGACCACTTGCCCGGGTTCAGTCAGTTCGCAATTGCCGCCCTGTTCGGCAGCCATGTCGACGATGACGCTGCCTGGTTTCATCGACTGCACCATGTCGGCCGTGATGAGCTTGGGTGCCGGCTTACCTGGAATGAGCGCCGTGGTGATGATGATGTCGACGTCCTTCGCTTGCTTGGCGAACACCTCGCGCTGCGCCTTCTGGAATCCTTCGCTCATCACCTTGGCGTAACCGCCGACGCCGGCGCCTTCCTCCTCGTATTCCACGGGGACGAACTCGCCGCCCATCGATACGACCTGATCACCCACTTCGGGCCGCGTGTCATTGGCGCGCACGATCGCGCCGAGGCCGCAGGCCGTGCCGATCGCAGCGAGACCGGCCACGCCTGCGCCGATGACGAACACCTTGGCCGGCGGCACCTTGCCCGCAGCCGTGATCTGGCCGGTGAAGAAACGGCCAAAGTGGTGCGCCGCCTCAATCACGGCGCGATAGCCGGCGATGTTGGCCATCGACGAAAGCGCGTCCAGCTTCTGCGCGCGCGAGATGCGCGGCACGCTGTCCATGGCGAGCACCGTGGCCTTCTTCGCGGTCAGCTGCTGCACTAATTCCGGGTTCTGCGCGGGCCAGATGAAGCTCACCAGTGTGGTGCCCTCGCGCATCAGACTGACTTCTTCCGGACTCGGTCCGCGCACCTTGAAAACGATGTCCGCCGCGGCCCACAGGGCGGCTGCGCCCTCGACGATCCGGGCACCCGCGGCGCGATACGCCGCGTCGCTGAAGTTCGAGGCCTCACCGGCGCCGGATTCCACGGCCACCGCGAATCCGAGCTTGATGAGCTTCTCAACGACCTCGGGTACCGTCGCCACGCGCTTTTCGCCCGCCGCCGTCTCGCGTGGCACGCCTATGACCTGAGACATGAATCTCCCTTCTTGATTTCTGGATCTAGCGGATCGGCTGCGCCGTGGCACTGGAGGTCGGTGCAGCGTGGCACGACCCCGATCAACGTCCTTCCCTGTTTTCCGACTTTTCGACGCTGCCAAAGCCCAACGTCACTGGTTAGCGCAGTCTATTTTTATCATCCGAACCGGATTTGACCTCAATCATACCTAAGCCCGAAGCAGGCGCCGTTATTGGGCGCAACCCAAGCCGTCGCCAACCGCGCGCCTCAGGCGGCCTGATCGTAATGTGCTTTCTCAGCGCCGAGAAACTGCAGCTTCGCGAGGCTCGCGTAGAGCCCGCCTTCGCGCAGCAGCTCGGCATGCGTGCCCTGGGCGACGATTGCGCCCCGGTCGATGACCACGATGCGGTCCGCGTGCTGAACGGTGGCCAGGCGGTGCGCGATTACCAGCGTCGTGCGGCCGCGCTCGAGCGCCTCGAGCGCCTGCTGCACCATGCGCTCGCTCGCCGCGTCGAGCGAGCTCGTCGCCTCGTCAAGTAACAGGATCGGCCGATCAGCCAGCAAGGCGCGCGCAATCGACAATCGCTGGCGCTGGCCGCCCGAGAGCGTGACGCCACGTTCGCCAAGAATCGTATCGAGGCCCTGCGGCAAGCGCTCGACGAACTCAAGCGCAAAGGCCTGCGCGCAAGCCCGCGTCACCTCGTCGCGCGACGCCTGTGGTCGTCCATAGCGCACGTTGTCGAGCACACTTGCCGCGAAGATCACCGGCTCCTGAGGGACCACCGCGACAAGGCTGCGCATGGCGCGTGGATCCGTCGCGCGCAGCTCGATTCCGTCGATGCGTACCGTGCCCGACTGCGGATCGTAGAAGCGCAGCAGCAGCGCAAACACGGTCGACTTTCCGGCGCCCGAAGGGCCGACCAGCGCAACACATTCGCCCGGCGCAACGCTGAGCGAAAAACGTTCCAGCGCCACCGCGTTCGGACGCGCCGGATACGCGAAGCGCACGGCCGCAAACTCGATCGCGCCGCGCGCGGTCTCAGGCAGGGCAATCGGATCGGGCGGCGCGGCGATCGCCTGCGGCGTGTCGAGCAGCTCGAGCAGCCGCTCGGTGGCGCCCGCGGCACGCTGAAGCTCACCCCACACCTCGGACACCGTCCCGGCCCCGATCGCCACCACCGCGGCGTAAAACACGAACGCGGAGAGCGCGCCCGCGGTGAGCCGCCCGTCGAAGACGTCGTGCCCGCCGATCCAGAGAATCACGCCAATCGCAGAAAACGCGATCAGCATGACGAGCGCAATCAAGAGCGCCTTCTGCCGAATCCGCGCAACACCGACGTCGTACGCCGCCTCAGCGTGATGCGCGAACGCCGCGCGGTCGCTTGCTTCATGCACATAGGCCTGCACGGTGCGGATTTCGTGCACCGCCTCGTCGACGTAGGACGACACATCGGCGACCCGGTCCTGGTTGTCGCGCGACAGATGGCGCACGCGGCGGCCCAGCAGCAGGATCGGCACCAGCGTCACCGGCACGCCGAGCAACACCAACAGCGCGAGTTTCCAGCTCACCACGAAGAGCATGAGCGTGGCGCCAATCATCATGACGAAATTGCGCACGAACATCGACAAGCCGTAGCCAATGACCTGCTGCAGCAGCATCGCGTCAACGGTGAGCCGCGACACCACTTCGCCGGTGCGTGTCGCTTCGAAAAATGCCGGCTCGAGGCCGATGATGTGATCGAACACGGCGCGCCGCAGATCGGTAATCACGCGCTCGCCGGTCGTCATCATCAGATAAAAGCGAAAGTAGGTCGCGACAGCGAGTGCGATGGCGACGCCGATCAGCGCGGCAAGCGCCTCATTCAGTGACCGCGGGTCGCCGCTGCCGAATCCCTGGTCGACGACATGCTTCAGGCCCTGCCCGAGCGCCAGCACACTCGCCGCGGCCACCAACAGGGCGACGATTGCGCCCGCGACACGGCCGCGGTAGGGCATCAGGAACCGCCCCAGGCGCACGAGCTGGCGCCACTCGCCGCCCGGCCGCCGCACAGAATCGAATAAGGCCATGCCCCACTATAAACCGCACGAGCCTCAGGATGACCGACGCCAGCGCGGGGGAGGGGGTTGCAGGGGGAGGGGTATGCGCCCCTCCCCCTGCGTCCGACTTGCCCGGTTTTAAGCGCGCCTAGCGCGCGAAAAACTTAGCGCGCGTAAAACCGGTAATTATTTCCGCCAAGGTGCTTGGCGCGGTACATGGCCACATCGGCGTTGCGCAGCAACCCTTCCCCGTCGCCCGCGTCCGTGGGATAGAGCGTCACGCCGATGCTGGCGCCAATGCGGAATCCCCGTCCGTCTACCCGGAATTCGGGCTCGAGCGCACGCAGAATTTTCTCGGCGATCGTTTGGCAATCCGTCTCGAGGCGCAGGTCGGGAATCACGACGACGAACTCGTCGCCGCCCTGGCGTGCCAGGGTGTCGGCCTTGCGCACACAGCCGGCGAGGCGCTGCGCGACCTCGCGCAGCACGGCGTCGCCCGCGCGGTGGCCGAGCGTGTCGTTCACCTCCTTGAAGCCATCGAGGTCAAGCAGCATCACCCCGACCTTGGTATCGCGCCGCTGCGCGAGAAACACCGCCTGGCGCAGACGGTCATCGAGCAGCCGCCGGTTGGGCAGCCCGGTCAGCGTATCGTGATGCGCGAGGAACCGCGCCTCTTCCTCGCTGCGTTTGCGTTCGGTGACGTCCTGCGACACGCCGATGACGCGATGCACGCGCCCCGACGGATCGAATACGGGCTGACCGCGCGCCGCGATCCAGCGCGTGCCGCCGCTCGGACCGGTAATGCGGTACTCGCAGGCAAAGGGCTCGCCGCGCTCCGCAGTGGCGGCACCCGCTGACAGGAAACGTTCGCGGTCCTCGGGATGCACCCAATTCGCGTATTCGCTCCACTTGATACGGGGTTCGTCTCCGGTACTCGAGAGCGTGCCGCTGTCGTGCCCAAAACGCAGCATTTCCGATTCGGTGTCCCGCTCCCAGTAGTACAGGCCGGCGACCTCGACGGCGAGGCGGAGTTTTTCCACCGTGTCGTACAGCGCCGCAGCCGCACGTTTCTGAGCGCTCACGTCGTGTGCCGTCCCGGTCGCACCGTCGATCTCGCCGCGCGCGTTGCGCACCGGAACGGCGTTTAGCGCAAGATCGACCGTCGTCCCGTCGCGCCGCTGATGCCGCGTCTCGAAGTTGAAGACCGGCTCGCCTTCCAGCACGCGCCGTAGCACCGCGAGATCGCGCGCACGGACCTGGGGCGCGAGCACGTCGGCCATCGGCCGGCCGAGCAGGTCTGCAGTTTCGCAGCCATAAACGCGCCGGACGGCGGACGCATTGAGGAAGGTCCAGCGCCCCTCCCGGTCAACGGACCAGATGAGGTCATTCGACGCCTCAACGAGATCGCGGTACATCGCCTCGCTCGAGCGCAGCGCGCTCTCGGCCGCGCGTCGCTCGTCGATGTCGGTGAACGCGAGAACAGCGCCGGCGTGCGCGGACGCCACGTTCAGCCACCGCCCGATGACATGGCACCACACCGGCGAGCCATCGCGGCGCGCGAGCGCCGACTCCATCTCGAAGACCTCTCCGCCGGCCAGGCGCGCCTCGAGATCGCGCCAGTGTGCCGCCCAGTCCTCGTCGGACATGCTCCAGATGCGCGTCTCGCGCCCTTGCAGTTCGCCCGCGGCGTAGCCCAGCATCTGCTCGAGGCGTCTGTTGCAGCGCCCGATGCGCCCATCTTCCATGAAGGCGACCCCAAGCGGGAGCGTATTGAGCAGGAGATCTTCCTGGGCCAGCAGCGCGAGGTAGGCGTCCTGCGACGACTTGAGCTCCGTGATGTCGCTGAAGGTCCAGACGAAACCCCCGAACGCGGTCCGCATGATTCGGGACTGGAACCACCGGCCATCGGGCGAGCGGAACTGGCGCGGCGCACTGCGTCCGGCGCGCAGGTCGTCGAGCCGCGACTCGATCCATTCGTTGCGCCGCGCTGCGAATGCCGAGGGCGGCTCCTCGACTTCGAACGCGGCGGCACAGAGGTCGCGATACGCGGTGCCCACCAAGGCGTCGCGCGTCCGGCCGCCACCATAGCGACGCGCAAAGGCATCGTTGCTGGTCACCAGCGACGCGCCGTCGTCGAAGATCGCGATGCCCTCCGGAAAGCTCTCGATCGCATCGCGCATCCGGGTTTCGCTCTCCTGCGCGCGGCTGCGCAGGGTCTCGTTCTCCTGGCGTGCCCGCAGCGTGTCGAGCAGACTATGGTTGAGCTCGCGGTGAATGCGGACGATGACGACCCCGAATAGTCCGATGACCAGCGCCAGATAGCGGTAGGCCACGTCCGGCTGTACCGCGAGCTGTCCGATCAATGCGAGCAGCGGGGGGACGACGTAGGCATACACGCTCGGCACGCTCGCCGCGTACAGTCCGGCTGCGGTGATGAGGGTTCCGCCGACGACGAACACCGCCGCCATCAGCAGCAATGGATCCTCGGACGCGAAGAACAGCATCGGAATCGCCGCCCAGGCTGCGCCCGAGGCGAAGGCACCAAGCGCGAAGCGTCGCTCCCAGCGGCGTGGCGGCCTGCCTTGGGCGCGAAGATAGGCCGCGTGGACCAGAACCTGCGCCCCAATCACCGCGAGCAGCGCGCAAAACCACGCGATCAGCGCGTCGGTCCAGGTGTCACGCCATAGAATCATCAGGACGATCCCCGCATAGACGGGGCTGACGACGTAGGCCGCGCGTCCCATGCGGAAGAGCATGGCGATCCGCGTGTCATCGACGTCGGCGTCGCGCGCTGGCTGGGCCGCCACGAAGAATGCTTCGTCCGCGTCCACGCCTACGTCCAGGTCCACGTCGTGCATGGGAACGGTATACGCCGCGGCGCGGCCGGAGGGCGTGGTCTTCGCCGCTGCGCTGACCTTGTTTTTCATCCCAACCGCAGTGCGTTCACTGAATTCACGCCGCGGATGGCGCGAGCACGTCGTCGAGCAACTCGATCCAGTGGCGGACCGGCGCCTGCGAGCCGACCTGGAGGTGCATCAGGCAGCCGATATTTGCGGTCGCGATCGTTGCGGGCGATCCGGCGTGCAGCGCCGCCAACTTGCGCTCGCGCAATGTGTTCGCCAGCGCGGGCTGCAGAATCGAATAGGTACCGGCCGAGCCGCAGCACAGGTGCGCGTCGGCCACCGGCGTGAGTTCATAGCCGGCACGCGTGAACAGCGACTCGACCACACCGTCAATCTGCTGCGCATGCTGCAGCGAGCACGGTGCATGGAACGCGATTCGGCCGCGCGATGCCCGCGCCGTCAACCGCGCCTCGAGTCCAGTCGCGATGTCGGCAACGACCTCGGAGAGATCGCGTGTCATTTCGCTCACGCGCGCGGACTTTTCGCGGTAGGCCGCGTCATCTCGCAACAGATGACCAAACTCGCGCACCATCGATCCGCAGCCGCTTGCGGTCATCACGATCGCCTCGACCTCGCCGCGTTCGATCATCGGCCACCACGCATCGATCAGCGCCCGCATGTCGTCTAGCCCCGCAGCCTGCGCGTTCAGGTGATAGCGAACCGCGCCACAGCATCCGCCGCCAGGCGCCTCGAGCAGCGAAATGCCGGCCGCGTCGAGCACGCGCGCGGCCGCTGCGTTGATCACCGGCGCGAGCGCAGGCTGCACGCAACCGGCGAGGACCAGCATCTTGCGCGCGTGACGCGGCCCAGGCCAGGCTCCCCGCGCACGCGCGCGGGCGGGCACCACGCGCTTGAGCAGCGGCGGTAACCACGGGCGCAGCCATTGACCCAGCTTGAGGAATGCACCGAACAACGCCGCGCGCGGCAACACGATGCTAAGCGCCGCGCGTTGGACACGGCCGAACAGGCTCCGGCCCACTTGTGCCTCGACGAGGCCACGCCCGATGTCGACGAGCCGACCGTAGCGCACGCCCGACGGACAGGTCGTCTCACAGGACCGGCAGCTGAGACAACGGTCGAGATGCAACTGGGTGCGCGCCGTCGGCCGACCGCCCTCCAATACCTGTTTGATGAGATAAATGCGCCCGCGCGGACCGTCCAACTCGTCACCAATCAGCTGATAGGTGGGGCATGTTGCGGTGCAAAAGCCGCAGTGGACGCATTTGCGCAGAATCTCTTCTGCTTCGCGGCCTTCAGCGGTATTGCGAACGAAATCGGCGAGCTGGGTCTGCATTTCTCAAATGGACGTCTAGGCTCTATAGTCTGGCCGGCCCGGGACCGCGAGCGCAGGGATGAATCGCCCGAACTGGAAACTTCTGTTGCCCGCCGCAGCGGCCGGCGGCTTCGTTTTGGTCGGATTCTGGGGACTCCTGGTCGGACCGCTCGGCACGGCCTGGTTCCTTTCCTGGCGCAACAAGCGCGACGGCCCGGGGGACGACGACGACGAGGACCGGCGTCTTGCGACGTTCATGGCCGAAGCCGCCACCGCGCAGGTTGCGGCCGCCGCGCGCAAATCCACGGGCGCGGAGGGTGCTGCAGCGCCCGCGACGCCCGTCGGAGCGCCCACCACCACCCAGCCCAGCCCGGCCGCCGCGTTGGGCCCGTTGGCGACACCAACCGCCGCACCCAAATCGGGCTTCGCCGAGCTGCGACAACGCATCGCGGGCCTCGAGGGCAAGCCCTTGTTCGATGCATTCGCTGCCGCACGTCTGGCTGAGATCGAAAATGCGCGCGACGCGCACGCCGCGGTCGAAGTCGCGCTGATCGCCCGCCGCGCGGCCACCCTACCGACGCAGGCGCCGGTGCGGCTGCGTGCTGCCTCACGCGCCATCGCAGCCTGTCTGGCCAACCGCCAGGCTGCCATGGCAGCGGCCGTCTTCGGCGAATTCGTCTCGGAGCGCACTGCGCTGCAGCTCGCAGCGGAACACTGGGAACCGCTTGGCCGTGCGCTGCTTGGCGAGGGCGCGCTGATGGAGGCCGCATGGGCGCTGCATGCGGGCGCGGTTTTCAGCAACGACTTGACGGGCGCGCAAAAGCGCCTCATCGAGGTCGCGGTCAAGGCCGCCGAGACCGGCAAGCCGGGCGTCGCGCTCAAGCTGTACGGCACCCTGCTCGCAAAGTATCCCGATACGCAATACGCGGATTTCGTTCGTACGAACATGCGCATCGAAGAAAAGAAGCTCGGCAAGGGGTCGGCTCCGGCCTGAGTCTCAAAGATCGGGATACAGCCGGCCGCGGTTGAAAATACGCCGCGGATCGAATGCGGCCTTCAACCCGCGGTGCAGGCGCAGTTGCAGCGCCGAGGGCGGCGCAAACGCACCCGCCGGTTTGTCTATCGCGCGGAACAGCGTCGCATGCCCGCCGGCGCGCGCGGCGGCCTCACGCAGGACCTGCGCCTCGGCGCCGGAGCGAATCCAGCGCAGCGCGCCGCCCCATTCGAGCAACGGCGCGAGCAACGGTGCCCCGTCTAGGGCGAGCGCGAGTGGCGCCGTAATCGACGGCAGAGCGAGCCGCCAAAGCGGCGCGTCACCGTCGAAAAATGGATGCGTCTGCTCGCGCAGTGCGGCCCAGAACGCGGCGGCCTCTGCGGTCGGTACCGCGTCGCCGCCCAACCGCTCGCTCGCCGCGCGGACCGCCGTCGCGGCACCCGACAGGCGCAACCGCAGCACGCCGTCACACCATGCGCTGGCCGAGATCGGGTACGGTTGTCCCGCCCATCGGTTCAGCGTTTCGATCGCGGCGGCCTCCGACAGCTCGAAGCGGCGGGTCTGCTCCTCGATCGGCCGCGGCAGGACCTTGAGCGAGATCTCGAGGATGACGCCGAGCGTGCCGAGCGAGCCCGCGAGCAGGCGTGCCACGTCGTAGCCAGCGACGTTCTTCATGACCTCGCCGCCGAAGGCAAGCACGTGCGCCTGGCCGTCGAGCAGCTTGGCACCGAGCACGTAGTCGCGCAGCGCACCGGCTGCGACGCGGCGCGGTCCGGATAAACCCGCGGCGACGCAACCGCCGAGAGTCGCGGCCTGTCCAGACCGCGTGAAATGCGGTGGCTCGAAGGGCAGCATCTGACCGCGCGCCTCGAGTGCGGTCTCGACCTCGGCGAGCGGCGTGCCCGCACAGGCGGTCATCACCAGCTCGGTCGGGTCGTAGCGCACGATGCCCGCGCAGCCACGCGTATCGAGCAGCGCCCCGTCGAGTGAGCTGCCGTAGAAGTCCTTGGTTCCACCGCCGCGCACGCGCAACGGCGTGCCTGCGTCCGCCGCGCTCCGGACGCGATCCACCAGCGACTGAACCGCCTCGGACACGCCGGTCTAGAACCTCGGAAGCTCTGGATGCGGCAGCTTGCCGCCGAGCACGCGCATGCGACCGTACTCCGCACAGCGATGCAGCGTGGGCACCGCTTTGCCCGGATTGAGCAGCCCCTTGGGATCGAAGACGCGCTTCACGGCATGAAAGGCCTCGAGTTCGTCGGGTCGGAACTGGATGCACATTTGGTCAATCTTCTCGATGCCGACACCGTGCTCGCCGGTAATCGTGCCGCCGACGTCGACGCATTTTTCGAGCACCTCGGCGGCGAACTGCTCGGTGCGCTCGAGTTCATCCGGGTCGTTGGCATCGAACAGGATGAGCGGATGCAGATTGCCATCGCCCGCGTGGAACACGTTCGGACAGCGCAGCCGGTATTTCTTTTCCAGTTCGGCGATGAAGCGCAGCACCTCGCCCAGGCGCCGGCGCGGAATCGTCCCATCCATGCAGTAGTAATCCGGCGAGATGCGGCCCATGGCCGGAAACGCAGCCTTGCGTCCCGACCAAAAGCGCAGGCGTTCGGCCTCGTCGCGCGAGACCGTCATGCGGGTCGCGCCGGCGGCCTCAAGCACCGCTTTCATGCGCGCGATTTCCTCCTCTACCTCCTCGGGCGTGCCGTCCGATTCGGCCAGCAGGATCGCCGCAGCCTCGAGATCGTAGCCCGCGTGAACGAATGCTTCGACTGCACGCGTCGCCTGCTGATCCATCATCTCGAGCCCGGCCGGAATGATGCCCGCTGCGATCACCGCAGCCACCGCGGCACCGGCCTTCTCGACGTCATCGAACGAGGCCATCAGCAGCCGCGCGCTTTGCGGCTTCGGCAGCAGCTTGACGGTCACTTCGGTGATCACGGCAAGCAACCCTTCGGAGCCGATCGCAAGCGCGAGCAGGTCGTAGCCGGGCGTGTCCGGGGCCTCCGAGCCGAAGTCGATCGGCTCGCCGTCGATGGTGTAGCCCTTGACCCGCAGCACGTTGTGCACCGTCAGACCGTACTTGAGGCAGTGCACGCCCCCGGAATTCTCGGCGACGTTGCCGCCGATGGAGCACGCAATCTGGCTCGACGGGTCAGGCGCGTAATACAAGCCGAACGGCGCGACGAGATCCGAAATCGCCGCATTACGTACACCCGGCTGCACCACGGCAATGCGCGCGATCGGGTCCACGCGCAGTGCGCGCATGAACTTGGCCATCGACAGCAGGACACCGTCGGCCAGCGGCAGCGCACCGCCCGACAGACCCGTGCCCGCGCCGCGCGGCACCACGGGCGCGTTCATCGCGTGGCAGGTTTGCAGAATGCGCCGCACCTCGGCGTCGGTTTCAGGCAGCGCGACGACCATCGGCACGCGGCGATAGGCGGTCAGGCCATCGCACTCATAGGGCCGCGTATCTTCCTCTTCGTACAGCACGCTGCGCGCCGGCAGGAACGCGCGCAACGCGGCGGCGACCTCCCGCTGGCGCCGGGGATCGATGCGCTGCTCGCGTTCGCCGGCACCCATCGGAATCCTCAACCCTTCAGATACGGTCGCGCCCAGGCGAGCCCGGCCACCGTGTCTGCGCGAGGATTGTACTCACAGCCGATCGCGCCGCTGTAGCCGATGCGGTCGATGGTGTCGAGCAGCCATGGGAAATTGATCTCGCCCGTCCCCGGCTCGTGGCGGTCCGGCACGTCAGCAAGTTGAATGTGACCGATCCTTGGCAGCAGGCGCTCGATCGTCTGCGCCAGATCGCCTTCCATGATCTGCATGTGGAAGATGTCGTACTGCAGATAGGCGTTGTCGGTTCCTGCCGCGTCGATCGCCTCGATCACCTGCCGCGAGTGGTGCAGGAAGAACCCCGGTATCGTGCGCGTGTTGCAGGCCTCGATCATGAGCGCGACGCCAGCGTCTTTCAACTGCGCCGCGGCAAACGCAAGATTCTCGACCAGCGTCTCGAAGTAGCGATCGCGCGCCGCGTCTGGCGGGATCACGCCTGCAAGGCAGTTTAGGCGCGGGCAGCGCACCGCGCGCGCGTACTCGATGGCGCGCGCCACACCCTCGCGAAACTCGTTTACCCGCTCGGGCAGACAAGCGATGCCGCGATCGCCCTTGGCGAAGTCACCCGCCGGGACGTTGTGCAGCACGACCTCGACGCCCGCGATCCGCGCCCAGTCCGCGACATCAGCCGCCACCCAGGCATAGGGAAACTGATATTCGACGTACCGAAAGCCCGCGGCCGCCGCAGCGGCGAAGCGCGAAGGAAAATCGATATCCGGAAATAGAAGCGACAGGTTCGCAGCAAGTCGGGGCACGCAGCCTCCAAGATAAGCGTAGTTAATGCGCCGATGGTAGATGAGCCGACCGCGGGCGACAACGGCGTAAGACCACGCGCGCGAAATTGCTAAGATACGCGCATTCTCCCGAGGGTCTTGCGCTTGGCCTGCGTTGTCCGCTTACAGTTCCCGGCGGCTGTCCCGGGTTCACCCGGCGCATGCTGCGGGCGGATGCACTGTAGGCGGCCGTAGACTTGCGCGCACTCCTCACCCGCGTCTTTCCATTCGTCGAATGGCTCCCGCGCCTTACGCGTGCGAACCTGCGCGCGGATGCGGTCGCCGGGCTGAGCGTCGCGCTGGTCGCGATACCGCAGTCGCTTGCCTACGCGCAGCTGGCCGGCCTGCCACCGTATTACGGGCTCTACGCAGCGCTGGTGCCGACGATCCTCGGCGCACTGTTCGGTTCGTCAGCGCAACTCTCCACGGGACCCGTTGCGCTGACCTCGCTGTTGACGGCCGCGAGCGTCGCGCCACTTGCGGCGGCCGGAAGCGATGCGTACGTGGCAGGCGTAATCCTGCTCGCTCTGCTCTCGGGCGTTTTCCAGCTTGCCTTCGGCATCATGCGCCTCGGTGTGCTGATGAATTTGCTCTCGCAGCCGGTCCTGATGGCGTTCATCAACGCCGCGGCGATCCTGATCTCGCTGTCGCAGTTACCCGCTCTGCTCGGCGTCGAGTTGCCGAAGCGCGGCCACGCGCTCGCCGACGCCTGGCAGGTCCTATCGCACCTCTCAGATGGGCATGCGGTTTCGCTCGCCTTCGGGGCCATGGCGATCGGCATGCTGCTCGCGTTCCGCCGCCTCATGCCGCGCATGCCCGGCGTGCTGGTCACCGTCGTCGTGCTGACTGCCGCGAGCTATGCTCTGGGCTTCGCGGACCTCGGCGGCAGGGTCGTGGGCGAGATCCCGCACGGCCTGCCGAAGTTGGGCGTGCCCAACGTGAACATCGATTCCGTGATCCTCTTGTTGCCGGCGGCCTTCGTGATCGCCGTCATCAGCTTCATGGAGGCGATGTCGAGTGCCAAAATCGCCGCGCTCAAGACGGGCGCCAAATGGGACGAGAACCAGGAGTTGATTGGACAGGGCCTGGCCAAGATCGCGGCGGCGGCAAGCCAGACGATGCCGGTCAGTGGCTCGTTTTCGCGCTCGGCGCTGAATCTCGCGGCCGGTGCCCGCACCGGCGTTGCGTCCGTCGTCTGCGCGTTGTGCGTGCTGCTCACGCTGCTGTTCTTCACCCCACTGCTGACGCACCTTCCATTGCCGGTGCTCGCCGCAATTATCGTCGTGGCGTTGAGCAATCTCATCAACGTGCGCAGTCTGCGCAACGCGTGGCGCGTGAGCCGCGATGATGCGCTTGCCGCGATCCTGACGTTCGTCGCGACGATCGCATTTGCGCCGCAGATCCAGAATGGCATTTTCACCGGCGTCCTGCTCTCGCTCAGCCTGTTCATCTACCGACGCATGCGCCCGAGCATGGACATCGTCGATCCACCGTCGGCGCTGCTGGATCATGATCTGCTGGACTCGGCGCGCCAGGTCCTCGACGGACGCGTCGGCGTCGTACGTTTTCACGCCTCGCTCGTGTTCGTCAACGTGTCGTACTTCGAGAACGCCGTGCTGAAAATGGAACAGCGCAACCCGCAGATGCGCGTGATTCTGGTTTCGGCGGCAGCGATCAACGGCATCGACGCCTCGGGCGTCGAGACGCTCTCTTCGCTGATCGACGGTTTGCGCAAGAACCGGGTTTACCTCGTCATCAGCGGGCTCAAAGCGAACGTCCGCGCGGTGCTGGACCGCACCGAGTTGTCGGTGCGGATCGGCCACGAGAACTTCTTCATCAGCGACCAGGCGGCGATGCTGGCGCTCGCCGAGCGGTTTGCGACAGGCACGACGCTCGCCGCAGCGACCGTCGAAGGCAGTTGATGACCCCGGCGCTCGAACCGCACGCCATTGCAACGCTTTTGATCGCGGCGGTCGCGTTCGCGCTGTTCGCGCGTGAACGGGTGCCGATCGAGACGACGAGCCTGGGCGTGCTCGTACTCCTGACGGCGGGATTTCACCTGTTTCCCTACGCGCGCGAGGGCATCGCGGTCACCCCGGCGGATTTCTTCCTCGGTTTCGGCCACGAGGCGCTGGTCGCAATTTGCGCGCTGATGATCCTGGGCCGGGGGCTCGTGGTCACCGGGGCGCTCGACCCGGCGTCGCGTGTGCTCGGGCGCCTGCTCGAAGCGCGGCCCGGCGTCGCCATGCTCCTCGTGCTGGTGCTGTGCGCCGCCGCAAGCGGCATCATGAACGACACGCCGATCGTCATCTTGATGCTGCCGATCCTGGTCGGTGCTGCCTTGCGCTCCAAAACCTCCCCCACGCGCACGCTGCTGCCGATGAACTACGCGGTGCTCATTGGTGGCATGGGCACCACGATCGGCACCTCGACCAATCTGCTGGTAGTGACCATCGCCGCCGACTTGGGCGTACGCCGCTTCGAGATGTTCGATTTCATTCACGTCACGGCGATTGCGGCGGTGGGCGGGATCCTCTACCTCTGGCTCGTGCTTCCACGCCTGATTCCCGAGCGCGCGGGGCCGATTGGCGACGACGCGCCGCAGGTGTTCGCCGCCGTGCTGCACATCAGCGAGGGTGGCATGGCCGTTGGCAAGACCTTCGCGGAGATACAGAAACTGGCCGGTGCCGGCCTGCGTGTAAGCCGTATCGTGCGCGGCGAGGGACTCGAGCTCGCGCGCCTGCCGACCCTCACGCTGCGCGCCGGCGATCGGCTGGCCATTACCGCGCATGCGCAGGATCTGCGCGAATTTGCGGACCAACTTGGTGCGACGCTGCACAAAACGGAAGAGACCGAGCCGCTCGTCGACGACGCGCATCCCCTGACCGCGGAAGATCAGCGTCTGGCCGAGGTTGTCATTACCGAAGGCTCTCCGCTGCAACGCACGACGCTGCGCGCGCGCCGCTTCGGCGAGCTCTACGACGTCACGATCGTCGGCCTGCATCGGGCCGGGCGCGAAGCGCTCGGCCGGCGCGAGGATTTCGCGGACGTGGTCCTGCGCGCCGGGGACATCCTGCTCGTGCAGGGAACCGAGAAAGATATCGCAGCGCTGCGCACGCGCGCGCGCCTGCTCGTGCTCGATCGCAGCTACGACCTGCCGCGGACCGAACGCGCCCCAATCGCGCTCGCGATTCTCGCCGTGGTGGTGCTGGCTGCTGCGCTCAAGCTCGCGCCGATTTCGGTCGCCGCGCTCGCCGGCGTCGGCGCCATGCTGCTGACCCGCTGTCTGGACTGGGAAGAAGCTGCCCAGGCCCTGTCGGTCAAGGTCATCCTCCTCGTCGCCTCGAGCCTTGCGCTCGGCTCCGCGCTGGAAAAAACCGGTGGCACCGCCTGGCTCGCGGCGGCGTTCGTCGATGCGAGCGCGGGCCTGCCGATCGAGTGGGTGCTCGCGCTCCTGATGCTGCTGGTGGCCGCATTCACGAATTTCGTCTCCAACAACGCGGCGGCGGCCATCGGCACGCCAATTGCCGTGAGCATCGCCGCGCAGCTTGGGGTCGCGCCGGAGCCGCTGGTACTTGCCATCATGTTCGGCGCCAACTTCTGCTTCGTGACGCCGATGGCCTACCAGACGAACCTGGTCGTGATGAGCGCCGGGGGCTTCCGCTTCAGCGACTTCGTGCGCTGCGGCCTGCC
>JAQBBQ010000237.1:0-8219 GCA_032125995.1 Betaproteobacteria bacterium | reverse complement strand
GGCCGAAGTTGGATCTCAGGACGCGCTCCTTGATCGCGAGGAGCTGCGTGGGGTGCATCGAAAAATTGCGCAGGCCGAATCCCAACAGCAGTCGGGTGAAGGTAAAGTCGCCTGCCATCTCGCCGCAGACGGCGATCGGTGTACCGGCGCGATTCGCGGTCTGAATCGTGCGTGCGACGAGCTGCAGCACGGCCGGGTGCAACGGATCGTACAGGTGCGCGACGGCGTCGTCGGCGCGGTCGATCGCCAGCGTGTACTGAATCAGGTCGTTGGTGCCGAGCGAGAGGAAATCCAGCCGTTGCATGAACACCGGCAGTGCCAGCGCGGCCGCCGGGATCTCGATCATCCCGCCGACCTGGATTGATGGCTCGTAGGGCGCGCCGCGCTCGTCGAGCTGCTGCTTCGCCTGCCGGATGAGGGCGAGCGACTGGTCCACCTCATGCGGGTGCGCAAGCATCGGCAGCAGGATCCGGACCTGGCCATAGCACGAGGCGCGCAGGATCGCGCGCAGCTGGACGAGGAACATCTGCGGCTCGGCGAGGCAGTAGCGGATCGCGCGCAGCCCCATCGCCGGGTTCGGCATGACGTGCACGTCGCCGTGCAGCGCTTTGTCCGCGCCGGCATCGAGCGTGCGCAGTACGAGGGGCCGGCCTTTCATGGCTTGGGCGACGTCGCGGTAGGCCTCGAACTGCTCGTCCTCGCTCGGCAGGTCCTTGCGGTTCATGAATAAAAACTCGGTGCGGAAAAGCCCCACACCCTCGGCCCCGGCCTCGAGCACCTGCGCGATGTCCTGCGGCAACTCGATGTTCGCGTAGAGCTCGATTGCTGTGCCGTCGAGTGTCACCGCGCGCGTGGTCTTCAGGCGCTTGAGCTTCTGGCGCTCGATGTCGATCTGCGACTGGCGCAACTGATATTCGCGCAGCACCAGCGGATCGGGATCGACGATCAGCACGCCCTGCACGCCGTCAACGATGATCAGCTCGCCTTCGCGAATCATGTGCCGCGCGTGGTGCAGGCCGGCGAGCGCCGGTATACCGAGACTGCGGGCGAGAATCGCGGTGTGCGAGGTCACGCCGCCGACGTCGGTGACAAAGCCGCCGAAGTGGTGGCGCTTGAACAGGATCATGTCGGCCGGCGCGAGGTCGTGCGCGACGACGATCAGGTTCTTCTCCGCCGCGAGTTGCGGCGCGGGTGGCGTATCGGTTCCGAGCAGCGCCTTGAGCACGCGCTCCGCGACCTGCTCGACATCCGCCTTGCGTTCGCGCAGATAGGGGTCGTCGATCGACTCGAACTGCTCGACGAGCCGCTCCATCTGCTGCACCAGCGCCCACTCCGCGTTGCAGCGGCGCTCGCGCATCAGATCGTGCGGCACCTTCGACAGCGTCGCGTCTTCGAGAATCATGCGGTGCACGTTGACCATGGCACCGAATTCCGCAGGGGCGCCGACCGGAATGTGCGATTCGATCGCTGCGAATTCCTCGCGCACGCGGGCGACGGCTGCGTTGAAGCGTGCAATCTCATCGTCAACCCCCTCTGCCGCGATCTCGTAGTGCGCGACCTCGAGCCGCGCGGTGGATACGAGGTGGGCGTGTCCGATCGTGATACCGGTCGAGACGCTCGCGCCGTGGAGGACGAAGTTCATGCGCGCGCCGGAGGGCGGCGAGCCCTCACTCGCCCTCGCCGAACTTGTCCGCGATCAGGTCCCGGACCGCGGCCAGCGCCGCGTCGGCGTCACTGCCATCGGTTTCGATCGTCACCGTCGCGCCCTTGGCCGCCGCGAGCATCATCACACCCATGATGCTCTTGGCGTTTACCCGACGTCCGTTACGCGAAAGCCAGACTTCGGACTGAAAGCGGCTCGCGAGCTCGGTCAGTTTGGCCGCCGCGCGCGCGTGCAGGCCGAGCTTGTTATCGACCACTGCGTCAGCGCTTGGCATCGGAACAGCAGTCGTCGTTCATGTGGACGACACCCTCAGTGCCGCCCGAGCGCGCCTTGGCGACGAGCGCTTCGAGCCCGCCGCCGCAGTAGGTCAGCACGCGCATCAGCATCGGGAGGTTCACGCCGGACACGCCTTCGACGCGTCCGCGCTCGAGCAAGCGCGACGCGACGTTGCACGGCGTGGCGCCGAAAATGTCGGTCAACACGAGGACGCCGGTTCCGGTGTCGATCTCGCGCAAGGCCGTACGTGCGCGCGCGAGGATCGCGTCCGGCTCATCCGTACCCGTCACGCCGATCGCCCGCACGTTCTCCGGGGGGTGCCCGAGCATGTGCGTCGCCGAGGCGATCAGGGCGACGCCGAGTCCGTCGTGCGCGAGAATGAGGACGCCGATCATGGCAGGGTTGATGGCAGAGGTGGGACCGTGCGCGCGACCGCGACCGATGCTAAGACGCCGACTTCGCCGCCATCGCCTCGACCGCGGTGACGAATAGGCTGGCGACATCGAACCCGGTTTGATCCTGAATCTCGCGGAAGCAGGTCGGGCTCGTCACGTTGATCTCCGTGATCCAGTCGCCGATCACGTCCAGTCCGACGAGCAGCAGGCCGCGCGCGGCGAGCCGCGGACCGATGGCCGCCGCGATTTCGCGCTCGCGTGCGGTGATGGGCATTGCGACGCCGCGCGCGCCGGCGGCGAGGTTGCCACGGAACTCGCCCGGCTTCGGGATGCGCGCCAGCACGTGCGGAACCACGTTCCCGTCGATCAGAATCACGCGCCGATCGCCCTCGGTAATTTCCGGGATGTAGCGCTGCGCCATGATCGAGCGTGCCCCGCCCTGCGCCATGATCTCGATGATGCCATTGCGATTCGCATCGTCGGCGCGCACGCGGAAGACGTTCTCTCCGCCCATCACGTCGAGACGCTTGACCACCACATCCAGATGCGCGTCGACGAAGGCGTGGATGCGCGCCGAATCGCGCGACACCAGGGTCGGCACGACATACTGGGGAAACTCGGCGATCGCCAGCTTTTCGTTGTGATCGCGCACCGCATCGGGCGCATTGATTACGCAGGCGCCTTCGCGCACGGCTGCCGATAACAGCCAGGTGCTGACGACGTATTCGAGATCGAACGGCGGGTCTTTGCGCATCAGCACGCCATCGAATTCGGCCAGCTGCCGATCGGCGGCTTCGTGCGCCCGATACCAGTGCTCGTCGTCGTCCGAGAGCACGATGCGCGTCGCTTCGGCAATCACGCCCCCGGGAATCCAGGCAAGGCTCGTCTGCCCGCAGATCGAAACCGCGTGCCCACGCGCCTGCGCGGCGCGCATCATCGCGATCGTCGTATCCTTGTAGGCCTTGAGCGTCTCGGGCGGGTCGATAATGAAAAGGAATTCCATCGATGTCACTTCGCGGCCGCGTCAGACCGCCGTCACGCGGGGCGCGTGCGCCGTTCGGGTCACTTGGCCTGGGTGACGCGGTTGTCGACTGCCGCGCGAATCCCAGCGTCCGTCAGGCTGCCCGCCGTTGGCACCATCGTCCCCTTGGCGTCGATCACGATGCGCTGCCGGGGGTTTTGATGAAGGCGGAATACTCATCGTGCTGGATCATGCCTGCGTCCTGACCGCGTCCGATGGGTGAAAGCGCGGATTTTAGCGTCAAAGCGCCGTGCGCCGGCCCCGGCGCCCGAGGCCGGGCGTGAGCGGCGGGGTAAAATGCGTGCCGGCAGCGTCTGCTGCCACTGCGCGCCCGTAGCTCAGCTGGATAGAGTACTGCCCTCCGAAGGCAGGGGTCGGACGTTCGAATCGTCTCGGGCGCGCCACTCCCCTCTATCGGGGCGCACGCCGCCGCACTAGGCCTTCTTCTCCATCTCCGCGCACGCCTTCTCGAAGTCCTCGATCACTGAGGCGAGCTGCTCCTGCATGGTGCTCTGGGCCGTGAGCAGGTCGTTTGCGCGATCGGCGAGCGTTTTCTGCTTCTTGAATTCGTCGTCCAGCAGCAGCCAGATTTCCGACAGGGATTCCATATTGTTGCGCGCGTAGTGCTCCATCTCCTTGAGTTGTGAAACGACATTCTTGAGTTTCTGGAGCGGCGTCTTAGCCAGCTGCTCTTCGGCCATGGTGCGATCCTCCTGCGGGTCGTTGCCTGCGGGTTGACGTGGCCCGCAAAGTCTAGTCGAGACGCAACCCGGACACTAGCGGCCCGGTCGCGCCGCGCAACGCCGGCTAGAATGCTCGCTCGCGAATCCTCCGGAGTCCGAATGAGCGACAAGCCCATCAGCCGCTTTCCCGTACCCGAACTCGAGGACTTGCCGGAGGACATCCGGTCCCGGATCCTGGCGGTGCAGGAGAAATCGGGTTTCGTGCCGAACGTTTTCCTCGCGCTGGCGCATCGGGCGGACGAATTCCGTGCGTTTTTCGCCTATCACGACGCGGTGATGGAAAAGGACAGCGGCCTCAGCAAGGCCGAGCGCGAGATGATCGTTGTCGCCACCAGCGGCGCGAACGAGTGCCATTACTGCGTGATTGCGCATGGCGCGATCCTGCGCGTCCGCGCCAAGGATCCGCTGCTGGCTGACCAGGTTGCGATCAACTACCGCAAGGCCGACATCACGCCGCGCCAGCAGGCAATGCTCGACTTCGCGCTGACCGTGGCGCTCGCCGCGCAGGAAATTGGCGACGCCGATTTCGAGATGCTGCGGGCGCACGGCTTCTCGGACGAGGATGCCTGGGACATCGGGGCGATCGCCGCCTTTTTCGCGCTTTCCAATCGCATGGCCAATCTCACCGACATGCGTCCGAACGACGAGTTCTATTCTCTCGGGCGCGTCGCGCGGGCCGGCTAGCCGTGCGGGTGTTAGGAATCGACGTCGGCGGCAGCGGGATCAAGGGCGCGCCGGTCGAGACCCGCAGCGGCAGGCTGCTTGCGCCGCGCTACCGCGTGCACACCCCGTCGCCGGCTACGCCGGCCGCGGTCGCGCGCGCGGTCGGACGTCTCGTGCGGCATTTCGAGTGGACCGGGCCGCTCGGCTGCGGCGTGCCGGCGGCAGTGCGCGACGGGGTATTCCTCACCGCGGCGAACGTGCATCACAGCTGGATCGGAACCGATGCCCGCGCATTGTTCTCGAAGTCCACCGGGTGTCAAGTGGCGATCAGCAACGACGCGGATGCGGCCGGCTACGCCGAGATGACCTTCGGCGCTGGGCGCGGCCGCGCCGGGCTGTTGATCATCGTCACGCTCGGCACCGGAATCGGCACCGCGTTATTCATCAACGGGCACCTGGTGCCAAATACCGAGCTCGGCCACCTCGAGCTCGATGGCAGTGAGGCCGAAGCGCGCGCCTCGGCGAAGGTGCGCAAGCGCAAAAGGCTGTCCTGGAAAAAATGGGCGCACCGCGTCGATGTCTATCTACAGGCGCTGCAGCGCTATTTCTGGCCCGACCGGATCATCCTGGGCGGCGGCGTGAGCCGCAAGGCGACGAAGTTCCTGAGCTACCTCACAGTGCGGAAAACGGTCGATGTCGTCGCAGCCAAATTGGGCAACGACGCGGGCATCGTGGGCGCTGCGCTCGCCTACGAGCATTCGATCCGGCGCGGGCGGCAACGCCTTGCCCTCGGACCGACGGATCGCGTTAGCTCGCGACGGGCGGGCGGTGCTTCCCGAACTGCGTCGCCTGCTCGAAGGCGTGCGCGAGTTGCAGCACGCCGAAATCGTCGCGATAGCGCCCCACGATCTGCACCCCGACCGGCAGTGGCGGATCGTCGGCGGTGAATCCGGCAGGCACCGAAATCGCCGGATGGCTGGCCGTGGTGATGCGGAAGCACGTCTTCATCCAGTCGATGTAGGTGGCGAATTTCTCACCGTTGATCTCGGTGACATAGGGCTGGTCGACCGAAAACGGCGGCACCTGAGAGACCGGTGCGAGCAGAAATTCGTAGCGTTCCATGAAGCTGCGCAGTGACTGGTACACCTTGGAGCGCAGCGCATGCGCGCGGGCGATGCGCCCGGCGTCGAGCTTGAGCCCCGCCTCGATGTTCCAGATCACCGTGTCCTTCATCTGCTGGCGGTGGTTGTCGAGGAGCGACGCGTAGCGCGTCGCAAAGCCGACCGCGCGCAAAACGTGGAAGGCTTCGTCCGCGCCGGCGAGGTCCGGGGTGGCCTCCTCGACGATGCAGCCAAGCGCTTCGAACGTTTTGCGCTGGGCCGCAAAGACACGCTGGATGCGCCCGTCGACCGGCAGGCCGCCGAGATCCGCGCTCCACGCGATGCGTACTTTGCGGAAATTGCGTTTCAGCGGGCGCGCGAATATTCGCCCGGGCTCGCCCATCGTCACCGGCGCGCGCGGGTCCGGCCCGGCCATCGCCGAGAAGAGGAACGCAGCGTCCTCGACGCTGCGCGCGATCGGGCCGAGCGTCGCCAGCGTGTCCCAGGCATCTGCGGAGGGATAGGTCGGCACGCGCCCGGGGGTGGGGCGAAAGCCGACGACGTTGCAGAAGTTCGCGGGGTTGCGCAACGACCCGCCGAGGTCCGATCCGTCGGCGAACGGCAGCATGCCGCAGGCCACCGCGACCGCTGCACCGCCGGACGAGCCGCCGCAGGTTTTCGACAGGTCGTAGGGATTGCGCGTCGCGCCGAATACCGCGTTGAAGGTCTGGCTGCCGGCGCCGAATTCGGGCGTGTTCGTCTTGCCGAGCGTGATCGCCCCCGCAGCGGCCAAGCGCTCGACGAGCGCGGCGTCCTGGTCGGGAACGAAGTTGGCGTAGATCGGCGAGCCCCTGGTCGTGCGGATGCCTTTGGTGAGGATGAGATCCTTGTAGGCGATCGGCAGCCCGGTGAGCGGACCGAAGCTCGCGGTGCGCGGGCGCGCCAGGCGCCGGTCGAGCGCCTTGGCCTCGGCGAGGGCGCGCTCCGGCACGAAGGTCACGATGGCGTTTACCTGTGGATTGACGCGCTCGATCTGCACAATGAAGGCGCGCACGACCTCGGTGGATGACAGCGCGCGCCTGCGGATCAGTCGCGCCAGCTTCTTTGCACTCGTATAACAAAGCTCAGTCATCGGCGTTAGGTCACATCAGAACGATGTCGAACTGCTCCTGCGTGTAGCCGTTTTCAGCCTGCATCGAGATTGGCTTGCCGATGAAATCCGACAGCATCGCGAGCGCGCCCGACTCTTCCTCGAGGAAAAGGTCGGTGACCGCGTGCGAGGCCAGGATGCGGTACTCGCGTGCATTGAACGCGCGCGCCTCGCGCAGGATCTCGCGCAGGATTTCATAGCACACGGTACGCGCGGTCCTCAGTTCGCCGCGCCCTTCGCAGGTGGGGCAGGGTTCGCAGAGGACGTGGGCGAGTGACTCGCGCGTGCGCTTGCGCGTCATCTCGACGAGGCCGAGCTGGGTGAAGCCGTTGACCGTCATGCGCGTGCGGTCTCGCACCAGCGCGCGCTTGAATTCCTCGAGCACGGCGGCGCGGTGCTCGTCGCTGTCCATGTCGATAAAATCAACCACGATGATGCCGCCCAGATTGCGCAGGCGCAGCTGCCGCGCAGCGGCCTGCGTGGCCTCGAGATTGGTCTTGAACACCGTATCGTCGAAGTTGCGCTGCCCGACAAATCCGCCGGTGTTGACGTCAATCGTGGTCATCGCCTCGGTCTGATCGATAATCAAATAGCCACCCGATTTGAGGTCGACCCGGCGCGCGAGCGCCTTCTCGATCTCCGGCTCGACGTTGTGCAGCTCGAACAGCGGCCGCTCGCCCGTGTAGTGCTCGAGTCGTTCCAGCACGTTCGGTGTATAGGTCTGCGCAAAGGCGACCAGCTTCTGAAAGTTTTCGCGCGAATCGACGCGCACGACGGCAGTGCTGTCGGAGACGATGTCGCGCAGCACGCGTTGCGCCAACGATAAGTCCTGATACAACAGGGTCGGCGGTTGCGTGCCCTGCGCGCGGGCGTCGACGTCGCGCCACAGATGCCGCAGGTAGGCGATGTCGGCTGCGAGTTCCGCGTCGCTCGCGGCCTCGGCAAGGGTGCGGATGATGAAGCCGCCCTTTTCGTCCGCGGGCAGCAACTGCTTCAGCTTCTCGCGCAGTAGCTGCCGCTCGGTTTCGTCCTCGATCCGCTGCGAGATGCCGATGTGGGGGTCCTGCGGAAGGTAAACCAGCATGCGCCCGGCAATCGAAATCTGGGTTGAGAGCCGCGCGCCCTTGGTGCCGATCGGATCCTTCAGCACCTGCACGACGACCGGCTGCCCCTCGGCGAGACTGCGCTCGATCGGCCGCCCCGCCTCG
>JAQBBQ010000236.1:0-6479 GCA_032125995.1 Betaproteobacteria bacterium | reverse complement strand
CCAGCCGCCCGCGCCGCCGCTCAACCTGATTGGCGACTTCAGTGGCGGCGGTATGCTGCTCGCGCTCGGCGTCGCCTGTGGCCTGGTCGAGGCGGGTCGTTCGGGCAAGGGCCAGGTGGTCGACGCTGCGATGGTCGAGGGTGCAGGCCTATTGGGTGCCATGTTCTCGGGCATGCTGGCGGCGAAGCGCTGGAACGAAGCCGAACGCGGCGTGAACCTGCTCGATTCAGGCGCGCCCTGGTACGACGCCTACGCAACGAAGGACGCCAAGTACGTCTCGATCGGTTCGATCGAGCCGAAGTTCTACGCCGACCTCTTGCAGCGCCTGGGCCTGGACAAGGAAGCGCTACCCGCGCAGATGGACGTTGCGCAATGGCCCGTACTGCGCGCGCGTTTCACTGACGTATTCCGCACCAAGACGCGCGACGAATGGTGCACGGTATTCGAAGGCTCGGACGCCTGCTTCGCGCCGGTGCTCACCTTCAGCGAGGCCCGTGCGCATCCGCACAACGTCGCCCGCGGCGGCTTCGTCGAGGTGGGCGGCATCTCGCAGCCAGCGCCAGCGCCGCGCTTCTCGCGTACGCCGGGCGCCGTCTCGCGCAAACCGCCCGAGCGCGGCGAGGGCGGACGCGCCGCGCTCGCCGATTGGGCATTCGGCGAGACCGAAATCAAGAAGTTGGCTGGACTGGGCGTCGGTTTCGCGGACTGACGCATGCGGTCCGCCGCACGCGGGCCGCAGTCGCTCAGCGCTTCATGTCGTGCTGCTGCGCGCCCCCGCCGGCGCCCATCGCTCCCACGCCGACGACGGCGTATTCGACCTTCACCTCACCCGCGTTCTCGAACTTCAACGTCACGGGAATCTTCTCGCCTTGTTTGAACTGACGTTTGATGTTGACGAACATCATGTGTCCGCCGCCAGGCTTCAGAACAAACTGTCCGTTGGCGGGCACATCGAATCCCAGCACCTGTCGCATCTTCATCATGCCGCCCTCGTGCAAGGAGAGGTGCAGCTCGACGCGCTCGGCGACTGGCGAGGTGGCGCCAACCAGCCGATCGGCCGCAGAACCCTTGTTCGTGATGGTCATGAAGCCGCCGGCGACCTGGGCGCCGGGCGGCGTGGCGCGTATCCACGGTTGATCGATGCCGACCTGCGCCAGCGCGGGGCTCGCCACGAAGGCGAGCAGACAACAAAGCCTTTTCATTTCGCATGCTCCTGAATGTCGAAAACTTGATCGCCGGGCAACATGCAGCGGCCCCGGCGGTACGGCGTTCGTTCAATCATGCAACAGGCGGTGTGCGCGGTGCGTGCGCGGTCTTTCGCCGCGCGCGGTACCGAAAACATCGTCTGGCGGCCGCCTTGTTCCAGATCAAGCACACGCGGCGAGTGCCGGGTGAACAGCGCCATCGCCAACCCGTCCGTTCGCGTCAGCGGAGGAGAAACTTCTTCACCGCACGCTCGTTCCAGCGTATGCCGAGGCCGGGCCGCTCGGGCACGACGACGTGGCCCTTTTCCAGCCGTGCCGGATTCTCGAGCACGGGGTCGGCCCAGTCGACGTATTCGAGCCAGTGGCCCGTCGGCGTCACCGCGAGCAGCTGGCAGCTCGTCTCGGGAAACAGGTGGCTTGACATCTCCACGCCGGCGGCCTGTGCGAGTGCCGCAGCGCGCATCCACCCAGTGACACCGCCGATTCGCTGCACGTCCGGCATCACGTAATCGCAGGCCCCCGCGGCAAGCGCCTGCGCCATCTGCTCGGGTCCCATGAAGTTCTCGCCAATTTGGATCGGCGTCGCGACCTCGCGTGCCACCTTCGCGTTGCCGGCGAAATCGTCCGCCCGAATCGGCTCCTCGATCCAAAAAACGCCGCCCTCGTCGTCGATCATGCGTCCGCGCTTCACCGCCTCGGCGACGCTCAGCCCCTGGTTGAAGTCGGTCATCAACGTGACCTTGGGTCCGATCGCCTTTTTCACCGCGCGCAGCGCGTCGATGTCGTCCCTCGCCACGGCGCGCCCGAGACGCAGCTTCACTGCCGAGAAGCCTTCGGCGACCAGGGCCTCGGCCTCCTTCACCAAGGGCTTCAGCGGCTGGATGCCGAGGCCCTTCGAGTTGTATGCGGCCACGCGGCGCGGCGTGCCGCCGAGCAGCCGCACGACCGGCTGACCGAGCGCCTGGCCGAGCGCATCCCAAGCCGCCATGTCGATCCCCGACATCGCGAAGAGCACGATGTTGTGCACCCCGAGGAGCGTGTACTTCGCGCGCAGCTTTTTCTCGATCTCGAATGGCGCGAGTGCGTCGCCCTTGATCAAGGCGGCCATCGCGTCGACTAATGCCGCGATCGGCTTAAGGTGGTTCTGGCCGATGCCGAACAGGTAGGCACGCCCGGTAATGCCGCCGTCAGTTTCCAGGTCGAGGAGAAGGAGCGGCGCGATTGTCACCGCGCCAGTCGCGGTCGTCAGCCGCCGCTTCATCGGCACCGCGACTGCGCGTACGCGCAGGCCGCGGATCCTCAGCTTTTCGATTTTCATGCCACGCCCTTCGGTTTGCCGGCCAGCCCCCAGATCGAGGACGGCGCCGCGCGCGGATCGCGCGCCATCCAGCGCCCTGCCTCGACCTGGTGAAAGAAATTCTCGAGCAGACTATTGAACAGCGCCGGCTCTTCCAGATTGATGCCATGGCCGCTGTTCGGCAGCACCGCAAGGCCGGCGGTGCGGATGCAGCGCTTCATGAGCAGGTTGGCCTCCAACGCCGGTTCCTCCTCGTCGCCAAGCATGATGAGCGTGGGCACGTCGATCGACTGCATCTCGGCAGTGAGGTCGTAGAGCGAAGGACGCTTCCCCTGGTAGCCGCGCATCGTGTTCGCCGAGCCGAGCGCAGAGTGCTCCGATAACTGCTGGATGTATTCAGCGAACCCGCGCGGATCCTTGTTCTGCAGTTGGACGCGGGTCGGGCCGTGCCCGTAGGTCGCCGCGAAATGGTCCATCCCCTTTTCAAGGATCAGTGCCGCGTTCGCCTCCGCGCTTTTCTGAAACTCGCGGTAGTGCCCGGGATGCGCGCCGTAGGCGCCGCCCGCGATCGTGAGGGACAGCGCGCGCTTGCCGTAGCTGATGCCGAAGTGCAGCGTCGCAAACGCGCCCATCGACAGCCCGACGATATGGGCGCGCTCGATGCTGAGCGCATCCAGCACGCAGCGAATGTCGTCGCGCGCACGCGCCTGCGAGTACCGGTCGAAGTCCTCGGGCACGTCGGAGGGCGGATAGCCGCGCGCGTTGTAGGTGATGCAGCGGTAGCGGCGGGAAAAGTGCCGCAGCTGCGGCTCCCAGCTGCGGCAATCGCCCGCGAACTCGTGCACGAACACGATCGGCGTGCCGCTGCCGGTCTCCTCGGTGTACAGCTTTACGCCGTCGTCGGTGGTCGCGTAGGACATGAGGTATTGTTCCGTGTGTTGGTACGTCGCGCGTTGCGGTACTCCGGTACTCCGGTACGCTCTGCAGACCTGCAAGACTAGCAAGAAACCATCTCACGAGGAGACCCGTTTCATGGATCTGGAACTGAAAGGAAAGCGCGCGCTGGTGACCGGCGGATCGAAGGGGATCGGTCGTGCTTGCGCCGACGCGCTCGCGGCCGAAGGCTGCAACGTACTTCTCGTGTCGCGCACGGCCGCGGCGCTCGCCGCGGCCGCCGACGAGATTCGCGCCCGCCACGGCGTCGACGCGCAGTGGAAGGCGGCCGATCTCTCGCAACGCGGCGCGGCCGAAGACGTCGCCGGCTGGGCGGGCGAAATCGACATTCTCGTCAACAATGCCGGTGCCATCCCGGGCGGCGATCTGTTGGCGGTCGACGAGGAAACCTGGCGCCGCGCCTGGGATCTAAAGGTGTTCGGCTACATCAACCTCTCGCGCCAGGTGTACGCAAGGATGAAGGTCCGGCGCCGCGGCGTGATCGTGAACGTGGTCGGCAGCGCGGGCGAGAAGATGAATGCCGCCTACATCACGGGCAGCGTCGGCAACGCCGCGCTCATTGCATTCACGCGCGCGCTCGGCGGCGCGTCTCACGCCGACGGCATTCGCGTGCTCGGCATCAATCCCGGCCCGATCGCGACCGACCGTCTGGTCGGCCTTTATCGGCAAATGGCGCAATCGCAGTTGGGCGACGCCTCGCGCTACGAGGAACTCTTCAAGGGCATGTCCTTCGGTCGCCCCGGGAAACCCGAGGAGGTCGCCTGGACGGTGGCGTTCTTCGCCTCGCCGCGCGCGTCCTACATCAGCGGCTGCATGCTCACCATCGACGGCGGACAGGTCAATCGCTAGGCCGCGCGCTCAATCCGTTTTCTGCAGTTGATATCCCATGCGCGGGAAGTGCACGACCACGGTCCCCGCGCGAGGATCGTTGCGCTTCACGGCGATTTCATCCATCGAGGCATTGAGCAACTCGCCGCGCACCGGGTTGAGCGCGTAGTCCACCGGCATCACCTCGACTGTGTCGCCGAGCGCGATACCGTCGGTTTCGTAGGCCTTCGCAGCCTTGATGGCTGCGGGTTTCGCGCCCTTCGCAATCTCGAGCGCCTTCGCACTCGAGATCTCGCTCGATTTGCCGTGGCCGATCGCCTTCATGCGATCCATCCATGCGGCAAGCTTCGGCGTCGGCGCAAGGACCGGTGCGAGCGCCGGTACGCGACCGAGTGGCCACACCGTGTGATACAGGGAAAAATCGGCCGCGCAGGGCGCGTTGCCGAGCAAAAACAGGCGCCCGTCGGCAAACTGATTGTCGAGCTTGCGCGCGAGGCGGGCGTAGATTGCCTTGCTTTCTCCGAGCGGCCCGCGACGCACGGTGCCGCCCTTGCGCATCGCGACCCGATCGGCTCCGAACGTGGCGAGAAAATCGGGCTTTGTGTCGGTTATGAAGATCTTTATGTTGTCGGGTTGGAACGCGATCGGTACCGCGACGTTGAACAGGACGCTCTCGGCCAGCTGCATCGCTTGCATGGTAAAGCTGTCACCAAAGGGATAGAGCGTTGGCGAGGGCGCGCGCTGCTCGAGCAGGTCGGTGATCAGCGCCGTGTCGCAGTAGACGTCGGCGCCGATCTGCAGGAGCGGCGTGCGTCGATAGCCGCCGGTCAACGCGACGACGTCCGGCTTCGGCATCACCACCGGAATGATCACCGACGTCCAGGCAAGTCCCTTGAAGCCAAGCATCAAGCGGATCTTTTCGGCGTAGGGCGAGGCGGGATAGTGATGCAGGATGAGCTCGTTCATGGCGGTGCTTTCGCAGGGAAACGGGACGCATTCTACGCGCGCGGGCTATCATCCGCCCTCTTCCGTATCGCCTATTGAGGCCCGCGTCATGCAAGCCGTCGTCTGCAACGCCTTCGGTCCGCCCGAGTCCCTGGTCATCGACGAACTGCCATCGCCCACGCCGGGCGCTGGAGAGGTCGTCGTGGCGGTCAAGGCGGCGAGCGTCAACTTTCCCGACGTGCTCGTCATCCAGAACAAATACCAGGTCAAGCCGACGCTACCGTTTTCGCCCGGCAGCGAGATGGCAGGCGTGATCAAGTCGATCGGCGAAGGGGTGACGAACGCGAAACCGGGGGACCGCGTGATCGCCTTCAGCAGCTACGGCGCATTCGCCGAGGAATGCCTGGTCCAGGCCTCGCGCCTGGTGCCGATGCCGAACGAGATGGACTTCGTCACCGGTGCGGCCTTCCTCCTCACCTACGGCACCTCGCACCACGCGTTGTGTAACCGCGCTGCGACGACACCCGGCGAGACGCTGCTCGTGCTCGGCGCCGCGGGCGGGGTTGGCGTTGCAGCGATCGAGATCGGCAAGATTCTGGGGCTGCGGGTCATCGCCTGCGCGTCGAGCGAAGACAAGCTCGCCGTCTGCCGCGAACACGGCGCCGACGAGACCGTCGACTATTCGCGCGAAGACCTGCGCGAGCGCATCAAGGCACTCACTGGGGGCAAGGGCGTCGACATCATCTACGACCCGGTCGGCGGCGCGTACGCCGAGGCCGCGCTGCGGTCGTCCAGCTGGCGCGCCCGCTTTCTCGTCATCGGCTTCGCCGCGGGCGACATTCCGAAGATTCCGCTCAACCTCGCCTTGCTGATGGAGCGCTCGATCGTCGGTGTGTACTGGGGCGAATGGACGCGCAGGAAGCCCGACGAATTTGCGGCCTCGGTACGCGAGCTGATGAGCTGGTTCTTGCAGGGCAAGCTCAAACCCCATGTCACGGATCGTTTTCCGCTCGCGCGCGCCCCCGAGGCGATCGCACTGATGGCCGCGCGCAAGGTCAAGGGCAAGGTGGTTGTCACGATCGGTGATGGCTGAGGCCCATGATCGAAGAGAAAAAGGGGTCAGACCCCTGTGGATAACTCCGGACGAAAGGGGTCAGACCCCTTTTCGCTACCCGCGGCCAACGATCATCAAAAGGGGTCTGACCCCATGTTATCCACAGGGGTCTGACCCCGTTTTGACCTCGCATGCC
>JAQBBQ010000235.1:0-4452 GCA_032125995.1 Betaproteobacteria bacterium | reverse complement strand
GCGCATGAAGAACGATGCCGAGGTCGCGGATGATTTCGAGGAGCGTTTCGCGCAGAACGCGGGAGTGAATCTCGACCCGAACGTGCTCGATGCGGTCGCCGGCGAATATGCGCATTGGCCGTCGTACGTAAAGGCGCACGCGCTGCCCGATCCGGAGCTGATTGCGCATTTCGCAACCAGCGTACCGCCGACGATCGCCTGGCTGAAGAGTTTCGGACTGCGCTTCGCACCGCAGCCGATTTACCTGCTGACCCAGAGCACGACACGCATTGCGGCGCAGGGCGGCGGGCTCGCGTTGATCGAGCGATTGATGAACGAAGCACGCGCGCTCGGCGCCGAGGTGCGCTTTCGAACGACTGCCGTAGACCTCCTGCGCGACGCCGATGGCGGCATTGCCGGGGTCAAGGTGATCGGGCCGGACGGCAAGCACAGGGAGATTCGCGCGCGCGCGACCCTGCTCGCGAGCGGCGGCTACCAGGGCAACCCGGAGATGATGACGCACTACATGGGCGAGCGCGCCGCGCACATCCGCCCGGTGGCGCGCGGCGGCTACTACAACAAGGGGGAGGGGATCCGCATGGCGCTCTCCGCCGGTGCTGCGCCGGCCGGCGATTTCGGTTCGTACCACGCCGAGCCGGTCGATCCACGCTCGCGTCAGCCCGAGGCGGTCGTGCATATCTATCCTTACGGCATCCTCGTCAACAAGCGCGGCCTGCGATTCGTAAACGAGGGGCCGGGCATGGTCGACGCCTGGTACGACCCGATCACGCGCACCATCGCCGACCAGCCCGATGGCATCAGCTGGGTAATCTTCGACGCGAAGGTGGAGGAGATTCCGAACTGGAAGACAAGCATTCGCTCCGATGTGCCGCCGTACGAAGCGCAGACGCTGGAAGCACTGGTCGCGATGCTCGGCGATGTCGGCCTTGCGCCGGCGACGCTGGAGACGATTGCCGCATACAACCGCGCCTGTCCGCCGGAGACGGGCGAATTCAAACCGTTCGAACTCGACCATCGCGCGACGCGAGGCCTGGCGCTCGAAAAGTCACACTGGTGCCGACCGATCGAGCGAGCGCCGTTCCGCGCCTACCCCATCATTTCCGCCAACTGCTTTACGTTCGGCGGGCTGAAGGTCAACACCCACGCGCAGGTGCTCGACAACGACGGCAAGGTGATGTCGGGGCTGTATGCCGCCGGTGAAACCGTCGGCCTGTATCACCAGGTCTATACGGGTGCGACATCGGTGCTGCGCGGCGCGGTATTCGGGCGCACTGCGGCACAGCACCTCGCGGGGGTAAGATCTGGCGCCTGACTGCTGATCGAGTGGAATCTCGATCCGGGGTGTGGACACGATCCTGATAAACCGAGGAGGAACCGATGGGCAAGATGATCAATTACAAGCGGCCGGACGGCCAGAGCGTCGACGGTTATCTCGCCGAGCCTGCACAAGGCGCAGCCGCGCCCGGCTTGGTGGTGATTCAGGAGTGGTGGGGTCTAAACGATCAGATCAAGGGCGTCGCCGACAAGATGGCAGCCGCCGGCTACCGGGCGTTGGTGCCGGATCTTTATCGCGGCAAGGTCGCGCTCGAAGCCAACGAAGCCGAGCATCTGATGACCAACCTTAACTTCGGCGATGCCGCCGGCCAGGACGTGCGCGGCGCGGTCCAGCATCTCAAGGCTTCGGGCAGCGCGAAGGTCGGCGTGACCGGCTTCTGCATGGGCGGGGCGCTCACGCTTCTTTCCGCAGTGAACGTTCCGGAGACCGATGCCGGCGTCGTTTGGTACGGCTATCCGCCGCTCGAGTACGTCGACGCGTCCAAAATCAAGGCGCCGCTGATGGCCCACTGGGCGACCGAGGACGCGGCGTTTCCGATCGCCAAGGTCGACACGTTGGAGAAGATGCTGGGCGATGCCAAGGTGAAGTTCGAATTCCATCGCTACAACGCCAAGCACGCCTTCGCCAACGAGACGGCGGACTCGAAGAATTTGCCGATCCTGAAATACGATCCAGCGGCGGCGAAACTCGCCTGGAGCCGGACGATGGACTTCTTCGGCAAGCACCTCAAATAGGATTCCTGAAGGACGCTTGATAATGATCCAGACCCGTCACCTGTTCACACTCACCGCGCAGGTTCCAAGCATCGTCGATCTTGGGGCGACGCCGAACGGCCATCGGCGCATCGCCACGGTGACCGGCGGTCGCTTCGATGGCGATCGACTGCGGGGGACGATACTCGCCGCGCCCGGTGGCGACTGGCTGTTACTGCGGCCCGACGGCGCAACGGTGCTCGATGTACGCTTGACCTTGGAAACCGATGATCAGCAACTGATTTACATGACCTATCGCGGCCTGCGACACGGACCCGCGGAGGTCATGGCGCAACTCGGTCGCGGTGAGGCGGTCGATCCCGCCAGCTACTACTTCCGTACCACGCCGGTGTTCGAGACATCGGCACCAAGGTACGACTGGCTGAACCGCATCATTTCGGTGGCCACCGGCCGCCGGGAGGCGGCAGGACCGATCTACGAGGTCTTCGAAGTGCTCTGATTCAAGGTGCGCGGATCTCGGCCGCGGACAGCGGTTCGTCGGCGCACGCCGCAGGCCAGCACTCAACCCGCAACGATCTGCGTGCCGGCCCTGCCCTCGATCGCCGCCAGCGCTTCGTCGAGGCTCGCGATGATCGCGCGCTGGCCACCACCGGCGAGGAATTTCAGTGCCGCCTCGATCTTCGGGCCCATGCTGCCCTCGGCGAACTGGCCCGCCTTCAGGTAACCCTCGAGTTCGCTCGCGGTCACCGTGTCGAGCTCGCGTTGCTGCGGCGTTCGGTAGTCGATCGCGACGCGCGATACCGCAGTGAGGATGAGCAGGGTCTCGATGTCGAGTTGGTTGGCGAGCAGGGCCGAGGTCATGTCCTTGTCGATCACCGCCGGCACGCCGGCATGGGACCCGTCCGCGCGCCGCACCATCGGAATGCCGCCACCGCCCGCGGCAATCACGATGGTGCCTTGCGCCGCGAGGCCGGCGATCAGGTCGAGGTCGAGGATCTCGCGCGGCCTGGGGGAGGGGACGACGTAGCGCCAGCCCCGGCCCGCGTCCTCCACCATGTGCCAGCCGAGCGTACGATGCAGTTCATCGGCCTTATCCGCAGTGAAGAACGGTCCGATCGGCTTGCGCGGGTGCTGGAAGGCCTCGTCTTCGGCGTTCACCGCAACGCGGGTGATGACGCAGGCGACGCGCCGCGTGTCACCCGCGCGCGCGAGTTCGTCCTCCAGGCCTTGCATCAGCAGATGGCCGATGCCGCCCTGACTGTGCGCGACGCAGACATCGAGGCGCATCGGCGGAACGTGCTCGCGCGCGTAGTACTGACGCAGCAGGATCTTGCCGACCACCGGGCCGTTGCCGTGCGTGATGACGATTTCCCGTGCCGCCTGCACCAGCGGCAATAAGGCGCGCGCGGTCCGCGCGGCGATCTGTTCCTGCTCGGCGGTGGTGCCCCGAATGTTCTCCGGGTGCGTCGCATTACCACCGACGGCAACGACGAGCCTGTTGGGCGTGGTCATGCTCACTGCGTCGATCATAGCAGCGCCGCTATAATCGCGCGGCCCGCTTCCGGCACTGTGGCCGGCGTGGGCGTCTCCAACATGTCAGCCAAATCCCTCCTCGGCGGCGCGCCGCGCGTCGTCAATATCGGTCTGCGCGGATTCGCCGACGAACTTTCCGCGCGCAATGTCGAGGTGGTGCACGTCGATTGGCGGCCGCCGTCGCCCGGACGCCGCGCACTCGACGAGATTCTCGTGCGGCTGGGCGCGCACGCAGCGGCGATCACGCGCGCGAACGCCGAGGGCCTGCGCCGCATGCTCGCGGCCGAACCCGTGCTGGTCGATGTCCAGCCGGCCGGCGCGGTGATGCCGGAACTCGGCGAGCGCGTGGTGCTGCATGCGGGGCCGCCGATTTCGTGGCAGCGCATGTGCGGCGCGCTGCGCGGCGCCGTGGCCGGTGCGATCGTGTTCGAAGGCTGGGCGAGTGATCTCGAGGCCGCTGCGCAACTCGCGGCTGCGGGGGGCGTGACATTCCATCCGAACCATCGCTTCGGCGCAGTCGGCCCGATGACCGGGATTACGACGCGTTCGATGCCGGTACTCGTGGTCGAGAACCGCGGGGCGGGAATCAACGCGGGAAACCGCGCCTATTGCATGATCAACGAGGGGCTGGGCAAAGTGATGCGCTTCGGCGCGAACGACGCCGAGGTGCTTGCGCGGCTCGCCTGGCTGCGCGACGAATTCGGGCCTCTGCTTGGCGCCGCGCTGCGCGTCGCCGGTGGGCTCGAGCTCGTACCGCTCGTCGCGCGCGGGCTCGCCATGGGCGACGAGTTGCACCAGAGGAACGTCGCCTGCTCGGCGCTCACCTTGCGCGCGCTTGCGCCGCATCTCGCGCGCGCCGCGGGCGATACG
>JAQBBQ010000234.1:0-3245 GCA_032125995.1 Betaproteobacteria bacterium | reverse complement strand
CTCGGCCTGGAGGCTGCGCCGGTAGTCGGCCTCGATCTGCGCAAGGCGTTTTTCGGACTGCACGCTGTTCGCCTGCGCCGCGCCGATCACGTGCGCCTGGCTCCGTAGGTCCTGCTCGTGCTCGATGCGTTCGCGCTTTTTGTCGGTATAAAGCAGCCGCCCGGCGAAGCCGTCGCGCGTCAGCTTCTCGAACGCGCGTTCCTGGTCGCGGTAGTGCGGCAGCACGGCGAGCAGCTTCACCTTTACCTGCTCGGCCGCCGCGAGCTCCTCGCCCGCCTTGGCGAGGACGCTGCGTTCCTGCGCGAGCGCGCTTTCGAATGCGCCCACGTTCGCGCGGTATTGTGCGTCGGCCTGCGCGTAGACGTCCGGCGCCTCGTCCGCGGTGCGCACCAGCGCATGGCCCGCGAGCTGCGCATCGATGCGCCGCAGGGCAAGGCTTAGCGTGTGGTATTCGGTTGCGAGCGAGCGCCCTTCGGCAGCCGAGATCGCCGCGTCCATTCGCATCAGCACTTCGCCCTCGCGCACCGCCTGGCCCTCGCGCACCAGGATCTCCTTCACCACGCCCTGCTCGGTCGGCTGGACGATCTTGAGGTAGCCCGCGGGCACGAGCTTGCCGTCGGCCACCGCGACGACGTCGAGCCGCGCGAGCGTCGCCCAGGCGATGGTCGCGGCGACAAGCGCGAGCACCGTCCACAGCAGGCGCCGCCCGAGCGGCGAAGGCGCTTTCGCCTGCACGCGCTGCAGCGCGGGGAGGAAGTCCTCGAAGTGCGGTAGCGGTACCGTGCGTTCGGTGCGCGTGCTCATGGCGGCGTCCTCCGGTGATCAAGCTACCGAAAAGCGCCGCGGAGGAATATCGCCCGCTGGTACTACGAAAGTGGAGCGGAGTATCGCCCGCCCGTACTAGGCGCGGACGCGCGGATAAAAGTTATACAACCCGCGTTCGTGCACGACCCAAACAAACGCAGCCCGTGCCGTCGCTGAAATTTACCCCTCAGTCCTCAATCAGCTCGAGCACGGCTTTGCCGAATGCAGCCAGGTCCTTCGTGTCGCGCTCGATGACGCGCAGCACAATCTTCCAGTCAACTTCGGCGTATTCGTGCACCAGAACGTTGCGAAAACCCACCGCGCGGCGCAGGCGCTGGGCGAGCGCACGGGTAATCAGCCCCTGGTCGGCAAGCGCGCTGAACGCTTCGCCTGAGGAGGCGGGCACAACGCCGTAGGCGCCGCACAGATGCGCGGCGACGTCGATGCAGGTCTGAATTGCGAGCTCGAGATTGCGCGACACGATGTCCTGCAGGTCCTCGTCTTGCGTGAGCTGACGCAGTGAGGTCGGCTTCTTCGCGGCGACGCGCTTCAGTCGGCGCGATAAATCGTGCAGCCGCGCCTCGACGACGTCGGCGTCGATCCCCGCCTTCATTCGAACAGCGCCGCCCGGGCAGCGCGGGCAGCCAGCGCCACGCTATGGCGGTCGTCCTCCGAGCGCAGCAAACGCGCGATGAGCCGCTGGCGCGTCGCGACCTCGTCGCACAGTATTTCCTTGCCGCGCATGGCCTGCGCGAGCACGAGACCTCCCGTGGTCTCCAGATCGATCAGGTCGACCGCGCGCCCAGCGACATCGGCGACGATCCCGATGAGCGCCGCGCGCAAGTCGCTCGATATCGGCTTGCCAAAACTGACCGCGACGTCGATGTCGCTTTGGCGATTCGCCGTGCCGCGCGCCACCGAACCGAAGAGGGTCGCGTAACGCACCCCCGCGGCGCGCAGCCGCTCGGCAAGGCGCTCTTCCAGCGCGCGCGGCGCGGCCGCAAAATCCCCCGGCGCGACCACGTACGCGACGACGCGACCATGGCGGGTGATCGCCACCGGCCCCTCGGCCGCCGCCGCGAGCAGGCGACCAAACTGGTTCTTCGCGGTCGTCGCGTCGAAATTCTGCATTCTGGAAACATTTTAGCTAAATTAGCTAATATGTCCATGCCCCGCGGGACGGGTGAGAAAACGCGCAATCAGCACCCGGGACGCTCGGGACAGGGGATCGGGTTGATCGCCGTCGTTTCCGGTCCGCGCGCTCACAATCGTCGCGAACCTTGTACGGAGCGTGCGCCGACCGGTGCGCAGCGGCTTTCGAACTACCTCGGTCGCCTGCCCTAGGCGGGCACGCCCGGCTTCACGCGCTCACGAAGGAACTCCGGCGCGAGGTCAAAGCCGTTCTCCCAGACCACCGTGTCCATCTCGACGCGGATCGCAGCGAACGCGGCTGGGTCGCTCAACGCCTTCACGATCGGACGCTCATCCGAAGCGATCAAATTCCGCAGATCGACGACGCCCTCGGTGCCATCGGAAAAACGGATCCAGAGCCGATACTCGGAGAGCGGTTTTGCCTCAATAACCCAGATCATCATCGTTCCCCTCAAACGAGAGGTGCAATCTTGCGGAAGGTACCTGTCGCGGCCAGCGCCGTCCAGTTTTCCGCCAGTTCCGGTTGGTGCATCTCGGCCCACTCCAATACCAAACCAAGGACCCGCGGCGGGAGCTCGCCTTCGCGCAACTCGAGCGGATCAATTCCGACAATCGCACGAAAGTCCTCATAGCGCACGTGAAAGTGCGGTGGATTGTGATCGTTGAAGTACATCGTGATAACGATCCCAAGAAATCGCGATATTTCGGGCATGGTCGTCCTGCCTCGACGCGCTTACAGTCGCCGGAACCCCTCGCGCAGGCCTTCGAACGACTTGAACTCGTCGGCGCCGCGCGCGGCGCCTGTCGAACCCTCGAAGCCGAAGCCATGCCCGCCGGAGGATGCGATGCGCGAGAAATCGGATACCCCGCGCCAGAGTATCCCGTGCGCCGCGTCGTCGTCGCCCGCGCCGAGGCGCGCCGCGAAATCCGCCACCTTCTGCCAGCCGTGGCGAATGTCGGCGGGCGAGACTTTCTCGTGCCGTTGACCGCGCTCGAACTCGGCGAGCAGCGCGTCGAAATCAAACTTCGGGGACTTGCCGACACGTTCGTGCATGCCGTTGTGGCTGCGCTCGTGATCGCGATGCTTGGAATGGTCGCGCGTGCCGTGGTCGTCGCCGCCGTGCTTCCAGTGTTTGTCGTGCCCCTTGCCGCTGCCAGGGTGATCGCCGTCGTGGCCGTGCCCGTGATGCCATCCCGTGCCCTTGCCGTGGCCGCCAGGATCCACGGGCGGCAGGCCTTCCACGTTGAGCGCGATCTCGGCGACAGCGGCTTCGCGCCCGGCATCGGTG
>JAQBBQ010000233.1:0-10669 GCA_032125995.1 Betaproteobacteria bacterium | reverse complement strand
GGCCCGGTGACACGCCTGGCCGAACAGCGCCGCCTGCTGGTCGCCCGCGATGCCGGCGATCGGTACTGCCGCGCCGAGCAGCGCCGGGGGGAGCATGCCGAACATGTGCGCCGAGGGGTAGACCTCCGGCAGGAGCGGGCGCGGCACGTCCAGGATGCGCAGCAACTCGTCGTCCCAGTCGCCGCGGTGAATGTCGAACAGCATGGTGCGCGAGGCGTTCGACGGATCGGTGACGTGGATGCGGTTTTCCGTCAGGTGCCACACCAGCCAGCTGTCGACGGTGCCGAACGCGAGTTCGCCGTTCGCGGCGCGCTCACGCGCGCCGGGAATCGTGTCGAGCAGCCATTTCAGCTTGGTGCCGCTGAAGTACGGGTCGATGACGAGGCCGGTCTTCTGCCGGATCGTGTCCTCCACGCCGGCGCTGCGCAGTTCGGCGCACAGGCCGGCGGTGCGCCGGTCTTGCCAGACGATCGCGTTGTGCAGCGGCTCGCCGGTCTGCCGGTCCCAGAGCAGCGTCGTTTCACGCTGATTGGTGATGCCGACGGCAAGGATGTCCGTTGGGTCGATCGCGACCTTCTCGACCGCTTCGCGCGCCACGTCGCGCTGGGAGGAGAGGATCTCGTGCGGATCGTGCTCGACCCAGCCGGGCTGCGGAAACAACTGGCGGAATTCGCGCTGCGCGCTCGAGACCGGAACGCCGTGCTCGTCGAACAGGATGGCGCGCGAACTGGTCGTGCCTTGGTCGAGAGCGAGTATGTAGCGCATGCAACTATTGTAGTGGCGCTGCCGCGCCGGGCAGCGCGCCGTAGCGCTCGGCAAGCCGGTTGAAATCGGCCAGCGATCGGTCGGCGTCGAAATCGTCGCCCAGTTCCTCGGCGAGCAGCGCAGCGACCGGCGCCGCGACCGCGGCCGCGAGGCGCGCATCGAGGAACAGCAGGCGCGCGCGCCGCGCAAGCACGTCTTCCACCGTGCGCGCATATTCGTAGCGCGCGGCGAAGCGCACCATGGCCTCGGTGAGGCCGGGCGCGAGCTCGCGATACGCGCCGGGGAGCGACTGCACGCGCGCCGCCTCGGTGCCGTAGAGATGCAGCCCCGGCGCATCGCTCAGCGGGCGTTCGCCGTGTTCGGGCGCACCGACCAGCGGCAGCGACGCAGTCACGCCGGCCGCGCGGTGCGGCAGCAGGCCGTGCGCCATGCAATGCGCAAGCACGTCCTCGGCCATCGCGCGGTAGGTGGTCCATTTGCCGCCGGTGACGGTCACCAGACCCGAGCGCTCCACCAGTACGGCGTGCTCGCGCGACAGGGCCTTGGTATCGGCGGAGTCCACGTCATCGCGCCGCACGAGCGGGCGCAGCCCGACCCACAGCGAGCGGATGTCCGCTTGCGTGGGCGCCTTCGCGAGAATGCGCCCGGCCTCACCGAGGATGAAGTCGATTTCGGCGCGATACGGCTCGGGCTCCAGCGCGAGGTCATTGCGCGGCGTGTCGGTGGTGCCGAGGATGACCTTGCCGAGCCAGGGCACGGCGAACAGCACGCGGCCGTCCTGCGTCCTCGGCACGAGGACGGCATGGTGCTCGGGCAGGAAGTCGCGGTCGACGACGATGTGCACGCCCTGGCTCGGCGCCACCAGGTCGCCGCGCGGCGCGCGGTCCATGCGCCGGACCGCGTCCACCCATACGCCGGTGGCGTTGATCACGCAGTGCGCGCGCAGCGACCAGCGCTGTGCGCTCTCGCGGTCTTCGACGAGGACGCCCGCGATGCGCTCACCCTCGTGCAGCAGTCCGACCGCCGCGCAGTGATTGATCACCACCGCGCCGCGCGCGATCGCACTGCGCGCCAGCGCCACCGCCAGGCGCGCGTCGTCGAACTGACCGTCCCAGTAGCGCACCCCGCCCGCCAGATCGCTCGCCCGCAGGCTTGGCCCGAGGCGCGCCGCGTCGGCCGCGCCGAGAAACTCGGTGCGGCCCAGGCGCTGCTCGCCGGCGAGCAGGTCGTAGGCCAGCAGCCCGGCGCCGTAGAACCATTTGTCGAACCAGCGTCCCTTGGCGCCGTAGACCGGCAACAGGAACGGCAGCGGCTGGGCGAGGTGGGGTGCGTTGCGCAGCAGGATGGCGCGCTCGCGCAGCGCCTCGCGCACCAGCCGCAGATTTCCCTGGGCGAGATAGCGCACCCCGCCGTGCACGAGCTTGGTCGCGCGCGAGGAGGTGCCTTTGGCAAAATCTTCGGCCTCAACCAGCGCCACCGACAGGCCGCGTGCCGCCGCATCGAGCGCGATGCCGAGCCCTGTCGCGCCGCCCCCGATCACGACCAGATCGCGCTCGGACGATTGCGCGAGCATGCGCGCGAGGTCGCCGCGGGTCGGCGCTGCCGCTGGGCTCATGGCGTGTGCGCGCCCGCTTCGCCGGCGTTGTCGTTGGCGACGTCGACCGTCACGCCATTGTCCTCGCAGATTTTCAGCAATGCGTCGGGCGGCGCCGTGTCGGTGACGAAATGGTCCATCTCGGAAATGTGTCCGATGCGCACCGGCGCGGAGCGCTCGTATTTCAGGCTGTCGGCGACCAGGATCACGCGCCGGCTGTTCTCGACGATCTTGCGCGACACCTCGACTTCCCGATAGTCGTAGTCGAGCAGGCTGCCGTCCTCGTCGATCGCGGAGGCGCCGATAATCGCGTAGTCGACCTTGAACTGGCGCAGAAACTCCACCGCCGGCGCGCCGACAATCCCGCCGTCCGAATGGCGCAGCAGGCCGCCGGCGACGACCACTTCGATGTCCACGTAGCCCTGCAGGATGTTCACGACGTGCATGTTGTTGGTGATGACCATCAGGCCCTTGTGCGCACGCAGGGCCATGGCCACCTGCTCGGTCGTGGTGCCGATATTGATCAGCAGCGAGCAGTCGTTCGGAATCAGCGCAGACGCCTTGAGCCCGATGCGCCGCTTGGCGTCCGTCGCCAGCTGCCGACGCGATTCGTAACCGAGGTTGGCGACACCCGAAGCCAGCATGGCGCCGCCGTAAAAGCGCTGCAGCAATCCCTGGTCGCAGAGCTCGTTCAGGTCCTTGCGGATGGTCTGCGGCGTGACCTCGAAGTGGCCCGCAAGCCCGTCGACATCGAGCCTGCCCTTATCGCGGGCGAGCGCCAGGATGTCCACCTGGCGCGGGGTAAGGAGCGGCATGCTGGCAGCCTCGTGACGGTATTCAGTCCAGGTTCAGTCTGGTTCGTTTGATCACAACTAAGGAATTAATTCTATATATATTGACATTCATTTGCTTTCGATAATACGATGCTCTGACGGCGGATGGCCTGAATTTCCACCGCGTCCTATGGAGAGGGAGGAGACATGACGAGGTATACGAAGCTGGGGGCGACGCTTGCCGTTTTGGCGGCAGCCGCCTTTGCCCCGATCGCGATCGCGGGCTCGGACCAGGCAAAGAGTTGGGTCGACAAGGAGTTCCAGCCTTCAACGCTGCCCAAGGCGCAGCAGATGAAGGAAATGGAATGGTTCATCAATGCCGCGAAGCCGTTCAAGGGCATGGAAATCAACGTGCTTTCGGAGACTATTCCGACGCACGAGTACGAATCCAAGGTTCTGACCAAGGCCTTCTTCGAGATCACCGGCATCAAGGTCAACCACCAGCTGCTCGGCGAGGGCGAGGTGGTGCAGGCGGTGCAGACGCAGATGCAGACCAACCGCAACCTGTACGACGCCTACATCAACGACTCGGATCTGATCGGCACGCATTCAAGACTGCAATCGGCGGTGAACCTCACCGACTGGATGAGCGGCGCGGGCAAGGATGTCACGCTGCCGACGCTGGACGTAAACGACTTCATCGGCAAGTCGTTCACCACCGGCCCCGACGGCAAGCTGTGGCAGCTGCCCGACCAGCAGTTCGCGAACCTCTACTGGTTCCGCTACGACTGGTTCAAGCGACCCGATCTGCGCAAGAAATTCAAGGCGAAGTACGGCTATGAGCTCGGCGTGCCCGTCAACTGGTCGGCCTACGAGGACATCGCCGAGTTCTTCTCGGTGGACGTGAAGAACATCGACGGCAAGCGCATTTACGGACACATGGACTACGGCAAGCGCGCGCCCGACCTCGGCTGGCGCATGACCGACGCGTGGCTGTCGATGGCCGGTGCCGGCTCGAAAGGCATTCCGAACGGGCGCCCGATCGATGAGTGGGGCATCCGCATGGAGGCGAACTCGTGCAATCCGGCGGGCGCGTCCGTGTCGCGCGGTGGGGGAACCAACGGCCCGGCCGCGGTGTACGCGATTCGCAAGTGGGACGAGTGGCTGCGCAAGTACGCGCCGCCCGGAGCGGCCGACTACGACTTCTACCAGTCGCTGCCCGCGCTCGCGCAAGGCAACGTCGCGCAGCAGATCTTCTGGTACACCGCGTTTACCGCGTCGATGGTCGCACCGAAAAAAGACGGCAACAACACGGTAGACGATGCCGGGAAACCGCTCTGGCGCATGGCGCCGTCGCCGCACGGCCCGTACTGGGTGGAAGGCCAGAAGCTCGGCTATCAGGATGCTGGCTCGTGGACGCTGTTCAAGTCGACGCCGGAGAAGCGCCGCAAGGCGGCCTGGCTGTACGCCCAGTTCGTCGTCTCGAAGACCGTGGACGTCAGAAAGAGCCAAGTCGGGCTCACGTTTATCCGCGACAGCACGGTGAGGCATCAGTCGTTCACCGACCGCGCGCCGAAGCTCGGCGGCCTGGTTGAGTTCTACCGCTCGCCGGACCGCGTGAATTGGACGCCGACCGGGATCAACGTGCCGGACTACCCGAAGCTCGCGCAGCTCTGGTGGCAGAACATTGGTGACGTCAATTCCGGTGCCTTCACCCCGCAGCAGGCAATGGACCGACTCGCTGATCAGATGGACCAGGTGATGGCGCGCATGCAGTCCGCGGACGAAAAGGCGAAGACCTACGGCGGCTGCGGTCCGCGGCTAAACGCCAAGAAGGATCCGAAGGACTGGCTCGGCAAGCCGAACGGTCCGAAGGCGAAGCTCGCCAACGAGAAGCCCAAAGGCCAGACCGTCGATTACGACGAGCTGGTGAAGCGCTGGGCGAAGCGCTGATCCGGCCGGGCGACCGGCCCACAGCACGCACGGACGGGAGTCCACCGGTCTCCCGTCCGTGTTAGTTTTTGACCTCGTATAAGCGTTCATTTTCCGATCGGGCGGAGGCAAGGCGGCATCATGCTCGCGCTGAAGAATGTCGTGCGGCGGGTCGGCGCGCACACGCACATCCACGAGACCAACCTCGAGTTGCAGGCGGGTGCGTTCAACATCCTGCTGGGTACCACCCTGGCGGGGAAGACCACGCTCATGCAGCTCATGGCGGGCCTGGTGCAACCGAGCCTGGGGCAGGTCTGGTTCGACGGCCGGAATGTCACCGGCGTGGCGGTGCAGAAGCGCAACGTGTCGATGGTGTTCCAGCAGTTCATCAACTATCCGAACCTGTCGGTCTACGACAATATCGCGTCGCCGCTGCGGGTTGCGCGCACGCCGAGTGCCGTCGTGCGCCAACGGGTGGGCCACATCGCCGAGCTGCTCGGACTCGGGTCGCTTCTCAAGCGCAGGCCGGCGGAACTTTCGGGCGGACAGCAGCAGCGCACCGCGCTCGCGCGCGCGCTGGTAAAGGACGCCGACGTGGTCCTCCTCGACGAGCCGCTCGCCAACCTCGACTACAAGCTGCGCGAAGGATTGCGCGAGGAGTTGCCGCGCCTGTTCGCCGATCGTTCCTGCACGGTGGTCTACGCGACGACCGAACCGGGTGAGGCGCTCCTGCTGAGCGGGCACACGGCCACGCTGCAGGAGGGGCGGGTGACTCAGTACGGACCGACCGGCTCGGTCTACCGCGACCCGGTCGACCTTGCGACGGCGCAAGTGTTCTCCGATCCACCGATCAACACGGCGCGGGTCGAGAAGCACGGCCGGCGCATTCGGCTGTCGGCCGAGGTGGGCTGGGACGCCGAAGGCAAGCTGCATGATCTACCCGACGGGCCCTACACGGTCGGGCTGCGTCCCCACCACGTGCGGCCCGCGCCTGGCGGGAACGCCGGGGCGGCGGTCGAGTGCAAGGTCCTGATCGCCGAGATCAGCGGGTCGGAAAGCGTCGTGCATTTCGACCTTGGCGGATTGACCTGGGTGTCGTTGTCGCATGGGGTGCGCCGTTTCAAGGTGGGCGAGCAGGCACGCTTCGAGCTGGACGTCGCGCGCTGCCTCTATTTCGCGCTGGACGGCGCGCGCGTCGGGACCTGAGGACCATGGCGCGCATTCGCCTGGAGCAGTTGCGACACAGCTACCTCGCGAGCCCGGCGGGCGACGCAGACTGGGCGCTCAAGCAGGTGGACCTGCAGTGGGAAGACGGCGGCGCCTACGCGCTCCTCGGTCCCTCCGGCTGCGGCAAGACCACCCTGCTCAGTATTGTTTCCGGGCTGATCCGGCCAACCGCGGGGCGGATTCTGTTTGGCGACGTGGACGTCACCGACAGTCCGCCGGACCAGCGCAACATCGCGCAGGTGTTCCAGTTCCCGGTCGTCTACGACACGATGAGCGTGTTCGACAACCTCGCCTTTCCGCTGCGCAATCGCGGCGTGGCGGAGGCGCAGGTGGAGAAGCGCGTGCGCGAGATCGCGGCGCTGCTCGACCTCGAGCCCATGCTGGCGCAGCGCGCGGCCGGCTTGACGGCCGACGGCAAGCAGAAGATCTCGCTCGGACGCGGACTCGTCCGTGCGGACGTGAACGTCATCATGCTCGATGAGCCGTTGACGGTGATCGACCCGCACCTGAAGTGGCGGCTGCGTTCGAAGCTCAAGGAATTGCATCAGCGCATTCGGATGACGATGGTCTATGTCACGCACGACCAGACCGAGGCGATGACATTCGCCGACGAGGTCGTCGTGATGCACGAGGGCATCGTGGTGCAGACGGGAACGCCGGTGGAGTTGTTCGAGCGGCCGCGCCACACCTTCGTCGGGCATTTCATCGGATCGCCCGGAATGAACGTACTGCCCTGCGACGTGGAGGGCGGTGTGGCGCGCTTCGCCGGCAACCCGGTGCCCACCGCCAACGCGGCGAACGGCGCCGCGGGCGGCACGCGCACCGAGATCGGGGTGCGCCCGGAGTTCGTGCACTTCGCGGGCAGCGGTATCCCCGTGCGTGTGACGCAGGTGAGTGATGCGGGGCGCCACCGGATCGTCGAGATGCGGCACGGCGATACGGTGATCCGTGCGCTGCTCGACGAGAACGACCCGGTGCCCGCGGATAAAGCGCACGTCGGCTTCGATCCGCAGTTCACGCGACTGTACGTGGATGGCTGGCTTGCAGGCGAAGGAGATGCGGCGTGAGCGCGAAAACCGTAAACCACCGGGCCTGGTGGCTGGTGCTCCCCGTTGTGCTGCTGGTCGCCTTCAATGCGGTGATCCCCTTGATGACGGTGGTCAACTACTCCGTGCAGGAGACCTTTGGCAACAACAAATTCTTCTTCGAAGGGATGAAGTGGTTCAACGACGTGGTGCATTCCTCGCGCTTTCACGACTCGCTGATGCGCCAACTGCTCTTCACCGCGATCATCCTCGCCATCGAAGTGCCGCTGGGGGTCGCGATCGCGCTCGCCATGCCGCGCAAGGGGGTCTGGTTATCGGTCTGCCTCGTGCTGATGTCGATGCCACTGCTGATTCCCTGGAACGTGGTCGGCGCGATGTGGAACATCTTCGCGCTGCCCGGGATTGGCCTGCTCGGCTGGTCGCTGAACACGCTGGGCATCGATTACAACTACACGCAACAGCCGTTCGCCGCCTGGGCGACGCTCATCGCGATGGATGTATGGCACTGGACCTCCCTCGTGGCGTTGCTCGCGTACGCGGGCCTGTCGGCGATCCCCGATGCCTACTACCAGGCCGCGAAGATCGACGGCGCGTCGGCCTGGTCGGTGTTCCGTCATGTGCAGCTTCCCAAGATGAAGCACGTACTGACGATCGCGGTGCTGCTGCGCTTCATGGACAGCTTCATGATCTATACGGAGCCCGTGGTCCTGACCGGGGGCGGTCCCGGCAATGCGACCACGCTGCTGTCCATCGACCTGGTGAAGATCGCACTCGGCCAGTTTGACCTCGGCCCGGCGGCGGCGATGTCACTGATCTATTTCCTCATTATCCTGCTGCTGTCGTGGGTGTTCTATCGCGTGATGACGCGCGGCGAGGAGGAATGATGAAGCGGTTCAAATGGCTGGTGCCGGCGCTCTACATCCTGTTTCTGATGCTGCCGATTTACTGGCTGCTGAGCATGTCGTTCAAGACCACCAACGAGATCCTCGGCGGCTTTACCCTGTGGCCGCAAAAGTTCACCATCGAGAACTACCGCAAGATCTTCACCGATCCCACCTGGTACATGGGCTACGTCAATTCGCTCACCTACGTGGTGATGAATACCGCGTTGTCGGTGGCCGTCGCCCTGCCCGCGGCATACGCCTTCTCGCGTTACCGCTTTCTCGGCGACAAGCACCTGTTCTTCTGGCTACTCACCAACCGCATGGCGCCGGCGGCGGTGTTCGCGCTGCCCTTCTTTCAGCTGTACTCGGCGATCGGGCTGTTTGACACCCACATCGCGGTGGCCCTCGCGCACTGCCTGTTCAACGTGCCGCTGGCGGTCTGGATTCTGGAAGGCTTTATGTCGGGGGTGCCCAGGGAGCTCGACGAGCTTGCGTTCATCGACGGCTACCCGTTCTGGAAGTTCTTCCTCAAGATTTTCATACCGGCGATTGCCGCCGGGATCGGCGTGGCCGCATTCTTCTGCTTCATGTTCTCCTGGGTCGAACTGCTTCTGGCCAAGACGCTGACCTCGGTCGACGCGAAGCCGATTGCGGCCACCATGACGCGCACCGCGAGCACGTCGGGCTACGAGCTGGGGCTGCTCGCGGCGGCTGGCGCGCTGACGATCGTGCCGGGGGCGTTCGTAATCTATTTCGTGCGCAACTACATTGCGAAGGGTTTCGCGCTCGGGCGCGTCTGACCCGCATCTGATCCGATCAGGAGTTTCGACCCATGGGCCTCAGCTGGATGGCATGGACCTGGCAGACCGCGCTGTTCTTCGCCGTGATCGCGCTCATGCTCGGGGCCATGAGCGTCTGGGAATGGCGCGTACCGGGCGGCGCGCCGCGGCGCGGCGTTCTCGGGTTTCGCACCACGCGCGGGGATCGCCTGTTCATCTCGCTGATCGCCGCCGCCTACATTCATCTGATCTGGCTTGCCGTCGCAGGTCCGCCGCTGTGGGGTGCCAGCGCGGCCGCACTGATCGTCGCGGTGTTCGTGTTTCGAAAAGGCTAGCCGGCCCGGGATTCCTCCTCCCCCGGGATTTGGACGTCCGGCGACCACTCGAGGAACGCGAGCACTGCGGCGCCCCAATGCTAAACTCGCACGCCCCATGGCGCCCCGTTTCAGGGCTGCCGAGGGCAGTGCAGCAACCGACGACCAGCGACACGCTGTGCGAGGGTTTCCCGCGCCGGTTTCGCAAGGGGAGATGACGGCGTGAAGATCCACGAGTATCAGGGCAAGGAACTGTTTCGCAAGTACGGCGTCGCGACGCCGCGCGGCATTCCCTGCTTCTCCGTCGTGCAGGCGGTCGCGGCTGCCGAGAAGCTCGGCGGCAAGGTCTGGGTCGTCAAGGCGCAGATTCACGCCGGCGGGCGCGGCAAGGGCGGCGGCGTGAAGGTCGCCAAGTCGCTCGACGAGGTACGCGCGCGGGCGAAGGACATCCTCGGCATGCGACTCGTCACCCACCAGACCGGGCCGGCGGGGCAGACGGTAAGGCGCCTGCTCATCGAGGAAGGCGCCGACATCGCGACCGAACTCTATATCGGCATGGTGGTCGACCGCGGCACGCAGCGCGTCGCGCTGATGGCCTCGGCCGAGGGCGGCATGGACATCGAAGCCGTCGCAGCCAATCACCCTGAGAAGATCCACACCCTGGTCATCGATCCGGTGCGCGGACTCGGCGACGCCGCGGCGGAGGATGTGGCGCTCAGGATCGGCATTCCCGCGGCCTCGATCCCGCAGGCACGCGCGTTGCTGCAGGGTCTGTACCGCTGTTTCGACGAAACTGACGCCTCGCTCGCCGAGATCAATCCGCTCGTCGTCACCACGGACGGCCGCGTCGTCGCGCTCGATGCCAAACTTAACTTCGACGACAACGCGCTCTACCGCCATCCCGAGATCGTCGCCATGCGCGACCTCGACGAGGAAAATCCGCTCGAGATCGAAGCCTCGAAACACGACCTGTCCTACATCTCGTTAGACGGCGATATCGGCTGCATGGTCAACGGCGCGGGCCTGGCGATGGCGACGATGGACACGATCAAGCTGTTCGGCGGCGAACCGGCGAACTTCCTCGACGTCGGCGGCGGTGCGACCACCGAGAAGGTGACCGCGGCGTTCAAGATCATGCTGTCGAACCCGAAGGTGAAGGCGATCCTGGTCAACATCTTCGGCGGCATCATGCAGTGCGATACGATCGCCGAAGGGGTGGTCGCGGCGGCGCGCGAGGTGAAGCTCGCGGTGCCGCTGGTGGTGCGCATGAAGGGCACCAACGAGGACCTGGGCAAGAAGATCCTCAAGGACTCGGGCCTGCCGATCATCGCCGCGGACAACATGGCCGAGGCGGC
>JAQBBQ010000232.1:0-3197 GCA_032125995.1 Betaproteobacteria bacterium | reverse complement strand
GCCGCTGTCGCCCATGAACACCGACGCTCTGCGCCCCGGCGTCCAGCGCAGGTTGAACAGCAGAAAGCCGACGAGCGCGCCGGCGAGCAGGCTCGCGACCCAGAACGGCGCGGCCTGACCCGCGTCGGCCGCGCACCAGGCGAAGGCGAGCGCCGCGATGAGCGACATCCCGCCCGCCAGGCCGTCGATGCCATCGGCCATGTTGATTGCGTTCATCACGCCGACAATCGCGAACACGCTGAACGGCAGCGCCAGCGCGCCGAGCATGAGCAGGCCAGGCCGGGCGAGTTCGCCCAGGTGCAGAAGGATCGCGCCGCCAAGCTGGGCGAGCACCAGCGCGGCGACGATTTGCACACCGAACTTCGGGACCGGTCCCAGTTCGTGCCGATCGTCGAGCAGCCCGCCGATCGCCATCAGCGCGGCGGCTGCGGGTAGATAGACGGTCACCGCCTGATACAGCCCGAATGCAAAGAAGCAGGCGACGAACACCGCGATCATCGCGATACCGCCGACCAGTGGTACTACGCGCGCGTGAATCTTGCGCCCACCCGGTTGATCGAGCAGCCCAAGGCGTGGGGCGAGCCTGCAGAACGCAGGAATCAGCAGTACGGTCGCCGCAAATCCGGTGACGAGGAGCGCGATTGCGGTGGTCAAGGCGTCCAAGCGCGCGATCGCCGTCTACTTCAGCTGCGAGCAGGCGAGCGCAGACCGCGGCGCCTGCGCCGAAACCCCTGCGCAAAATGCTGCGCGCTCGACACCCGAGGCGAGGATGCGTGCCATCTCGCGCGGCTGCATTTCGAGTCCGCGCTCGGCCGCCGCCACCGAAACCGCCCTGCCGCGCGAAGACAATGCGGACCAGGCGTTTACGCCGATCTCGCTCAACACGCGTTGCACGCCCGGCTCCCAGGGACCGAGGCGCGCTGCGCGTTGCGCGGCGGCGTAGAACTCGGCATCCAGCGCACCGAGCCGAACCTTCACCAGCGCGATGTTCGCCCATGTGATCGGCGAGGCCGGGCGCATGTGCGCCGCGCGGCGGAATTCCTCCAGCGCGCGCAAGAGATACGTGCGCACGACGGGCAGCTTTGCGTCGAGGCCACGCGTGCGCAGCTCGTAGAGCCTGCCGAGTTCCTCGACGAAGAGTGGGTTGTCGGGTTCCAGATTGCGCGCCGATACCAGCGCGTCGCGCGCCCCGCGCCATTGCTGCGGACCCGGACTCTGGCGGGCTTGCGTCCACTGCGCGATGGCGTGGCGCGCGGAAACGTAGGTGGCGTCGGCGACGCCGCGCAGGCCCGCCGAGGTGATGCCGGCGATCAGCAGCACGGCGATCGCGACGAGCAGCGCGAGCGGCAGCCGCTGCGCGATGTCGTCCCGATGCGCGACCGAAGCGATGGGACTGTCGACGGCTAGTTCGGACTCGCGATGGGGCCGCTGCCACCGCCGCCGCCCGTTTCACCGCCACCGCCGCTTCCGCCGACGCCGGCGGTGACTTCCGTTGGCGACGCCGCGCGATCCGGCTCCGGCGGGCAGGCTTCGGGCTTGCCGATGACGCCGACATCAAAGTATTCGCGCGCCGCCGCGTAGCGCAAGCCGGCCACAAGCAGTCCTGCACAAACCGGCGGGGGTGTCGCGCCGGCGCCGAGCATGGCGCGCACCACCGACACCGGCGTGTAGCCTGAAATCACCAGCGCGGCGGTCACCTGCCCCGCTTCGAGATGCGCTCTAAGCGCAGCAACTGCGATGGCATCGATCGATTGCCCGATCGCGCGCAGCGAACGGATTTCATACTCGACTCGATCAAGGTTCATGCGCACATTGAAGGCCGCGTGCGCGAGCGTCGCGCCGGCCAACGCAAGCCCAAGCGCCAGCGTCGATGCGAGTTTCCTCAGTCTCATGCGAAGGTTCTCGTCTCGCTTCGAGAAGGGATGCCCACTATACGCCGGGCCTGCATTCAAGGCCGGCGGGATCGGTCAGAGCGCCAGTCGTCGCCCGAGCGCCAGCCGTCGCCCGAACGCCCGATGCCGGGCGCCGGTCCAAGCAGCCGCTCGAGTGCGCGCCGCGCCTGCGGATCGCCGCCATCGGCCGCCTGGACGTATAACTCGAGCGCACGCTTGGGGTCGACCGGTACGCCGAGCCCCTGATCGTGCATGCGCCCGAGGCTGTAGAGCGCCGCTGCGTTCTTTTGCGCGGCGAGCTTTTCGTACCAGGCAACCGCCTGCGCGTAGTCCGGGGTACCGGTCTCGCCCGCCTCGAACGCCCGCGCGTAGCGCAGCATCGCGTCGGTGTGGCCGTGCTCGGCCGCGAACTGCAGCTGCGCGACGCCGCGCGCTGCCTGCCGTTCGCCAGTCGCCGCGGACAGGCGCAACGCGCCCGCGCGATACGTCGCCTCCACATTGCCCTGCGCCGCCGCGCGATCGAACCACGGCAGGGCCTGCGCCGGTCGCCGCGCGCCCGCTGCATCGGATTCCAGCAAGCGTCCGGCGCCGAGCTGCGCCTCCGCGAGGCCGACCTTCGCCGCAACGAGATACCAGTCGAGGGCGCGCGGAATGTCCTGCGTCACTCCCTCGCCGGTTTCGAGCAGGACGGCAAGCCACAGCAGGGACGCCGCGACGCCGGCGTTCGCCGCCCGCGCGTAATACTCGGCCGCGCGTCGCGGATCGAGCGACACGCCTTGCGCCGTCTCGTACAGGACGCCGAGGTTGTACCAGGCCGGCGCGTAACCCTGCGCCGCCGCCCGCTCGTACCAGCCGCGCGCCTGGTCGAGGTCGCGCGGCGTGCCGATGCCGTGCTGATGAAAGTGGCCAACCAAATTCTGCGCACCCGCATGACCGCGCGCCGCGGCACGCTCGGCAAGCTGGAATGCCTGCGTCGTGTCGCGCTCGAAGTCCTTGACCGCATACACCCGGCGCGCAAGCGCGTACTCCGCGTTTGCGTCCTTGCGTTGCGCGGCGGTGAGCAGGTCATCGCGCGAGAGGTCGTTGGCGGCCAGTGCTGGTAGTGCTGGCAGTGCAAGAGCCAACAAAAGAAAGGCAAGAAAGGGGTCAGACCCCCTTTTTTTATCGAAGGCCATCAATCATCCAAAGGGGTCTGACCCCGTTTTGGCCGTTTTGGCCTTTCTTGTTTTACCGCCCATACACGTCATCGAAACGCTCTATATCGTCTTCGCCAAGGTAGTCCCCCGACTGCACCTCGATGACGAA
>JAQBBQ010000231.1:0-11022 GCA_032125995.1 Betaproteobacteria bacterium | reverse complement strand
CGTTCACCGTGAGCGAAAAAATGTGATACAGCGGCAACGCGGTGATGATTCTGGGCGGCTCGTCGCCGATCGCCGGGCTGAGCCACGCCTTGTACTGCATCAGCGCGGCGAGCATGTTGCGATGGAGCAGCATCGCACCCTTCGACACCCCAGTGGTCCCGCCGGTGTACTGCAGGAACGCGATGTCGTCGTGTCCGGTATCGACGCGTTTCAGTTCCTTGCCGGCACCCTCGGCGAGCACCGTTTTCCAGTGCTGTGCACTCGGCAACGCGAACGCCGGCACCATCTTCTTCACCTTGCGCACGACGAAGTTCACGATCACGCCCTTCAGGCCGAGCATCTCGCCGAGCGAGGTGACCACGACGTGCTTCACCGGGGTCTTGGCGATCACGTCGGCAAGCACGTGCGCAAAGTTCTCGATGATCACAATTGCTTCGGCACCCGAGTCCTTGAGCTGGTGCTCGAGCTCGCGCGCGGTGTAGAGCGGGTTGACGTTGACCACCGTGTAGCCAGCGCGCAGCGTGCCGAACAGCGCCACCGCATACTGCAGGCAGTTGGGGCATCATGAGCGCGACGCGCGCGCCTTTGGCGAGGCCTTTCCCCTGCAGCCACGCGCCGAAGTCGCGCGGCAGGCCGTCGAGCTCGCCGAAGGTGATCTCCTTGCCCATGTTGTGATAGGCGGGGCGATCGGCGAATTCCTTGGCGTGCTTATCGAACAGATCGCCGAGCGACCGGTACTCGTCGTAGCTGATGTCGGCCGGGACCCCCTTGGGATAGCTCGTCAGCCAGATGCGTTCCATTGTCCCTCCTCCGAGACTCTGTTCGCGCGCCCGCGATGGCGGGCGCCGCCTGAAGCACTACAAGCGAAGTCTACTTGTTTACCCGGCCGCTCCACCTCAGGATTTGCTACCGCGCCCGGCGCACCCGGTACCCCCGGAACGCCCGGAACGCCCGGAACGAGACGCGAACCACGCGACCACCGATGCGCCAACGCAGCCCGCGCCGATCGCGCCGTAGGCGATCGGCCAGGCGAGCGCGTCGCGCGCGCCGCCCGCACCATCGAGCGCGACGCCGAACACCACCGGTCCGAGCATGCCACCCGCGAAACCCGTGAGCGAATACAGGCCCATTGCCGCGCCACGCAATTCGGCGGGCGCCGCGGCCAACATGCCAGCAGTGAGGGTCGCCGACTCGGCCATGACGAACATCGCGTAGATCAACATGATCGCGAACACCAGCATCCAGTGCCAGGGCGCGGAAAAGCCGAGCAGGATCCCCGCAAGGCCCGATGCCGCCATCGCGACCATGATCCATTGCCGGCGCCCGATGCGCAGCGCGATTTCGTTGCCGACGATCGAGGCGGGCACCGCGGCGATGTTCACCACGGCTGCGATCACGGCGACGTTCCAGGGAAAGCTCATCCCGGGTGCCTGCAGCCCGGCGGAAAAAACGAGAAAGGCGACGAGCCAGGTGCGCGATCCGAAGAGCTCGAGGCAGTGCATGCCGTAACCAAGCGCGTAGCCCGCGGCCGCCTTGTTGGCGAGCACCCGGCGCCAGGCGCCGAACGGAAACAACGTCGCGAGCGAAAATCGCACCGCACCGACCACCGTGCGCGTCGGCGGCGCGAGCCCTCGCATGACGAGCAGGCCCGCGAGCGCCGGTCCCGCGGCCGAAATAATGAACGCCGCGCGCCAGCCCCAGGTCGGCGATATCAACCCCGCGAGCGCAAGCGAGAGCGCCGTGCCGATACCAAAGAACGAGGTGTAGAAGGCGACGTAGCGGCTTTGCGCCGCGCCACTCGCCTGGTCGGTGAGCAGGCGCAGGCCCGGCATGTAGGTGCCGGCGACGCCGGCACCGAGCAGCACCTGGAACAGCATCGCGCTCGCGAAGCCGGATGCGAAGACCCCGAAACCTACGCCGCCCGCCACCGCCAGCACGCTACCGACCAGGTACACGCGCCGCCCGTCGGCGTGGTCGGTTAGCGCGGTCCAGTACGACACCGTGCCGACGTAACCAATGAAGAACGCGCCACCAACGATTCCAGCTTTCGCATTCGATAGCGCCCAAAGCGTACTCAACTCGGGCAGCAGCGCGGCGTAGGTAGAAAAGCCCAGCATCGAAAGGATGTGGGCCGTCAGCATCAGGATCGCGATCTTGGGGTCAGACGCCTGTGGGTAACTCGCCTTCGAGTTATCCACAGGGGTCTGACCCCTTTTTGTCTTCCTTTTTGTTTTTGGCCGAGTTATCCACAGGGGTCTGACCCCATTTTTTAGCGATGTTTGAACACCGGCTTCCGCTTCTCGACAAACGCCGCCATGCCTTCCTTCTGGTCCTCAAGGCTGAACATGGAGTGGAAGATGCGCCGCTCGTAGTGCACGCCTTCCGACAACGTCGTCTCGTAGGCGCGGTTGACGGTTTCCTTGATCATCATGATCACGGGCAGCGAATAGTTCGCGATCTTGTCGGCGACCGCCATCGCCTCGTCGGCGAGCTTGTCGAGCGGCACGACGCGCGAGACGATGCCCGCGCGCTCGGCCTCGACCGCGTCCATCGTGCGCGCGGTGAGGCAAAGGTCCATCGTTTTCGCCTTGCCGGCGAAGCGCGCCAGGCGTTGCGTGCCACCGGCGCCGGGCATGACGCCAAGCTTGACCTCGGGTTGGCCGAACTGCGCGTTCTCCGCCGCGATCACGATGTCGCACACCAGCGCGAGCTCGTTGCCGCCACCGAGCGCGTAGCCCGCGACCGCCGCAATCACCGGCTTCCTGATGTTGCGGATGTGCTCCCAGTCGCGCGTGATGTAGTTGGACCGGAACGCGTCCATGTAGCTGTAGTTCTTCATCACCGCGATGTCGGCGCCCGCGGCGAAGGCCTTGTCGTTGCCGGTGATGACGATCGCGCCGATCGCGTCATCGGCGTCGAACGCGTAGAGCGCTGCGCCGAGCTCCTGCATGAGCTGCGGATTGAGCGCATTCATCTGCTTCGGCCGGTTGAGCGTGATGCGCCCAACGCGTCCCTTGGTTTCGATGAGGATGAATTCGTAGGCCATCGTTACGAGTCCTTACCTTGTTCCAGTGATTGAACGATTTCGTCCGTGGGCACGACCTTGGCGTAGAGCCCGCTGAGCGCGGCGAGAAATGCGCCCTGCACCTGCGCCGCCGGAATCGTCTGCCCGCCAAAGCTCTGTTCGCGCGTCGCGCAGGCATCCGCGCCGAGCGTAACGCGGTAGCCGAGGTCGAAAGCCTGGCGTACGGTGGCGTCGACGCACATCTGGGTCATCATCCCGGCGATCACCAGGTGGCGGGTGCCTGCCGCCTCAAGCCGGGTCTCGAGCACGGTTTCGCGAAAGCTGTTCGGATAGTTTTTCTCGAGCACCTTTTCGTTCGCCGCCGGCGCCACGCAGGGATGAATCTCGACGCCCGGCGTGTCCGGCACGAAGAACGTCGCGCCAGGGCGAACCGACAGGTGCTGCATGTGGAACACCGGGAGCTTCTTCGCGCGAAACGCGGCGAGCAGCTTGGCGGCGTTCTGCCCCGCGGCGTCGGCGCCCTCGAGCGTCATCGCGCCGCCGGGAAAAATAGTCGTTCTGAATATCGATGATCAGCAATGCGCTCTCGGCCATGGCCTCAATCCCCCGTTTTGCGTGCGTTGCGTTTCATTTCAGAAAGCGGCAGAACACCTTCGCGCATCGGCATGCGTTGCGCGAGGCGCGCGCCGTTCGCCGTGTCGTCTGGGTCAAGCGCGACCGTCTCCTGCATGCTCGCGAGACAGCGCTCGGCGAGCCACTGGTAGCCCAGCGTGGCTTCGATCTTCCACGCGAGTTCGGCATCGCTCAGCGTGCGCACCACCCGTGCCGGCACGCCGGCGACGAGCGTGCGTGCCGGCACCTCGAACTCGGCTTTCACGAAGGCGCTCGCCGCGACGATCGCGGATTCGCCCACCACCGCGCGATCGTTCACCACCGCGTTGATGCCGACGAGTGCGTTACGCCGGACGGTGCAGCCGTGCAGCATCGCGCCGTGGCCGATATGGCCATCGACTTCGACCACCAGGTCGCGGTCGGGAAAGGCGTGCAGCACGCAGGTGTCCTGGATGTTGGCGCCTTCCTCGATGACGATGCGGCCGAAGTCCCCGCGCAGACAAGCGCCGGGCCCGATGTAAACGCGCGCCCCGACGAACACGTCGCCGATCAGCACCGCGGTCGGGTGCACGTAGGCCTGCGGATGCACGACCGGCGTGATCCCATCGAGTGCGTAAACCTTGATCTGTGCCATGAACAGATTCTACTTGCCCTGGTGTAAGCTGTTGCGCATCCACTCTTTCTCGTTCGCAGCTTGAGCATGTCCGCGCTGATCGTATCGGTCGAAGCAGGGGTGCAGCGTCTTACGCTGAACCGCCCCGACAAGCTGAACGCCTTCAACCCCGAGTTGCTCGGCGCGCTGCGCGCGGCATTCCGCCAGGCTGCGCAGGACGCCGAGATCCGCGCCGTGCTGCTGACCGGGAGCGGACGCGGATTCTGCGCCGGCGCCGATCTTAACCAGCGCGACGTCGGTCCGAATGCGCCGCCCGTCGATCTGTCGGTCGCCCTCGACACCGTCTACAACCCGATGATCCTGCAGATGCGTACGCTGCCGAAGCCGATCGTCTGCGCGGTGAACGGCATCGCCGCGGGTGCCGGCACGAGTCTCGCATTCGCCTGCGACATCGTGCTCGCGGCGCGCTCGGCGAGCTTTCTGCAGGCCTTCGCCCGCATCGGCCTGGTGCCCGATGCCGGTGCCACGCATTTCCTGCCGCGCCTCGTGGGCGCGGCGCGCGCGGCGGGGATGGCGCTCCTTGCCGAACCGCTCGGCGCGGAGGACGCGGAACGCTGGGGCCTGGTTTGGAAATGCGTCGACGACGCGCAGCTCATGCCCGAGGCCGAGGCGATCGCCCACAAGCTCGCCACCGGCCCGACACGTACCTACAGCCTGATCAAGCGGGCGCTCGACGCGTCGGGCAGCAACGCGCTCAATCAGCAGCTCGATCTCGAGCGCGACCTGCAACGTGAAGCCGGCTTCACCGAAGACTTCCGCGAAGGCGTCAGCGCCTTCAAGGAAAAACGCAAACCCGGCTACAAGGGACGCTGAGGACTACAGGGGGACCGAATGACCGGCTTTCCGCTCGAGGCGATCGAGAAAGCACCGCTCGCCGATTTACGCAAGCTGCAGCTGCAGCGCCTGCAATGGTCACTGCAGCACGCGTTCGAGAACGTGCCGCAGTACCGCAAGAAGTTCGACGCGGCGGGCGTTACGCCCGAGCAGTGCCGATCGCTTGCCGACCTCGCAAAGTTTCCGTTCACCACCAAAGCCGACCTGCGCGAGACCTATCCCTTCGGCATGTTCGCGGTGCCGATGGACAAGATCGTGCGCATTCACGCGTCTTCGGGCACGACCGGAAAGCCCACCGTGGTCGGCTACACGGCGAAGGACATCGACACCTGGACGCACGTCATGGCGCGCTCGATCCGCGCCGCCGGCGCACAGCCGGGCTACAAGGTGCACGTCGCCTACGGCTACGGACTGTTCACCGGGGGGCTGGGCGCGCACTACGGCGCCGAGCGCCTCGGCCTCGCGGTGATCCCGCTTGGGGGCGGCATGACCGAGCGCCAGGTGCAGCTCATCGCCGACTTCAAGCCCGAGATCATCATGGTGACGCCCTCCTACATGCTCGCGATCGCTGACGAGATGGAGCGCCAGGGTTTCGATCCGAAGCAAAGCTCGCTCAAGATCGGTATCTTCGGTGCCGAGCCCTGGACCAACGAAATGCGCAAGCAGATCGAGGCACGCACCAGCCTCGAGGCGATCGACATCTACGGCCTGTCGGAAGTGATGGGGCCGGGCGTCGCGCAGGAATGTATCGAGACCAAGGACGGACTCACGATCTGGGAAGACCACTTCTTTCCCGAAATCGTCGACCCGGAAACCGGCGCGGTGCGACCCGAAGGCGAGCAGGGCGAGCTCGTCTTCACCTCGCTCACCAAGGAAGCGCTGCCGATCATCCGCTACCGCACGCGCGATTTGACGCGCCTCATGCCGGGCACCGCGCGCACGATGCGCCGGATGGAGAAGATCACGGGACGCTCGGACGACATGCTCATCATCCGTGGGGTGAACGTGTTCCCGTCGCAGATCGAGGAGCAGATTCTCAAGCAGCCCGAGCTCGCGCCGCACTACCTGCTCGAGCTGACGAAAGATGGACCGCTCGATCATCTGTCGGTGCTGGTCGAAATGACCTCGGAGAGCGATGCCTGGCCCGAAGCGAAGAAAAACGCAGCGGCTGCGACGCTCAAGCACAATGTCAAGTCGCTCATCGGCGTGACCACCGACGTGCGCATCGTCCCGATCAGTGCGATCGAGCGCTCGATCGGCAAGGCGAAGCGCGTGGTCGACAAGCGCAAGTAGACTCGAGACGATGGTTAAGGCCGCAACCGCAGACGCGCCCGCAACAGGACTCCCGACCCGCAAGACGCTGGAAGCCGCAGCGCGCGTGGTGCATGGCGTACTCGCACCGACGCCGCAGTATTGCTGGCCGCTGATCAGCCAGCGGGTGGGTGCCGAAGTCTGGGTCAAGCACGAGAACCATACGCCGACCGGCGCGTTCAAGGTGCGCGGCGGGCTCGTCCTGCTTGAGCGACTGAAGCGCGAGCGCCCCGACCTGCCCGGCGTCGTCAGCGCAACGCGCGGCAACCACGGCCAGAGCCTCGCCTATGCCGGGCGACGCCACGGTGTGCGCAGCGTGATCGTCGTTCCCCACGGCAACAGCCGCGACAAGAACGCCGCAATGCGCGCCTGGGGCGCCGAATTGGTCGAACACGGCCGCGACTTCGACGCGGCACGGCTGCACGCAGCGCAACTCGCCACCGAGCACGGTCTGGAGCTTGTCGGGCCGTTCATGCCCGATCTCGTCGCCGGCGTGGGCAGCTACGCGATGGAGCTCTATCACGGCGCACCGCCGCTCGACGCGGTGTACGCACCGATCGGTTGCGGCTCGGGCATCTGTGGGCTGATTGCCTGGCGCGACGCGCTCGGCCTCGCCACGCGCGTGATCGGCGTCGTCTCGGCGCACGCCGACTGCTATGCGCGCTCCTTCGAAGCCGGCCACCCGGTCGAAACCGAATCCGCCGACACCTTCGCCGACGGCATGGCAGTACGCGTTCCGGTGCCAGAAGCGCTCGCCGCGATCCGCGCCGGGGTCGATCGCATCATTCGCGTGACCGACGACGAGGTGAAGGCAGCGATGCGGCATTTCTTCCACGACACCCACAACCTCGTCGAAGGCGCCGGCGCCGCCGCCCTCGCCGCGCTGATGAAGGACACCGCGCGCAAGGGGAGTCGTTTTGCCGTCATCGCGTCGGGGGGGAATATCGATCGGGAGGCGTACGTAGAAGCGATGGCCGCCGAGACCCTGGGGTAGACCCTGGGGTCAGACCCCATTGGATGATCGATGGCCTTCGGTAAATAAAAAAGGGGTCTGACCCCGTTTTCGTAAAAGGTGTCAGGAACCTTTTTTTGCCTAATCCCTTTGGATTGCCAACGGCCTTCGACAAAAAAAGGTTCCTGACACCTTTTACCCCCGCTCCAAATCAAGCAGCGCCCGCTTCTTGACAAGTCCGCCGGCGTAGCCGGTGAGGCTGCCGTCGGCGCCGACGACGCGATGGCAGGGCACAACGATTCCGATCGGATTGCGGCCGGTCGCCGCGCCGGCGGCGCGCGCGCTGCCCGGAAAGCCGGCGCGGCGCGCAAGCTCGCCGTAGGTGATGGTGTCGCCGAAGCCGATCGTCGAGATCGCCTGCCACACGGCGCGCTGGAACGCGGTGCCGGCGGGCGAGAGGGGGACATCGAACTGCCGGCGCTTGCCGGCGAAGAATTCCGCGAGCTCGCGCTTCGCCTGCTCGAGGAGTGCATGTCGCGTGTTGCGGCGCCACTCATTCACGTCGCGCGGAAAATGTTTCTGCCCGTCGAAATAGACGCCGCAGAGTCCGGCGTCGTCCGCGACCAGCAGAATGCGCCCCTGCGAGCTGGTGGTGTAATCGTAGTCGTGCATGGCTAGTCCTTTCGAAGAGATTGCCACAAGTGCATCACGGCGTAGGCGCGCCAGGGCCGCCAGGCTTCGCCTGCGGCAAGCACGCGTTTCGGGTTGCTGAGGTTCAGCGCTTTCATCACACCGACGTCGGTATGCGGAAACGCGTCCGGCCAGGCGAGCGCCCGCATCGCGATGTACTGCGCGGTCCATTCACCGATGCCAGGCAGCGCGCGCAGTTTGTCCAGGGTTGCCTCGATGTCTGCGTTCGGCATCAGCACCAGCTTGCCATCGGCGACTTCGCGCGCAAGCGTGATCACCGTGCGCGCGCGTGCACCGGGCATGCCGAGTTTCGCGATGCGCCCGTAGGGAACGGCCGCAACACGCTCCGCGGTCGGAAACGCCGTCGTCAGCGCGTCGAATGGCGTGTCGACACGATCGCCGAACGCCGCGGCGAACCGACCGGCGACCGTACGCGCCGCAGCGACCGTGACCTGCTGGCCGAGGATCGCGCGCACCGCGACCTCGAAGCCGTCGAACGCACCCGGCACCCGTAACCCGGGATGCTTTTTCGCCAGCGTGCCGAGCGCCTGCGCCACCTCGACCGGATTGCAGGCGAGGTCCATCAACGCCTTGATGCGCGAGAGCACCGGCGGCAGCGCCCGTGCGAGCGATGCCGACACCGATACGCGCAGCGCGGGCTTCTTGCGCGACAGGCCGACCTCGAGCCAACCGAACTGCTGCCGTCCATCGACTGCAACGCGAACCGTGCGCCGGTACAAGCCATTCTCCAACGCCTCGACCCCGGCAATCGCGCGCGCACCGAGGAACGCACTCACCACCGGCCAATCGTAGGGGGGCCGGAAGCTGAGCTCGAAATCGAGCGTGTCGAGCGCCGCGGCGCCCGGCGCAACGCGGCGCAGCTGACTCGGCTGCAGGCGATATTGCGCCTTGAACAGGGCGTTGAAGCGACGCACGCTGGCAAACCCGCTCGCGAACGCAATCTCCGTCACCGGCAACGCCGTGTCGGTGAGTAGCCGCTTGGCAAGCAGCAGGCGTTGTGTCTGCGCGAACTCCACCGGCGAAACGCCGAACTCGGCGCGAAACGCGCGCCGCAAATGACGGTCGGTGATGCCGAGGCGCACGGCGATCGCCTCCAGACCGTCGTCTTCCAGGGTGCGGTCCTCGATCAGGCTCGCCGCGGCTTGCGCGAGGCGCGTGGTCGCATCGACGCTTGCATTGCCCGGCGCGAGTTCCGGCCGGCAGCGCAGGCAGGGCCGGTAGCCCGCCGACTCGGCCGCGGCGGCACTCGGATAGAAGCGGCAGTTCTCGCGCCGCGGCGGCTTCACGGTGCATACCGGCCGGCAATAGATGTGCGTCGAGGACACGGCAACAAAGAAGCGGCCGTCGAAGCGCGCATCGCGTGCGCGCATTGCCCGGTAGCAGATGTTCGAATCAAGCGTCATGGATGCAGTATGAACGTCGCCTTGGGCCTCTGCTCGCCATTTTCGGACATGGCGACGAGAGGTCCGAAAATGGCGAGCGACGGACCCACGGATGACGCATGATGCGGGTCATGAACGCTGCCGATACCGCACGCCTGGTCGCGCTCGCCGCGATTTGGGGCGCGTCATTCATATTCCTGCGCGTCGTCGCCGGCGGCGCGCTGATCATCACCGGCACCGTCCTCATCACGCGCCGCTAGCCGCCCGTAGCGGGCCGTTTCGGGGTTTTCGTGCACAATTCCGGCTCCTCCGGAAACCTGCAACGCCCATCGCCATGACTTCGAACTCGCACTATCCGCACCTCTTCACCCCGCTCAAGGTCGCGCATCTCACCCTGCCCAACCGCATCCTGATGGGATCGATGCACACCGGGCACGAAGGTGCGCCCGGCGGTCATGCCAAGCTCGCCGCGTTCTACGCCGAGCGCGCCGCGGGTGGCACCGCGCTCATCGTGACCGGTGCATTCTCACCCAACATGGAAGGCAACCTCAGTCCGTCGCGCGAGACGATGATCGACGCCGAGGATCGCGACAAGCATCGCGTGATTCCGCAGGCAGTACACGACGCGGGCGGACGGATCCTGCTGCAACTGCTGCACGGCGGGCGCTACAGCAAACACCCGGCGGCGGTCGCCCCTTCGCCGCTGCGCGCGCCAATCAACAAAGTGACGCCGCGCGAACTGTCATCCGACGAGGTCGAGCGCACGATCGAGGACTTCGTGCGCGGCGCCAAGCTCGCGCGCGAGGCCGGCTACGACGGCGTCGAAATCATGGGCTCCGAGGGCTACCTGATCACGCAGTTCCTCTGTCTGCGTACCAATCAGCGCAAGGACGCATGGGGCGGATCGCTCGAACACCGGATGCGCATGGCGACCGAGATCGTGCGCCGGGTGCGCGCAGGCTGCGGCACGGATTTCCTCATTCAGTACCGGCTTTCGGTGCTCGACCTTGTCGAGGGCGGTCTCACCGGCGACGAAATCATCACCGTCGCGCATGCGATCGAAGCCGCGGGCGCGGACCTGCTCAGCTCGGGAATCGGCTGGCACGAGGCGCGCATCCCGACGATCGCCCATGCGGTGCCGCGCGGTGCGTTTGCCTGGGCGACGCGGCGCGTGAAGGATGCCGTCGGCATCCCGCTCATCGCCTCGAATCGGATCAATGCCCCCGAGATCGCCGAGGGCACAGTATTGACCGAAGCCGCCGACTCGGCACGAGACCCGTCAGCAAAATCGTAGGTCAACGCACCCGTCGGACACCGCAACACGACTTCTTCGACTTCGTCGTCGGAGGCCACGTCCGGCTGACACCAGGGCTTGCGGCCGCCGACGAACAGTTCGCCCTCTGCCCTGCCGCATTCGCCGATATGAATGCAGAGTCTCCCGTGCCAGGAAACTTCAGCATTTTTCCCCGGGTACGTGATTGCTTTTTCCTTGGGCATAGACGAAAACTCCTGCGAAAGAATC
>JAQBBQ010000230.1:0-17954 GCA_032125995.1 Betaproteobacteria bacterium | reverse complement strand
GGGGCGGTCGTCGAACCCATGCTGACCGACCAGTGGTTCGTCGCGATGTCGACGCCCGGCGGTGCTGACGCGCCGCATCCCGGCCAGTCGATCGCGCAGTGTGCGCTCGAGGTCGTCGCGCGTGGCGAGGTGCGGTTTTTCCCGGATAACTGGGTAAACGTCTACAACCAGTGGCTCACCAATATTCAGGACTGGTGCATCTCGCGCCAGCTGTGGTGGGGACATCAGATCCCCGCGTGGTACGACGCCGCCGGCAAGGTCTACGTGGCGCGCAGCGAAGCCGAGGCGCGCGCCCAGGCGGGCGGCGCGGCACTCGAGCGCGACCCCGATGTGCTCGACACCTGGTTCTCGTCGGCGCTGGTGTGCCACTCGACGCTGGGCTGGCCCGACCCACAGGGCGAAGACGCCACCGCCTATGATCTCTACCTTCCCTCTTCGGTCCTGGTCACCGGCTTTGACATCATTTTTTTCTGGGTCGCCCGGATGATCATGATGACGACCTGGTTCACCGGTCGCGTGCCGTTTCGCGATGTCTACATTCACGGCATCGTGCGCGATCACGACGGCAAGAAGATGTCGAAATCGGAAGGCAACACACTGGACCCGGTCGATCTGATCGACGGCATCGCGCTCGACGCACTGCTCGAAAAACGCACCACGGGCCTGCGCAAACCCGAGGCTGCGCCGCAGGTCGCGGCGAAGACGCGGGAGGAATTTCCCCAAGGCATTCCTGCCTTCGGCGCCGACGCGCTGCGCTTCACGATGGCGGCCTACGCGACGCTCGGCCGTAACATCAATTTCGATCTCAAGCGCTGCGAGGGCTATCGAAATTTCTGCAACAAGCTGTGGAATGCGACGCGCTTCGTCCTGATGAACACCGAGGAAAAGGACTGCGGTGCGGACGACACCGCGCCGGTCGTGCTCTCCGACTGGGACCGCTGGATCGTGAGCACCCTGCAGCGCACCGAGGCCGAGGTCGAGCGCGGCTTCGCCGACTACCGGCTCGACAACGTCGCCAATGCGATCTACCGCTTCGTCTGGGACGAGTACTGCGACTGGTACCTCGAAGTCGCCAAGGTCCAGCTGCAATCGGCGGATGATGCGGTCCAGCGCGGCACGCGCCGCACGCTGGTACGGGTGCTCGAGGCAGCGTTGCGCCTCGCGCATCCCGTCATCCCGTTCATCACCGAGGAACTGTGGCAAAGCGTCGCACCGCTCGCCGGCAGGCAGGGCGAGACGATCATGCGTGCGCCGTATCCCCGGCACCAGCCGGAAAAGATCGACGCGGCTGCCGAGCACGCAGTGACGCTCGCCAAAGACCTGGTCAATGCGGCGCGCAATCTACGCGCCGAGATGAAACTCGCACCGGGCGCGAAAGTGCCGTTCGAAGTGACCGCCAACCCGAGTGCGGCGGCGCTGTCGGGCTTCGCCGCGCTGGCGCGCCCCGCGGCGATCGACCAGGTCGACGCACTGTCGGATTCGAAGGCGCCGGTCGCGGTCGTCGGTCCGCACCGCCTGATGATCCGCGTCGAGGTCGACGTCGCGGCCGAATCGGCGCGCCTCGAAAAGGAGATCGCCCGGCTCGATGGCGAAACCGCCAAATGCCGCGCAAAGCTTGCCAATGCGTCCTTCGTCGAGCGCGCGCCCGCAAAGGTCGTCGAGCAGGAACGCGCGCGGCTGACTGCCTTCGAGGGCACACTCAAGCAGCTAAACGACCAGCTCGAGCGTCTCGTCTCGCGCGCCTAACCTAATCTAAACACGTCACGCCGGCGCCGATGCGCCACGCCTTCCGCGCCTTCCGGCACCCGCCCTTTCGCCGCTTTTTCTTTGGCCAGGGCACCTCGCAGATCGGCACCTGGCTGCAGCTGATCGCGGTCAGCTGGTTGGTCCACCGACTCACCGGCTCTGCGTTCATGCTCGGCCTCGCGGCATTCGCGCTCCAGCTGCCCTTTCTCCTGCTGACACCGTTCGCCGGCGTGATCGTCGATCGGCTCGCGCCGCGCCGCGTGCTGCTGATCACCAACAGCATCGCCGCATGCCAGTCGATCGCCCTGCTCGTGCTGGTCGCCAGTGGGCGTATCGAAGTCTGGCATCTCATCCTCGGCAATCTCCTGCTCGGGGTGTCGAATTCATTCGACGCCCCATCGCGCCAGTCGCTTCTGGTCCGGCTCGTCGACGGGCGCGCCGACCTGCCGAGCGCGATCGCACTCAATTCGAGCATGATGAACGGTGCGCGCTTCATCGGTCCGCTGATCGGCGGCAGCGTGATCGCGGCATTCGGCGAGCGCTGGGGCTTCGCATTGAACAGCCTGTCCTACCTCGCCATGCTCTGGGCACTTGCCTCGTTAAAAATCCCTCCACCGACGCACCGCGCCGACGAGGGCTCGCTCTGGCACCGTCTTGGCACCGGCCTGCGCTTCGTCTATGGCTTCGTGCCCACGCGCAGCGCGATGTTGCTGCTTTCGGCCGTGGGATTCTGTATCTGGCCGTACCAATCGCTGCTGCCGTGGTTCGCCGATCAGGTCTACGGCGGCAGCTCACAGACGCTTGGCGTGCTGATCGGCACCGGCGGCCTCGGCGCGGTCAGTGCGCTGCTGTTTCTCGCCTCGCGCCCGACGATCCGCGGTCTGCTGCGCATGATTGCCGCCGCGGCGGCGCTCTCAGGGCTGGCGCTGGCAGCCTTCGGCCTGTGCCAGGTGCTCTGGGTCGGGCTGTTTCTGGTCTACCTGGTTGGCGCGGGACAGATGTTCGTCGCGGCGTCGACCAACACGGTGCTGCAGAGCATCGTGCCGGACGAACTGCGCGCGCGCGTGGCCTCGCTCTACGTCATGTCGTTTATCGGCATTTCCCCGCTCGGCGCGCTCGTCGGCGGATGGGTCGCCGAGCGCATCGGTCCGCCGCTGACGCTCGTCTGTGGCGGCCTGCTCGCCGTCGTTGCGGCCGGGTTCTACGTTCGCCAGCTGCCCGCAATCCGGCGTGACATCGTGCCGCTCTACGAGCAGCTCGGCATCGAGCGCAATCGCCCCAATCAGTAGCGCCCCGGCAGGTCGGCATGAATCGGCTCGGCGAGCGCATCACGCGCTTCGCTGATCGCCGCCGCTTCGGCATCGCTCGGCCAGTGGTTCTCGAATCGCCAGCCGTATTGGGCTTGCAGCCGCGCACGAAACGCTGCCTCGAGTTCGCGCTCGTTCGGCAACGCACCCTGTTCGGGACATTCGGTCGTGGCCAGCGACAGGCCCTCACGCAACCAGGCGCGAAATTCGCTCCACGGACCGGACGCGCTATCTGCAAAGTGCTCGAGCGGATACCGCGGCAGAAAGCTCGATGCAACGACGGCGCACGCGCCGATCGAGGTGGCGGTACTGCCTGCAATCTTGCGCCCGTCGAGCCACAGGTCGTTGCCGTTTTGGTAGGCACGGAGTCCGAACTGTCGGTAGGTCGCGATCACCGGCGCAAGCGCCCACGCAAACCAGCGCGCCGGACGACCGGGCGCGTGACGCCGCGGCGCGATCAGCACGAAGACGTACTGGTTTTCGTCGACCCAGACCAGCCCGCCGCCGAGCGGCCTGCGCCGCAGCGTGAGCGGTCCACCCGACTCGAGTTCCGCGAGCCCCTGGCTCTGCCCGAGACAGAGAGGGGATTTCGCGCGCGCCCAAAGCACGATCGGTGCGCCGTCGGCCGGGCGTGCGGCGGCGAGTCCCGCAATGGTCGCGTGCAGTTCGAGCGGCTCGACAAGGCCGAGCCGAATCCAACGCGCGCGCGGCCCCGCCATCAGCCGTCCTGCCTGGGACGGAAGACCTTAGTCCGAGTGAAATCGCGCTGCGTGGCGACGCCGGTTCGCGAGATGGTCCTAGCCATGCGGTTGATTATTCCCACTCCGCGCGGGTGGCGCAAATAAAAAGCCCCGCCGCAGCGGGGCTTAGTCCATGCAAACGCGGGGGATCCGCGTGAACCTCGAACGCCTACCCTCAGATAAACAGGCTCACGTCCGCGTCGCGCGCCATCGGCAGAAAGGTCGCGGCGCCGACGTATTCCGTCACTTCCGGCAGGAAGTCCTCGTGCTTGAACCCGAACAGGTCGACGGTCATCTGGCAACCGATGAGTTTGACGCCGGCCTCGATGGACAGGCTGCGCAATTCGCTGATGTCGGCCACACCCTTATTCTTGATCGTCTGCTTCATCAGGGTCGTCGCCACCGCCTCAAAGCCGGGCACCGCCTGCACCGCGCTCGGAATGTTCCATGCGACCGACCGGAACCAGTCCGGGCCGAACGGCATCTTCATCGGCATCGCCGGGTTACCGAGCGGGCTGACGTGCAGGTCCGAGATGTCCTTCCGGAGCAGGGTCAGACCGTAGAAGGTGAAGAACATCGAGACGTTCCAACCCAGCGCGGCCGCCGTGGACGCGAGGATGAACGGCGGGTAGGCCCAATCGAGCGTACCCTTGGTCGCGATGATCGTCATCGAGGGCGTGCGCGCCGCAGCGCGCTTTTCGAAGGCCTCCTCGATCTTCTGCGGCAGCAACTCGTCCAGGCGGCGCTTGATCAAATCATCAATCAGGGCGGCGTTGGGTACGGGATCCATGGTGGTCTCCTCCGGTGGGGTCTGCCGCGCGGTTCGCAGGCGGCATATTCGAATTTGCGGAAATGCTGCATGATACTCCCCGCATTAAACAGGGTTATCCATTCAACCGTTTTTATACATCCATTAAGGGAATCGGCGGCCAGCCGGGCGGCTTGTCGCCCGCGGGCTGCTTGATCCCGGTCAATGTCCTAAACATGCTGCGTTTTAGACTGAGGACACCATGAAAGCTCGCGACGTCATGACTCCCAACGTGGTCTCGGTACCCGCCGACATGGCGGTTCGGGACGTCGCCAAACTCCTGCTGGACCGGCACATCAGCGCGGTCCCCGTGGTCGACGCCAGCGGGCGGGTCCTCGGCATCATCAGCGAAGGCGACCTCATTCGCCGCCCGGAACTCGATACCGACAAGCCGCGCTCGCGCTGGCTCGCCTTTTTCATGTCCGACGGAGATCGCGCGCGGGACTATGTCAAGACCCACGGCCTCCACGCGCGCGACGTCATGTCGCGGTCCCTCGCGAGCGTATCGCCGGAGGCCTCGCTCACCGACATCGTCAACCTCATGACCGCGCGCCGCATCAAGCGCGTCGTCGTGCTCGAACAGGGCAAGCTGGCAGGCATGGTCACGCGCAGCGATTTGCTGCGCACGCTGCATGCGCGCGAGGCGATGCCGACCGACGGCGTGCCGCAGGACGACAGCAGCATCCGCGAGCGCATCCTGAAAACGATCGACAAAGAAGGCTGGGCGGCCAGCGCGATCATCAACGTACAGGTCACCGCCGGCACCGCCTACCTGTGGGGCGTGGTGGATTCCGAAGAGCAGCGCAAAGCGATCCTCGTCGCCGTCGAAGGGATACCCGGCGTACGCACAATCGAGGACCATCTCGGCAAGTTGCTGGCGGGCTGACCCGCCCCGGGCCGCCGATGGCCCGCCTTGACCGCTGCGCCGTCTCCTAGAACTCGACGTCTTCGCGGATCGCCGCAATGCCCGCCGTGGCGCACGTGTCGTCAGCCTCGCCGCCCGGTGCACCCGATACGCCGATCGCGCCAAGCAGCGACCCGCTCGCTTCGATCAGCAGGCCGCCACCGACCGCGGCGACGCCGGGTAATTGGCGCACACCGCTCTGCGGCTTGCCGGCTTGCGTCAAGTCAGCGAGCACACTCGTATTGGTTCGAAAGCTCACCGCGGTCCACGCCTTCGAGCGCGCCATGCGTGGTGTATGCGCGCCGGCAAAGCGGTCACGCAACATGACCTGGGTGACGCCCATCCGGTCGACGACGGCAACCGCGACTTGGTAACCCGCGCCGCGGCAACTCTTCAGTGCGGCCTGCGCGGCCTTGAGCGCGGTCTCCGGCGTCATCGCGCGAATGCTGAACGTTGCCTGCGCCTGCGCCTGCGCTGCGCCCGACAGGACCATGCCAGCCAACACCGCCATCCATCTCGTCTTCATCATGAGGATCATCGCTCCGTTTGCGCCTTTTACGCCTTGTACGCCTTATACGCCTCGTTCGCCGTGTCCACGTTACGCGGCGCGGCTAGGCCACGCTGCCGAAACCCATGTCGGTCGCACCCGCTGGCGCCTTGAGCCCGGCCACGCGGCATCCCTGCGCCACCGGCCCGCCGGAAAAAAGCAGATAGAGATGCCTGATGCCACCCCGGCGATGGAACTTTTCATCGAGCGCATCGTGCAGCTCGCGCAGCTTGACTGCGCTCGACGCGTGCCTGGCGTAGTACTCGTGCAGGGCGCGCAACACTTCCCAGTGCTCGGCGCCGAGTTCCAGGCCTTCCTTGGCCGCCGCGTCGACTGCGGCCGCCGGCGTCCAACCGTCCGGCGCATGAGGAAATTTGGGATCCTTTTCGGCACCGCTCCCCCCGCTGAGGATCCCATCCATCAGACTCGTCATGTCGTTACCTTTACCCTGTGATCCTGCCTCAGCGCTTGCGGATATGGAACACGTACTCGCCGTGCGCGCTTTCCCGGGCATCGGCCAGGTCCATGCCAGTCGCCTTTACCCAACTGCGCACGTCCGCCCGGATACCCGGACAGTCGCTTATGAGCTTCAGCACTTCGCCTTTGCGCATGCCATCGAGCAGCTTCTTCGCCTCGACAATTGGGCCCGGGCAACTCGTGCCGCGCATGTCGAGCACCGCATTGGGAGACACCCGCTGGGCCTTTCCCTTGCGGATGTAATATCCCGTCCCGCTGCGCGTCAACTTCTCGGTTTTGACGATCTCGACGTCGGCATATTTTGGCCAGGCGAAGAGGTCGTCCTTCGACGCCGGACAATCGGAAATCAGCAGCATCACCTCGCCCGCGAGCAGTTCATCGAGAACGCGTTTGGCGCCCAGCATCGGCCCCGGGCAGGCCGAGCCCCTCATGTCGAGCGTGACCTGCGGTTTCGGCTTTGATGTTCTTGCCATGCGTTCGAGCGGCGGATGCGATACTAGGCTGAGACTATACCCCGACGATGATGCGAAATCTCCCGCAACTCGCGAGCGCGGTACAGCACAACTGCAACGTCTCCGATGCGCGCCACGCCGGTGACTACGGCCTGTGCACCTTCCTGCTCAAGATGCGCGAGTACTACCGCTGGGAGAATGCGTTGCCGTTCTCGGGCACGTTGTCCAAGGCGGCGCTTGGCGACTGGCTGAGTTCGCGCGAGCAGCATTGGAACGCGATCGAAGCAGAGGCATTCCAGCCGCTTCCGCTGGCGCGCGGCCATTTGGATCCGCTGGCGGCCGAACGTGCCAATCGCGAACTTCTTCCGCAGGGCTTCGTCTACGGCGCTGGCTTTGGGCGGTTCCGGAAACCGGTGTTCTTTCTGGGCGAACTGCTGCGCGTCGAAGAGCGCGCCGGCTTGACGATTCTGATTTCCTCCTGCGAACACGCGCGCGAGCTGGCCGCGCCGCCCGCAATGCTGCAGGGGCGCACCATATTCGTGCGCCTGGAATCCGTGCGCCGATACCTGTGGGAAAAAATCGAGGAATGGCAGTGGCGCAAGGAGGACAACAGCATGGCACGCGCACTCGCGAGCTACGATTTCGCCGCCGACACCGAGGCGGCCTTGCAGCGTATGGCCGCCAACGAGATGGAAACCATGATCCTGCACGAGGTCGGAGAGGCGATGGCCGGCGAGCTGCTTGGCGCATCATGGCAGGAAATGATTGCCTCGGTGGTGAGTCCGCGCAGCGAGTTGGTCGCGCGCGCGATGCGCGACCTGCTCGCCGATTGCCTGTCGACGCTGCCCAGGCTGCTCGAGCGCGCCAATCTGCCGGCGCTGCATTTCCATTTCGCCACGTTCGATGGTCCACGCCGTCAGTTATTCCCGCAGGCGCTTGAAGCCTACGCACATTTTCTGCAGACCGGCGACCTGTCCCGGCTATCGCAGGTCGTGGGCGAAGGACAGTTGCACTGGCTGGCGGCGGCGCGCGCACTGCTCGCGCTCGACCCGGCCGAACGCGAGTCCTCCATGAATGCGCTGCTCAAGGATGCGCCGCTGCGCGCCGAGGCGGATCGCGCCGGCTAAGCCTCGGACGCCGTCGCTTCCGCGCCGTCGCGCGGTGCCGACGCCACGGTCTGAGCGACCAGTTTCTCGACGAGCCGCACCATTTCCGGCGCTTCGATGTCGATCATCTGCTCGACCACCCATTTGTTGTCGCCCTCCGCCATCGCATCGGCCACCCTGGCGGCAAAGAAGCGCAGGCAGGCATAGCTCGGTTCGCCGCCGCGATACTCGAATTCGGCATACTCGCCGAAGCGCAGGTTCAGCATGTCGATGAACGGCTTGCGGTAGTCTCCGTACTCTGCCGGCCCGAACAGGTCGAGCTGGTTGTTTGCCATGGTCGCTGCAAGATGGCCAACCACCTCGGCACCGAGCGCGGCACGGTCGCCCTCGCTCAGTCGACCATACACTGCGCGGTCGACGAGTTGGACGAGGAACGCGATGAATTCGGAGAGCACATTGGTCGTCAGCCGGTCCGAACCGAAGCGAAAGCCCTCTTTTTCCATGTGCTTGAAGATCTCGAGCGAGATCTTCCACAGGTTCGCGCCGATGACACCCGCGCGATCGGCGAGCGTGCGCGCGCCCTTTTTGCGCCAGCGGGTCTTGATGAGCCCCACAGTTGGGTGAGTGCTGATGATGGCCATGCTTGCAGGTCAAACCCAGTGTTCACGGATAATAGCCGCAGGAGCACGACATGTCTGGACTCGATATGGAATTGGCAAGCGGCGTCGCCGCGTTCGAAGCCAAGGAATTCGCGCAGGCGATGCAGTTGCTGCTGCCGCTCGCCGAGAAAGGCGAAGCGCAGGCGCAATATCGCGTGGCCATCATGGCCCAGGTCGGCCTGGGCATGGTGAAGAACTGCGCCAGTGCCGTGAAATGGATGCGCGCGGCAGCCGAACAGGGCTTTGCCATCGCCCAGCATGGCCTGGGCTTCATGTATTTCCAGGGCGAGTGCACCAAGTCCGACGCCGTCGAGGCCGCCAAGTGGTTCCGCCTCGCCGCCGATCAGGACCTGGCGGGATCGCAGTCGATGCTCGCAACGATGTACGAGAAGGGCGTGGGCGTCGGCCGCGACGCAGCCGAGGCGGCAAAGTGGCGCGCGCTGGCCGAGAAGGACGCCGACGCCTCCCCGGCTACTTCCTGATCCAGGCCTCGAAGCCATCGGTATTTTTCTCCATGCCGTGCGCATAGCCGGCTTCATAGGCTTCGTTGACGCGCTGCTCTTCGCGCTTTGGGTTGTGCAGAAAGCCCGAAGCCCAGCCGTTGATGTATTCAGGATCGACCCCCTGTTTTTGCATCCGGTCGACGGTTTCGTAGTAAACAGTGGCCATGATCTGCGCGCGCTCGTGTTTCCTGACCCGCATAGGGTAACGATTGGCGGGAAACTTTCAATCGCGCCGTATTGAACATGCGATTCAAAGTAGTTATCGGCGCGCAAATCTATGCGGTGGAGGTCGCGGAGAACCTCCTGCTCGAGGCGGAGGAAATCCACGCCAAGCTCGACCGCGACATGGACCGGGGCTGGCAGATGAGCCGGGAATTCGTGACGGCGCCGGACGCGCTGCAGCGCTGCCAGATCGTCGCCGACAAGCTGCTCACCAGCATCATGCAGGACAATCAGGCCACTGCGATGCTGATGGCCGCGTACATTGCGCTGCGCATGCCCGGCGCGATCGGCGTCGACATCGACGCCGGCGGTGAAATGCAGAATACCGAGTTGCTCTACGCCTAGGCAACGATGCGCTTCGGCGATCAGATTCGCGAAGTCAAGCCACTCAGTTTCATCTACACGGTGGAACGCGCGCTTGCGCCCGACGTGTGCCGCGAAGCGATCCGGCGCTTCGAGGCAAGTGCTGAGCAGCAGATCGCCGGACGCATCGGCCAAGCGGCCGAGGCCGTGCCCGAGGTCAAGCGCTCGACCGACCTGCGCATCAGCGGGCGGGAAGACTGGCGCGACATCGACCAGACCCTGTCACGGCAACTCGTCGCAACGTTCAATCTGTTTGCAGGCGAGTTCCCCTTCTTCGCCGCCAATGCCTTCAAGGACATCGGCTACAACCTGCAGCGCACCCTGCCCGGCGAGTACTACCATTGGCACGTTGACGCAGGTCCGGGCGCGTTCAGCGATCGCCAGCTGGTCGCGATCTGGTACCTGAACGATGTCCCGGGGCCAGGCGGCGAGACCGAATTTCCGCTGCAGGGCGTTTCGATCCGGCCGGCGCAGGGTACCCTGCTGCTGTTTCCGCCGTTCTGGACCCACGTGCATCGCGGCGTTACGCTGGAGACTGGCGTCAAGTACATCGCTACGACATGGGTCTGCTTCGCGTGAGCCGAGTTTGGGTATGCAATTCAACGTCAACGGCAAGGTCATCGAGACCGACGCGCAAGGCTTCCTGCTCGATCTCGACGACTGGAGCGAGGACTTCGCGCGCGCCCTGGCGCAGCGCGACGGGGTCGAACTCTTCGTCGACCACTGGGAGTTGATCTGGTATTTCCGCGACTACTACCAGGAGACCCAGGGCCTGCCGACCATGCACCGGATGGTATTGGAGCTGGGCAGGCACCGTGGCCCGCACTTCCGCGATCGAAAGGCCTACGAGAAGCACATCTACCATCTGTTTCCGACCGATCCCGTGCGTCAGATCTGCAAGCTCGCCGGCCTGCCGATGCCGCAACCCGACAGCTGAATCGAATGGGGTCGGACTGATGAGGCAGGCGTAATGAGCACGTCTGAACTTTCCATGGATCAGAGCGGTTGTAGCGCCCTCGAACCCTATGCCTTGCGCGTGCTCGGCGACAGCATGGCGCCCGAGTTCCCCGAGGGCTGCGTCATCATTGTCGATCCCGGCCACGCACCGAGCGACGGCTCATACGTGGTCGTAGAATTCGCCGGCGATATTTTCTTCCGCCGGCTCGTGTTCGAGGGCGCGCGCCGCTTCCTGCAGCCGCTGAATCCGAACTACGGCGGCTTCGAGCTTACGCCGCCCTACACGATCCGCGGTGGCGTGGTGCAGCAGGTGGGCAAGCGGCGCTCGCAACACAAACACTACGAATGACGCGCGCTCAGTAGCCGCCCTTGCGCAGGCTCTCGGGCAACCCGGCAACCTTGCCGGCCTGCTTGGACGGATTTCCCGGATAGAGATCGAATAGCGTCTTGTTGTCCACCTTGCGACCGGACCATTTGTCCTGCATCGTCTTGAGGATCGCGCGGTTGTTCGGCTGCTCGCCGTTATTGTTGATGTAGGCGTCGCGCAGATACTCGATCACGTCCCAGTGGTCCTGGGTGAGCGTAAGTCCCTCGGCCGCCGCGATCGCCTCCGCAACGTCTTTGTCCCAGTCGTCGAGCGACTCCAGGTGGCCGTTGTCCGTCGTTGCAATCTGCTTTCCGTTCACTTCGTACGTCATGGTCTCCTCTCTTGCGATCAATCCGACCTGTCGCGCAAGTCGCCGATACCTTTGTGGGGAATAAACAGGCCGCAGCCAAGCTTGCGCTCGTCACCCAGGCCGTGGCGCTGCAGTGCAAGCGACTGCTCAAGCCTGAGGCCGGCGAGCATCAGGCTGCGGGTCTGGACGCTGCGTGCCGGGGTGGCGAGCAGCGTCACGCGGCCGCAGAGCATCGTTTCCGGCGTAATGCCGAGCGCGCCGAGCCCTTCTGCGGCAGCAACTAGGAAGGCCGCTTCGTCATCCGCGGCAGCAAGCACCACGCCGCGCGAGAACAGGGTCGTCATTCGCGACAGGGGCCGCGCGGCGAGTGCGTCCACGCGCAGCGGCCACCCCGCGACCTCCAGCGTGCGCCCGAGCAGCGCGGCGGCATCGTCCAGGCGTTGGCGGGGCAGGCGCAGCACGAGCCGGGTGCGATGCGAAAGTTGCAGCAGAGCGTCCTCGCCTTCGGGCCGCATCCAGCCACTTGCCGAAGCGGCGCCGTGGACCGTATGCAGACCGGCGCCGGGTTCCTCGGCAAACCAGGGCAGCGCGGCCTGAATCGCCTGCGACAGCGCATAGGCATGATCGAGCGGCAGGCTCGGGCAGGAGATCGCGAATACGGCGTCGACAACATCGCCGGGATCATCTGCATCGTCTTCGATTGGCATCGCACTCAGTCGACGGGCAATGCAGCCTGCAGCGCTTCACGATCGAACCACCAGTCGTCCTGCACCAGCACATCGACGACGTTGCGCAGCCGCGGCAGGAACAGCGCCGGGTCGTTCAGCTCCATGTCCTCGATCCAGCGGTCGAACGCCCGCTGCCCGTCGACGCTGCTGTGCCGGCGCGCCACCGTGGCGAGCAGTTGATTGGCGAAAATGCGCAGCTGCTCGCGCTGCGGTTCACGCGCACGCAGATCCACCAGGTAAACCGCAGTGATGGCAGCCACTGCCGCGCCGTCGGCCTCCGGCGGCGTTTCTTCGACCACGCGCTGCAGCAGCGCGACGCTCAGCTCGGGATCGATCGGATAGGTCACCGCAAGCCAGATGCCCTGGCCGAGCGCGGCGAGCGACTGCGGCTGGTCCGAGAGGAACAGAATGTCGCAGGCCTGTGCGGCGCCTTCCCAGGCCTGCTCGGCCAGGTAAAGGTCGAACGCCTCGCGCGCCGCGGCCCAGGCTGGGGGCCACTGCTCGAGCCGCACCAGCGCTCGGCCGAGTTGCAGCAGCAGATCGGCGCGCCGCAGCGTTTCCGCGCCGGGAGAGAGTTCGGCAAGCCGGCCGCGCAGATTGGCGGCCAGGCGCTCGAGCATCCCGGTCGATTCTTTCGCGTCCTCGCTGCTGTCGGCATTGCCAACCGAGGCGTCCTCCCTGACGTATTTAAGCGGGATCGTCTTCATGCGGTGTCGAGGCGGTCAGAATAGCGCGCGCGATAGACGAGCCGACCCGCGCTCGGCGCCGGGTCGTCGGTAAACGCGCTGCGGTTGTGCAGCACGTTGTTGCAGATCAGGCCTTGGCCGCCGGCCAGGCGAACCGAAAACACGTAGGGCGAAGCCGCCGCCAGGACCCGATTGAGAAACTGCACCGCGGCGCGGGTCGTCTCGTCCGCCCGCCACTCGATGCTGCGCGTGCGTGCGGTGTAGCGCATGTGAAGCGCGCGGCCATCCGCGGAAAACACCGGGCCGGTCTGGGCGGGACGGAATTCTGCATCGTTCCCGCCCTCCCCCGCGTTTGCCGGGATGGTCATCGCGTCGGGCGCCGAGAGCGCGTTCACGTACGCCGGGTCGGCGTCGCGCAGCAGGATGTAGGCGATCTCATGATCGAGCAGATGGTTTTCGCCGCCGCTCGCGGCAGGCCGCACGCAGTGCAGGATGAACGCGCGAATGCGCTGCACGGGCGAATTGTAGTAGCCGTCGGTATGCCACAGCAGGCGCCGATTCGAGTAGGGAATGTAGCCGCGGGCGGATTTTGCCGGCGCCGTCTCGAGCGCGCTGATGCCGTCCGCGTCGGCGAGCGGGTTGGCCTGCAGGCGCGCAAGGCCAAGGCGCGCGCCGAGGCAGCGTACAAGGTCCTTGTCGGCGACGCCGGCGAGCGGACTGGCATAGATCGCCATATTCGCGACGCCGCACAGACGCTGAATTTCCTCGACCTCGCTGTCGCGCAGATGGCGCGGATCGCGCACCGCAACGATCAGGTCCTCGATGCAGCGCGGAGCGGTCGCGAGCTTGCGCTCGCGCCAGCGCAGATACGCGTGCTGCCGGTCGAGCGCGAACGGGTGTTCGACTGCGCTTGGCAGGACGGCGTTCAAGGCGTGCGCCTCAGTCGGGGCCGGGGGAGCAGAACGTACCGCATCCACGCGGCGCGGAGTACGTCGCTGTACCGATCGGGCATCATTCTCCCGCTGCGTCGATAGATTTCAGAAACCATAGCAACGTACTGAAAACTCATCGTTTTCCACGTCGCTCGGCGCGCCGCCTATCTCCAAAGGGGGGGATACGGCAGGTCTTTACTATCCCCAAAGGTTGATGCTGCTGCACGACGGCGCCTCGTTACACTGTCCCGCGCCGAGCATGCGCTATCTGGAGGAGAAATTCATGGCGGACCCGCAGAATCCACCGAAAAACCCGGAGCGGCACAGCACCCACATGCCGAAGGATCGGAAGTCCTCCAAACCCTTCCATCCGACGCCCATGCTGGACCAGCTCGAAAGCGGTCCCTGGCCGAGCTTCGTCACCGGGCTGAAGCGCCTGGCGAACGAGAACAACATGATGGTCGACCTGCTCGGCCAGCTCGAACATTCCTACAACACGCGCCTGGGCTACTGGAAAGGCGGCACAGTTTCGGTGTTCGGCTATGGCGGGGGCATCATCCCGCGCTTTTCCGAAGTCGCGAGCCTGTTCCCGGAGTCGAAGGAATTCCACACCCTGCGCGTGCAGCCGCCGGCCGGCAATCACTACACCACCACGGTGCTGCGCCAGCTCTCAAACTCCTGGAGCAAGTGGGGTTCCGGCCTGATCGCGTTCCACGGCCAGACCGGCAACATCATGTTCATCGGCGCGACGACCGAGAACACGCAGCATTTCTTCGACGAGATCAACGAATACGGCTTCGATCTGGGCGGCGCAGGCCCCTGCGTGCGCACCGCCATGTCCTGCGTCGGTGCCGCGCGTTGCGAGCAGTCGTGCACGAATGAGCACCGGATACACCGCACGCTGGTCAACAATTTCATCGACGACATGCACCGGCCGGCGCTGCCCTACAAGTTCAAGTTCAAGGTCTCGGGCTGCCCGAACGACTGCATGAACTCGATCCAGCGCGCCGACTTCGCCGTGATCGGCACCTGGCGCGACGACATCCAGGTCGACCAGACGGGCGTCAAGGAATACGTCGAGGGCCACGGCCGCAAGTACACGATCGACAACGTGATTGCGCGGTGCCCGACCAAGGCGCTGTCGCTGAACGATGACGACACGCTGGAGGTCGACAACCGGAGCTGCGTGCGCTGCATGCACTGCATCAACGTCATGACCAAGGCGCTCAAGCCGGGCAAGGATCGCGGCATCACCCTCCTCATCGGTGGCAAGCGCACCCTCAAGATCGGCGACACCATGGGAACGGTGATCGTGCCGTTCATGAAGATGGACACCGACGAGGACTACGACAAGTTGCGCGAACTCGCCACCACGGTGATCGATTTCTGGGCCGAGAACGGCCTCGAGCACGAGCGCTGCGGCGAGATGATCGAGCGCATCGGCCTCGCGGGCTTCCTCGAAGGCATCGGCGTGGAGGTCGACCCGAACATGATCGCCCATCCGCGCACCAGCTCCTACGTACGGCTGGACGACTGGGACGTGGAAGCGCAGAAGTGGATCGACCGTAAGCAACAGGCAACGGCCTAGGATCGAGGGCGGGAGGCGCCAGTGGCACAAGCACAGGCAACAGTGGAAAAGAAGCAGATGCGCACGCCGATCGAGAGCGGCTGTCCGGACGGCATGCAATTCATGCATCCACTGATGCTCAAGAACTTCGGCAACTGGAAATACCACGATCGGCCGCGGCCGGGGGTGCTGCATCACGTCGCCTACTCGGGCGACGAGATCTGGACCGTGCGCGTCGGCACCCAGCGCCAGCTCGGGCCCTACGAGATCAACCTGCTATGCGACATCATCGACCAGTATGGCGAAGGCTACGTGCGCTTCACCATCCGCTCGAACATGGAGATCATGGTCTCCAGCTGGGACAAGGTCGGTCCGCTGATCCAGGCCTTCAACGACGCGGGCTATCCGGTCGGCGGCACCGGCAACTCGGTGACCATGATCGCCCACACCCAGGGCTGGCTGCACTGCGACATCCCCGGTACCGACGCCTCTGGGGTGGTGAAATCCCTGATGGACGAGCTCTACGAGGAGTTCATCAAGGAGGAGATGCCCAATCGCGTGCACATCACCACCTCCTGCTGCCAGATCAACTGCGGCGGCCAGGGCGACATTGCGATCAACGTGCAACACACCAAGCCGCCGAAGATCAACCACGACCTCGTGGCGAACGTGTGCGAGCGCCCCTCGGTCGTCGCGCGCTGCCCGGTGGCGGCGATCCGCCCGGCGATCGTGAACGGCAAGCCTTCGCTGGAAGTGGACGAGAAGAAGTGCATCTGCTGCGGAGCCTGCTATCCGCCCTGCCCGCCGATGCAGATCAACGATCCGGAACATTCCAAGCTCGCCATCTGGGTGGGCGGGAAGAATTCGAACGCGCGTTCCAAGCCGATGTTCCAGAAGCTGGTGGCCGCCGGGCTGCCCAACAACCCGCCGCGCTGGCCCGAAGTCGCCGCGGTGGTGAAGAAGATTCTGTACACCTACAAGAAGGATGCGCGCGACTGGGAACGCGTCGGCGATTGGGTGGAACGCATCGGCTGGCCACGGTTTTTCGAGCTCACCGAGCTGCCGTTCACCAAGTTCCACATCGACAATTGGCGCGGGTCACGCAACAGCCTGAATGCCTCGGCCCACATTCGCTTCTGAGCGCGAGCGACCATGAAATTCGGCATCGTGGTCAACGAAGGGCCGTACACCCACCAGGCGTCCGACACGGCCTACCAGTTCGTCAAGGCTGCGCTTGCCAAGGGGCACGAGATCTATCGCGTGTTCTTCTATCACGACGGGGTCAACAACGGCACACGCCTGACGGTGCCGCCGCAGGACGACCGCAATATCGTCAAGCGCTGGAGCGAACTCGCCGCGCAGCACGAGTTGGACCTCGTGGTCTGCGTCGCTGCCGCGCAGCGCCGCGGGCTGATGGACAAGAGCGAAGCCAAGCGTCACGGCAAGGACGCCGACAATATCGCGCCGGGTTTCCGCATCTCGGGTCTTGGGCAGCTGATCGAAGCCGGCATCCAGGCCGACCGCCTGGTGGTCTTCGGCTGAAGGCGGTAAGCGAATGACCGAGGACACCGCAGGCGGCGTTGCCAAGCGATTCCTCTACGTTAACCGCAAGGCGCCCTACGGCACGATCTACGCGCTCGAATCGCTCGAAGTCGTGCTGATTGGCGCGGCGTTCGAACAGGACGTCAGCCTCGCGTTCGTCGGCGACGGGGTTTACCAGCTGGTCAAGGGCGAGGACACCAAGGCGCTGGAAATGAAGAATTTCTCGCCGACGTATCGCGCCCTCGAGGACTACGACGTCAGCAAGATTTACGTCGACGAGGACGCGCTGCAGGCGCGCGGCCTGAGCGCGGCCGACCTGGTGATTCCGGTCGAGGTGGTCAGTGCCCAGCGCATGGGCGAGATCATGGAAAACCAGGACGTGATCCTGAGTTTTTGAGGATTCTGGAGATGCTGCATACCGTCAACAAATCGCCGTTCGAGCACCGCGCCCTAGACAGCTGCCTGCGCTACGCGCAGCAAGGCAGTGCGGTGCTGCTGATCGAGGATGGCGTATACGCGGCGGCGAGGAACACGGCCGTCTCGGCGCAGTTGCAGGAGGCCCTGAAGCGCGTGTCGATCTACGCGCTCAAGCCCGACCTCGAGGCGCGGGGCATGCAAAACCGGGTGGTGGACGGCGTTCGCCTGGTGGACTACGAGGGGTTCGTGGACCTCGTGGTGGAGCATAGCGCCGTGCAATCCTGGCTTTGAACTCAAAGGACCTACGCGACATGACACTCGAAGTGAACGGCAAAACCATCGAAACCGACGAGGAAGGCTATCTTGCGGACCGCGCCGACTGGAGCGAGGACGTGGCAAAGGAGATGGCGCGCATCGACGATTGCGACCTGGGCGAGAACCACTGGGAGGTGATCAACTTTCTGCGCGAGTATTACGAGGAGTATCAGATTGCCCCTGCGGTTCGGGTGCTGACGAAGGCGATCGGCAAGAAGCTCGGCGCCGACAAGGGAAACAGCAAGTACCTCTACGAGCTGTATCCCTACGGGCCGGCCAAGCAGGCCTGCAAGTACGCG
>JAQBBQ010000229.1:0-2685 GCA_032125995.1 Betaproteobacteria bacterium | reverse complement strand
GGGGTCAGACCCCTGTGGATAAGTCTTCCAAGCCGACAAACATCTAGGCGAGCCTAAAGACTTATCCACAAGGGTCTGACCCCATTCGCGACCCCCTTCGCGTTATTCATTCGCTGTTACGCCAGCACCTTTGCACCACCGGCCAGAAACGCCATGGCTTCCGGTGCCCCGGCGATTTCCGCGCCGACAATTAGATCCTTTTCAGAAATCCCCCTTGCTTTGGCGCAAGCACGGCACAACCAAATCTTGCCCCCGTTGCCAACAAACTGATTGATCAAATCGGCAAGGGGTTCATAGCCTTCTTGGTGCAGCTTATCGGCTCCGCCCTTGACGCAAAGCGCGGCAGCATCAGAGGACATAAACACGACCGCCTCGCTGGTTTTAGACGCACTCGCGGCGATCGTAAACCTAATCGTGGCGCGTTCAATATTGTTGGCGCCATCCTCGCAGTGAATGAGATATTTTGCAGTCGCTGCGGTCGTCGTAGCCATCGTTGACTCCTCGTTCGAATAGATGATGCATTGTCATTACGGAAGATCAGTGCTGTGCGCCGAAACGACGCGACTCAGCGCCTCGCTCGCCTTCACCCTGTGCTTGCAGGCGCATGCGCAGACCCACCGGCGCCATCGTGAACGACAGCCGCTCACGGGCCTCGCCGCCGTCTGGGGTATCGACGCTCAAGATCTCGAACTGGCCCAACAACGTCGCCATCGCCATCTTCATCTCCAGCAGGGCGAGGTAGCGCCCGGGGCAGATGCGCGGTCCGGCGCCGAAGGGCATCGAGATGCGCTTGGCAGCGCTGGCCACCTGACCCGGTCCGCCGTCGATCAGCCAGCGCTCGGGCTCGAAGGCGGCCGCACGCGGCACGTGGTCTTCGCTCACGCTGTCGCGGCGCATCAGCGTAATGACGATGATTCCCTCGGGTACCCGCACATCGCCGATCGTCGTCTCGTGCAGCGTCTGCAGCGCCAGGATCGGCGCCACCGGCTTCAGGCGCATGGTTTCGTGCGCGCAGGCCTCGACGTAGTCCAGCTGCGCAATTTCTTCCAGCGTGGGGCGGACCGGATCGGCGACCACGCGCCGCACCTCCTCGGTCGCACGGGTGAGCAGCTGCGGATGGCGCCAGAGCAGGTAAACCATCCACGCGATCGTATTGGCCGTCGTGTCCTCGCCGGCGAGCAGCATCGTGAGCACGTTGCCCGCCACCTGGTCGTCGTCGATTCCGCTGCCGGGCTGGTCGGCCGCAACGATCATGGCTTCGAGCAGATTCGGTGGGTGCTGGGCGCGCCCGGGATCAAGGCGCAATCGCTCGCGCGCCTGAGCGACGAAGGCCTCGACCGCCGCATTCACCGCCGCGACGCCATGCTCGAGCTCCCGGTCGGCGCGCGAACGCAGGAAGCGCCAGGTCGGAATCGGCGCGAATATGCGGCGCATGAGCGCCGGGAAGATCTTGTCCAGATGCCGCTGGATGACATCATCGTCGGACTCGAGCGTGTTGACCTCGGTGCCGAAGGCCAGCCCCGCAATCGTATCCACCGTATAGCGCATCAGATCGGCCTGCAGGTCGATCATGCGGCCCTCAGCGGCGCTCGTCTGCCAGCGCGTGGACAGGCGTTGCGCCACGGTGCGCAGCGCGGGAAAGTAACGCTTCACGTGCGCCGGATCGAACCCGGCCATCACCATACGGCGCTGGCGGCGCCAGGTTTCGCCGTTGGCGCCGAATACGCCGGGTTGCATGCCCATCTCGACCCAGATTTCCTCAAGCCGCGCGGTGCGCCGAAATCCGTCGGGTCGATCGCGCAACACGGCCGCCACGGCCTCGTGCTCGGCGACCACCAGAATCCGGCGCGGGCCGTTCTTCAGTCGAAAATAGGGACCGAACTCGCGACTCCACTGCTCCATCTGCAGATGCGCGCGCGAGGTGTCAAACTGCAGCGCATTGCCGAACACCGGCACGCCGCGCGGACCCGGCAGATCCTCGTAGCGACGTCGAGCGCGCGATGCGCCCGCCTTCTGCTCGTCCAGTTCTCCGGTTTTCACAAGTGTCCTCTCGTTGGCTCGGCCGTCGCGATGATCGGGCGCATGTTAGATCGAAACGTAATTGGGGTCAGACCCCTGTGGATAAGTCTGGGGTCAGACCCCATTTTCTTGAACCAAGGCCACGGATCATCCAAAAAGGGGTCTGACCCCATTCGGCCCTTAAAGCCGCTTCGCAACCTCCTCCAACATCACCTCGGTCGCCCCGCCACCGATCGACTGCACCCGCGCGTCGCGCGCCATGCGCTCGATCGCGGCCTCGCGCATATAGCCAAAGCCACCGTGGAACTGCTGGCAGGCGTACATCACTTCGTTTACCAGCTCTCCGCAATAGGCTTTCACCATCGAAACGTCCTTCACGCACTCGCGCGCCTGTGCGTCGAGCCAGGCCGCGTGATAAACGAGCTGGCGTCCGGCCGCAACCTTGGCCGCGAGCATCGCAAGGCGCTGGCGCACCACCTGCTTGTTCCACAACACGGACCCGAACGCGCGTCGGGTTTTGACGTACTCGAGCGTGAGCTCGATCGCGCGCGCTGCCTCGCCCATCGCCATCGCGCCGAGCACGATGCGTTCGTTCTGGAAGTTTTTCATGATGGCGTAGAAGCCGCGTCCTTCCTCGCCGAGCAGGTTCTCGGCCGGAACCCGGCA
>JAQBBQ010000228.1:0-31691 GCA_032125995.1 Betaproteobacteria bacterium | reverse complement strand
CCCGCGGGCAAGCGGCTCGATTTCCTCGCGCAGGAACTGAACCGCGAGGCGAATACGCTCGCGTCCAAGTCCGCATCACAGGGCCTCGCGGACACCGCGCTCGCGTTGAAACTGCTCGTCGAGCAGATGCGCGAACAGGTGCAGAACATCGAATGAAGGGGCTGCTGTTCGCCGTCACCGCGCCCTCGGGCGCAGGCAAAAGCTCGCTCATCCATGCCGCGCTCAAGGAAGAGCCGCAAATCCGGCTTTCGGTGTCCTACACCACGCGCGCACCGCGCGCCGGCGAAGAGCACGGGCGCGAGTACCACTTCGTCGATGCGGAGACCTTCGAAGCCATGGTCCAGCGCGGCGAGTTTCTCGAGTGCGCCGAGGTCCACGGCAATCGCTACGGCACCTCGCAGCAGGGCATCGACGCCGCACTCGCGCAGGGCGATGACGTGCTGCTCGAGATCGACTGGCAGGGCGCCGAGCAAGTGCGCCGACTGTATCCGGACTGCGTGACGATCTTCATCCTCCCGCCCTCGGTGGACGAGCTTGGACGACGCATGCGCGCACGCGGACTCGACAGCGACGCGGTGATCAAGCGCCGGCTGGCGAACGCGCGCGAAGAAATGAGCCATGCCCCCGCGTTCGACTACGTTATAATCAACGCCCACTTCGAGACGGCCCAGCGCGAATTGCTGGGCGTCCTGCGCGCCGAGCATGTCCGCACCGCCCGACAGCTTGCGCGTGAACCTGACCTGTTTCGTCCATAACGTCACTAGACCGGCGTTTGAACACGTAACGCGCAACCTGCAACCCATTCCACTCTACGGACTGCTGACCATGGCTAGAATCACCGTCGACGACGCCCTCCAGATCATCGTCAACCGCTTTCACCTCACGCTCGCCGCGACCTATCGCGCGCGCCAGCTGAGCGCCGGCGCCTCGCCGCTGGTCGACCCGGACAACGACAAGTTCACCGTGATCGCGCTGCGCGAGATTGCTGCCGGCAAAGTCGGCGCCGAGATCCTCAAGCGCAACCCGACGATAGCCGGGCCCGTAGACGGTCCGCTGTAGCCCGCTGTAGCGTAGCGCGCCCCGCAGGCGCGCGCGCCGGCCAGGTCCGGCGCCCAACACCCAACACCCGGCGCCCAGCACCCGGCGCCCAGCACTCAGCACCCAACATCCCGGCCCGCCCCAAGCCGCATGGCTTCGGGTACGCTCGCCGGATGGCTGTGGTTTCCCTTGTCGACGAACCCCGCTTTGGGTACCTGAAGCCCGCGGATGTCGAGCGCCTGGCCGAGGCCTACCGGTTCTCGGAGGCTGCCCACGCCGGCCAGAAACGCGAGTCGGGCGACCCCTACATTTCGCACCCGCTGGCGGTCGCTGAGATCCTTGCCGATTGGCGTCTCGACGGCCAGACGCTGGTTGCCGCTCTGCTGCACGACGTGCTCGAGGATGCGGCGATAACCAAGGACGAGATTTCCGATGCCTTCGGGTCGCCCGTGGCGGAGCTCGTTGACGGCGTCTCCAAGCTCGACCGCATCGAGCTGCAGTCGGCCGAGGAGGCGCAAGCCGAGAACTTTCGCAAGATGCTGCTTGCGATGGCGCGCGACGTACGCGTCATCCTCATCAAGCTCGCCGACCGCTTGCACAACATGCGCACGCTTGGCGCCGTGCCGCCGGCCAAGCGCCGGCGCATTGCACGCGAGACGATGGAAATCTATGCGCCGATCGCGAACCGGCTGGGCCTGAACGCGCTCTACCACGAGCTGCAGGAGCTTGCCTTCTCGCACCAGTATCCGCTGCGCTACGCGACGCTCGCCAAGGCGACGCGCGCGGCGCGTGGCAACCGGCGCGAGGCGATCAGCAAGATCGAGGCGGCGATCAAGGCGCGCCTGGTTGCGGGCGTCATTGAGGCGAGCGTGACCGGGCGCGAGAAGCACGTCTACTCGACCTATCGCAAGATGAACGAGAAGCACCTGTCGTTTTCCGAGGTGCACGACATCCACGGCGTGCGCGTCGTGGTGAAGGACGTCGCGGCCTGCTACGTCGCGCTCGGCGCGCTGCATGCCCTCTACAAGCCGATCCCGGGCAAGTTCAAGGACTACATCGCCATCCCGAAGGCGAACAATTATCGGTCGCTGCATACCGCACTCATCGGCCCGTACGGCGGGCCGGTGGAGGTGCAGATCCGCACCGAGGAGATGAACCGCCTCGCCGAGTCGGGGGTCGCCTCGCACTGGATGTACAAGGACGACGCCGAGTCGCTGTCGGAAGTGCAGATGCAGACGCACGGCTGGCTGCAATCGTTGCTCGAGATTCAGAACCAGTCCGGTGACTCGCAGGAATTTCTCGAGTATGTAAAGGTCGACCTGTTCCCGGACGAGGTCTACGTGTTCACGCCCCAGGGCCTGATCCTCTCGCTGCCGCGCGGCGCGACCGCGGTCGATTTCGCCTACGCGGTGCACACCGACATCGGCAACCGCTGCGTCGCAGCGAAGGTGAACGACGAGCTGGTGCCGCTGCGCAGCGAGCTGCGCAACGGTGATCGCGTCGAGGTCATCACGGCGAGCCACGCCAGGCCCAACCCCGCCTGGCTGCAGTATGTGCGCACCGGCAAGGCACGCTCGCACATCCGCCACTTCCTCAAGACCATGCAATACGAGGAGTCGGCGCACCTCGGCGAGCGGCTGCTCGAGCTCGCGCTACGCGGGCTCGGCACCGTACCCGAGGACATCGACGAAGCGAGCTGGGAGCGCGTCGTGCGCGACGGCGGTTCGAGTACGCGCCAGGAGGTGCTCGCAGACATCGGGCTCGGCAAGCGCTTGCCTGCGGTCGTCGCGCGCCGCCTGCTGCGCCATGCCGAGGGCGCAGCCGAGTCAAAACCAGGCGCGGTGGTCATGATCCACGGCACCGAAGGCATGGCGGTGCAGCTCGCGCGCTGTTGCCGCGCGATTCCGGGTGACGCGGTGGTGGGTTCGATCAAGAAAGGACAGGGCCTGGTCGTGCACGCCGCCGCGTGCCGCCAGGCGCTGCGTTCGCGCCGCGCCGAGCCGGAGCAGTGGATCGATGTCGAATGGGCGCCCGAAATAAACCGGCTCTACGAAACCGAGATCAAGGTCACCGTTACCAACGAGCGCGGGGTGCTCGCCAAGGTGGCCTCCGAGATCGCGCAGGCCGGTTCCAACATCGACGCGATCACGATGGAGGACGATCGCACGCTGTACACCACCATGCACATCGTGCTCGAGGTATCTGATCGCAAGCATTTCGCGCGTGTGATGCGCGCCCTGCGCCGCTTGCCCGAAGTCAAGAAACTCGGGCGCGTGACCGAATCCGAAGTGGCAATCGATCGTCGCTAATCGGCAATCGGGCGCTCAGGCAGCCGCGTGACGGCGTAGCGACCGGTGCCCCGTGCCCGGTGCTCAGTTGAGCACGATCGTCAACAGGGAATCCCCGCGTGCGACGTTTAGCGCAATGCGGGCGTTGCCGCGCAGGCTTTGCGCGAGGGCCTCGACCGAGCCGACACGCCGGCGATTGACGCCGACGATCAGGTCCCCCGGCCGCAGCCCGTGTTGAAACGCTGCGGTCCCGGCCTCGACCGCGACGACGAGCACGGCGCGGCTGCGTCCCGCATCCGTTTGCCGCTCGACGGCAGCCAGCGTCGCGCCCTCGAGCTCGGCGATTCGGCGTCCCTCTTGCGCGTGGCGCGCTTCGATCTCGACGATCCGCGTGCGAATCGTCCGCGTCTTGTCGCCCTGCCGTACCGTCAGCTCGACGGTATCACCGACTGGCAGAACACCAAGCCGTGCACGCAGGCCCGAGGCCGAACGGACGGTGCGCCCGTTCACTGCGGTGACGACGTCACCAGCGCGCAGACCGGCGCGTTCGGCGGGCGAATCGGGCAGCACGTTGGCGATCACCGCACCCTGTCCACCCGCAATGCCGAGCGAACGGGCGAGATCGGGCGTGAGGTCCTGCATGCTGATCCCGAGCCGACCGCGGCGCACTTCGCCGAAGCGGATCAGTTGCTGCATCACCGCGCGCGCCATGTTGACCGGCACCGCAAAGCCGATGCCGACGTTGCCGCCCGAGGGGCCGATGATCGCGGTGTTGATGCCGACCAACTCGCCCTTCAGATTGACCAGCGCGCCGCCCGAGTTGCCGGGATTGATCGACGCGTCGGTCTGGATGAATTCTTCGTAGCCCTCGCTCGAGAGGCCGGCGCGGCCAAGCGCCGAAACGATGCCCGAGGTCACGGTCTGCCCGATGCCGAAGGGATTTCCGATCGCGACGACGAAATCGCCCACCTGCAGCGCATCGGAATTCGCCGGTGTTGCCTCGACCAAGCCCTTGGCATCGATCTTGAGCAGCGCGATGTCGGTACCGGCGTCCGAGCCAACCACCTGCGCCTTAAGCCGCTGCTTGTCCTTCAGCGTCACCACCACCTCGCTCGCGTCCTTGATCACGTGATGGTTGGTGATCACATAGCCCTGCGCGGCGTCCAGGATCACGCCCGAGCCAGCAGACATCTGCGGCCGTGCCTCGTCGGGCAGGCCGAAAAAGCGCCGGAAGAATGGATCGCGCAGCAGCGGGTTCTGCGCCTCGGGGCTGCGCTGCATCACCGCGATGTTGACCACCGCCGGGGTCACCCGCGCGAGCATCGGCGCGAGTGTCGGCATGCCATCGCGCAGCGCGACCAGTGGCGGCGCGGCGTGGGCGGCGGGCAGTAGAGCAGACGCGCCAGCGGTCACAAGGATGACAAGCAAGGGTCGAAGCGATGGCATGCGGCGCTCCCGAATCAACGCCCGAAGCCCGCGACCGCCGGGAGCCAGGTCGCGAGTCCGGGCAGCATGAAGACGATGGCGAGTCCCAGCAACAGCAGCATCACATAGGGCATGGTACCGCGGATGACTTCGCCCAACGGCGCCCGCGCGATACCCTTGATGACGAACAGATTCATCCCCACTGGCGGCGTGATCAGTGCGAGCTCGAGATTGATCATCAGCAGGATGCCGTACCAGATCGGGTCGATCGACAGTTCGAGCATCACCGGGAAAATGATCGGCGTGGTGATGAGGATGATCGCAATCGTCTCGAGGAACATGCCGAGCACGAAGATTACCGCCATCACGGCGATGAGGAATCCGGTCACGCTCAGGCCCTGCGCGGTAACGAATTCGACCAGTTCCGCCGGCAACCGGATGATCGTGATCGAATGGCCGAAGATCGAAGCGGCGGCGAGGATGAGGAACAGCATCGCGGTGGTGCGCACCGTCTCGAGCGACGTCTCCCACAATTCGGTCAGACCGAAGTTGCGGTAGACGAAGGCCCCGACGGCGAGCGCGTAGATGCAACCCACCGCGGCGGCTTCGGACGCGGTGAATACGCCCAGGTAGATCCCACCGAGCACGAGCGGTGGCATCGAGAGCGCCCAGACCGATTTGCGCACCGCGGCGAGACAGGCGCCGAAACCTTTCCATTGATCGCGCTGCACTTCGGGCCGCCAATACCCGCTCACCAGACAGTACAGCGCGAAGGCAAGCGCCATCATCAGTCCGGGGATGACCCCAGCCAGAAACAGCGCGCCGATCGACGTCTCGGTGACGATCGCGTACAGGATGAGCGGCCCCGAGGGCGGAATCAGGATGCCGAGCGTGCCGCCCGCGGCGATGACGCCATAGGTATCGGACGGCCGGTAGCCGAAGCGCCGCATCTGGGGAATCGACGACGAGCCGATGGTGAGTGCGGTCGCGACCGACGAGCCGGAAATCGCGGCGAAGATCGTGCAGGACAGCACGGTCGCCATGCCGAGACCGCCGCGAAAATGCCCGACGATCGCTTGCGCCGCGTTGTAAAGGTCGTCGACGACCTTCGAGCGGATCATGACGTGGGCCATGAACGCGAACATCGGGATCGCCGTGAGCAGACCGTTGTTCAGCTTGGCAAAGGCCGTATCGGCGACGCTGTTGATGTTGCCTTCGGTCGCCAGCATCACGATGAGCGAGATGAGCCCCAGACCGGCGAAGATCGGCGCGCCGGTCAGCAGCAGGACGATGAGTCCGCAGAGGATCGCGAGCGTCGTCATTCGCGGCGCTTGGCCCGCAGCAAGGTGACGATGCGGGCAAGCGCGGCAATCACGATCAGCACCGCGCCGATGAACAGCGGCGCCTGCGGCTTCCACATCGCGATCTCGAGATAGCCTTCGGAATACATTTCGAAATTGATCGAGAAGCGCAGCATCAGGTAGCCGCTGTAGGCGATTGCGCAGGCAAATAGTGCCGCCGCGAGCATTGCCCAAAGGTCGACGATGCGCCGCGCGAACCCGTCAAGCCTGCCGGTCAGCAGGTCCACGCTGATGTGTTCGCCGCGCAGCAGCGTCTCGGCCGCGCCGAACATGACGATCGCGACGACCAGGTAGCCAGACAACTCGTCCGCCCAGGTGAGCGGCGTACCCAACACATAGCGCAGGACGACGGCGTAGCCGGTGACCGCGAGCGTGAACAGCACGAGGGCGGCGGCGATCGCCGCCCCGAACCGGGACAACCGCCCGATCAGGCGTTCGGGCAGCGAGGGCGGCGGGACCGTGCCGTCGTCCCCCGCCCCGTCATTGAAGTGCGATGCCAACTACTTGCCGATCTCCGCCACCAGCTTGAGCAGTTTGGCACCGTCCTCGCCCGTCGCCTTGCTGAACGAGGCATCGAAGGCGGGCACCATGACCTTCTTCCACGCCGCCATCTCCGCCGGGGTTTGCATGTGGACCTTCATGCCCTTCTCGGCGAGCTGCTTGGGTGCGTCTGCGGCGGATTTTTCAGAGTCGTCGACCGCCCAGGCGGAGGCCTTCATGCCCGCGTCGCGCAGCGCGGCCTTCGACTTGGCCGAGAGCTTGGCGTACCAGCCGGGGTTCACGTAGCCGTGGAAGAACACACTGAACAGCGGTGTCACCGTGACATGGTCCTGAACTTCGTAGTACTTGCGCGAGTAGGCCGCACTGATGTCCGTCATGCCCGCATCGATCACCCCGGTGGACAGCGCCTGGTAGACCTTGGATCCGGACATTGCCGAGGGCGCCGCGCCCATCGCGACGAGCCCGGCGTCGGCCACCGGATTGAGGCCGCGAATCTTGACCCCCTTGAAGTCATCAGGATTGATCAGCCCCTTGCCTTTCGAGGTCATCGCGGTCATGCGCGTGGTGAACAGCCAGACGACGTTCTGCACCTGCTTGGTGAGAAGCTTTTCCTCGAGGAACGCAGCCGCCTTCGACGCCGGCCAGTTGGCGAGCACCGCGAGATCGGTGACCGCATAGGGCTTGAGCGTCACATTCATGATCGGCAGCGTCTTGCCCCATTGCGGGTTGATCGAAAACGCGCACTCGATGTTGCCTTTCGCGACCGAGGAAATGTTCTCGCTTGCGCCCACCAGGCTGTTGGCCCCGAAGAGTTGGACATCGATCTCGTTGCCGGAGAGTTTCTCGACTTCGGCCGCCCAGCGCTCGATCACCTTGGCGATATGGTGCGGCGGCGGTAGCTGGTGGCTGCAACGCATTGCGGTCGCGGCGGCGGCAAGGCCGGGCGCGAGCAGCAGCGTCGCGGCGAGGGCGTAACGGAACATCATGGTCTCCTCCTGTTCGATTTCAATGTGCCAGGAAGCGGGTTCCCGGCGGTGGGGAATTCTACTGCGCCCGAATCGCTCCGGCGCATCCCACCCGCTCGCTGCGCAGTCCACGCACCGCCCTGCGAACGCACCGGGCGATCGGGGTGGAACATCCTGTATCTTTTCTCTTCCAGCCCCATAGAAATCGGTGCGACCGCGCGCAATGTCCGAGAACCCGCGAAAAGCGCTCAGCAGAGAAAACGCCGGCGCAGCGCGGCGCGTCGACGTCCTGATCGTCGGTGCCGGCTTCGCCGGGATCTACATGCTGCACCGCGCCCGCGGGCACGGCCTCGCCGCCCGCGTATTCGAGGCCGGCGCTGGCGTGGGCGGCACCTGGTACTGGAACCGCTACCCCGGCGCGCGTTGCGATGTCGAGAGCATGGAGTACTCCTACCAGTTCGATGCGGCGCTGCAGCAGGCGTGGCACTGGAGCGAGCGCTTCGCCCCGCAGCCCGAGATCCTGCGTTACGCCAACCATGTCGCGGACCGCTTCGAACTGCGCGCGGACATCCAGTTCAACACGCGGGTCGTCGCCGCGAGCTTCGACGAAACAGCCAAGCGCTGGACGGTAGGCACCGACGACGGCGCCGAGACCTCGGCGCAATTTCTCGTCATGGCGACCGGGTGCCTGTCGTCCCCGAACAGGCCGAACATCCCTGGGCTCGATCGCTTCGAGGGCGCGGTCTATCACACGGGCGAGTGGCCGCACGAGAAGGTCGATTTCACCGGCAAACGCGTCGGCGTGATCGGCACCGGCTCCTCCGCGGTCCAGTCGATCCCGATCATCGCCGAGGAAGCGAAGGCGTTGTTCGTCTTCCAGCGCACCGCGACCTACTCGGTCCCGGCCCACAACGCTCCGCTCGATCCCGAATACGAAGCGCAGATCAAGGCCGACTACGCCGGGTTCCGTGCCCGCAACAGCCTCATGCCGAATGCCTTCGGCTCCAACTTTCCGCGTACCGAAACCTCGGCGCTCGAAACAATGCCGGAGGAGCGCAGGCGCGCGTTCGAACGTCGCTGGCAGCACGGAGGGCTTTTCTTTCTCGGTGCGTTCGGCGACTTGATTCTGAATGCCGAGGCGAACCAAACGGCCGCCGCGTTCGTTCGCGAGAAAATCCGCGCGATTGTGCGCGACCCGAAGGTCGCGGCGCTTCTGTCGCCGAAACAGGTGATCGGCGGCAAGCGCCTGTGCATCGATTCCGGGTACTACGAGACCTTCAACCGGGAGAACGTCCATCTCGTCGACGTGCGCGACGCGCCGATCGAGGCGATCACGCCGCGGGGCCTGCGCACGGGAAGGCAAGCGTACGCGCTCGACGCGATCGTCTTCGCGACCGGGTTTGACGCGATGACCGGCACGCTGATGCGCATCAACATTTGCGGGCGCGGCGGACGGATGCTGCGCGAGGCCTGGAATGACGGGCCGCGCAACTACCTCGGCCTAGCGGTCGCGGGGTTTCCGAACCTGTTCACCATCACCGGCCCGGGCAGTCCGTCGGTGCTTACCAACATGATGGTATCGATCGAGCAGCACGTGAATTGGATCGCGGATTGCATCGCCCATCTGCGCGCGCACAACCGCGCAACGATCGATGCGCGCCCCGAGGCGCAGGACGCCTGGGTCGCGCACGTGAACGCCGTGGCTGAGCGTACCGTGTATCCCCTGTGCAACTCCTGGTACATCGGCGCGAACGTACCGGGCAAGCCGCGCGTGTTCATGCCGCTGCTCGGGTTTCCACCCTACGTCGAGAAGTGCAAGGACGTCGTCGCAAAGGGCTACGAAGGCTTCGTGCTGGCGTGACGGCCGGGCCACGCCCGGCGCCCAGGCGAGGGTCAGCCGAATCAGCTGAATCAGCCAATCAGCCAATCAGCCAATCAGGCAATCAGGCAATCAGGCAATCAGGCAACAATACGCAGCGCGAGGTACGGCACCAGGTTGAGCAACCAGACGCCGATCTTGAACAGACCCATGCCCGCGTAGTGGATGGCGTCGAAGGCCTCCTCGCTGATCTTGAACCACCGGCGATGCAGGCGGTAGGTCCAGCCGCGCGCCAGGGTGATAAACAACAGCCACAAGATCAGCACGCCGAAATTGATCACCGTGGACCAGCCGAGCGCGTTGCGCAGGATTTCGATTGTCATTTTGTCCTCTCGGTTGTTCGATGCACGCCCCACAGACCACCGGTTGGTTCAGGCCTTCGCATTCGCTGTCGATTAGACCGCCTGAGGGGGTGCGGAGCGTGTCGAGCGTGCCCCCACAAAGAAAGAGGCCCCTGGCTTTCGCCAGGGGCCTTCCTAAGAATTGCCCGAATAGAGGAGGAGGAGGAGGAGAGAATTCGGGCAGTTCTGCGATCTTCTTCTCGGATCGCTGGAAAACTCGTTGGTTGCTCAGCCCATGCAACTCCTAGAGACCACAATCAACCTGTAGCAAGATTCCTCCGATCGAAAGCCTGGGTCAACAGAATCTTATTCTTTCTAATTAGATAGATGAGCAATGTTGTTAAGTTACAACCCCGATAAGTGTATATAACACATTGATTATTAATGTATCTTTTATTTTATCGTCTTCGACCGCTTTTGGGCGAGCTCACCGTACCCCCCCCCAGTCGTCCACCCTCGCCCGTCCTGTGCCCTCGTCCGCCTTGCCAGCGCCTGCGCTAGTCTTCAACTGCGTGAACCCGCGCGAGAAAGCACAGCCATGAACTACCGCAGATTCGGCCGCAGCGGCCTTCGAGTCTCGGAAATCGTCTTCGGCGGCGGTTACGTCGGCGGCATTGTGATCCTCGCCGACGACGACACGCGGCGCCGCGCGCTGCGCCGCGCGCTCGACGCAGGGATAAATTGGATTGACACCGCACCGCTCTATGGCCAGGGGCGCTCCGAAAAAGCGCTCGGCTGGCTGCTCGCCGAAGTCGAGGACAGCCCCTACCTCTCGACCAAGGTCCGGCTCGACCTCACAAAGCTCACCGACATCCCGGGCGAAATCGAGCGCAGCGTGCACCAGAGCCTGCGCCGGCTGAAACGCGATTCCGTCGACCTGCTCCAGCTGCACAACCAGATCGGTTCGCGGACCGGGAGCGGCGTGCTCGGCGCGATCAGCATCGAGGACGTGCTGCGCAAGGACGGCGTCGCCGACGCGCTCGAGCAGATGCGTAACGAGGGCCTCACGCGTTTGGTCGGTCTCACCGCACTCGGCGAAGCGCCGGCGATCACCCGCGCACTCGACAGCGGGCGCTTCGATTCGGCGCAGGTCTACTACAACGCGCTCAATCCAAGCGCCGCGCGCGCGATGCCGCCCGGCTGGAGCGGCCACGACTTCGCCGGTGTGTGCGCCGCCTGCGCGCGGCACGACATCGCGATGATGGGCATTCGCGTCTTCGCCTCCGGTGTGCTCGCGACCGACCAACGCACCGGACGCGAAGTGGTGCTGACCGAAGACAGCGCGCTTGAAATCGAAGAACAAAGGGCCCACGCGGTGCTCGATGCGTTCGGGCCGGGCCACGGCACGCGCGCGCAGAACGCGCTTCGCTTCGTGTTGGCGAATCCGGATTTCGCCTGCTTTGTGGTCGGGCTTGGCGAGCCGGCACATCTCGACGAGGCGATCGAAGCCGAGGCGATGGGGCCGTTCCCGGCGGATCTCATCGCGCGGCTCGAGGGGGTATACGCGAGGGGATTGCGGTAATAACCACGCCTGCGCCGATGTCTTGTATTGCTATAGTGCCTCGCTAGAGTGAACGGACGCCGCGCACGACCGCTTCGCGCGGCAGACAGACGTAGATATGGATCGCACGACACCGCAACCCACTGAAGTTAAGCTGCACCAGAAGTCCAGGGTGCTGGAACTCTCGTTCGCCGACGGCAAGACCTTCCAGCTGCCCTGCGAATTCCTGCGGGTGTACTCGCCTTCGGCTGAAGTGCGCGGCCACGGTCCGGGACAGGAAGTGCTGCAGGCCGGCAAGCGGACGGTGGAGATCACCCAGATCGAGCCGGCGGGCAGCTACGCGATCCAGCTCACCTTCTCCGACGGCCACGACACCGGAATTTACTCATGGGAACTGTTGTACGACTACGGCCTGCAGCAGGAGGCGATGTGGCAGCACTATCTGAAGCGCCTGGAGGAGGCCGGGGCGAACCGCGACTCGGCGCCCGCGCCTTTCGCGCAGCGGCCGCAATCGAAGTAGCCGACGTAGCCAAACGAGGCGAACGCTTCAACGTCGTACTCATTAACCCCTATGAGCTGGGGCGGCAGCCGTTTGCCCTCGCCGAGCCGGCCGCCTGGCTCAAGCGCGCCGGCTTTGCGGTCCGCTGCCTCGATCTATCGCTCGAAAAACTCGATCCCGACATCCTGAAGGACGCGCGTCTGGTCGCGCTGTACGTGGGCATGCATACCGCGACTCGCATCGCGATCGAGGCGCTGCCGCGCATCAAACAACTCGCCCCGAACGCGCATCTGTGCGTCTACGGACTCTATGCCCCAATGAACGAAGCGCTGCTGCGCGGATTGGGCGTGGCCACCGTGCTGGGCGGGGAGGTCGAGCCGGCACTGGTTTCGCTTTGCGAGCGACTTCGCGTCGACGGAACAGCGACCGCACAACGCGAGCCGGTCACCAGCCTGGGCAAGATCCGCTTCGAGGTACCAGACCGCAGCGTTCTGCCGAAGCTTTCGCGCTACGCGCATTTGGTGCTGCCCGACGCATCGACTCGCGTCGCCGGCTTTGCCGAGGGCAGCCGCGGCTGCAAGCACCTGTGCCGGCACTGCCCGGTGGTCCCGGTGTACCAGGGAACGTTCCGCACCGTCCCCGCAGACGTCGTGATGGAAGACATCCGCCAGCAAGTAAAGGAAGGAGCGACTCATATCTCCTTCGGCGACCCGGACTTTTTCAATGGACCCACCCATGGTCTGCGGCTCGCGCGCGCCCTGCACGATGCATTCCCGGAGGTCACGTTCGACGCAACCATAAAAATCCAGCACCTCATCGATCACGCCGAACTGCTGCCCGCGTTGCGCGCGAGCGGTTGCCTGTTCATCACCTCGGCGGTGGAATCGGTGGACGACGAGATCCTGCGCTTGCTCGACAAGAACCATAGCAGCGGCGACTTTGATCGCGCGGTGGCGCTCACCCGTGATGCCGGCATTGCGCTCGCGCCAACCTTCGTCGCATTCACCCCATGGACGACGCTGGAAGGCACGATCGCACTGCTCGAGCGGCTGGTGGAACTGCAACTCGTGGAAAGCGTGCCCCCGGTGCAGCTCAGCATCCGGCTGCTGGTGCCCGCAGGTTCCTATCTTCTGCGGCTCCCGGGGTTCAGGGAACAGCTGATGGCGTTCGACGCCAAGCTCCTCGGTTATCCCTGGCGCCATGCCGATTCCAGGGTGGACCGTCTGCAGCGGGACCTGCAGGCCTTGGTGGCCCGATGCGAGGCAGAAAACCTTCCGCGCCGCGACGTCTTTGCGGCGATCTGGCGCATGGCGCACGAAGCGGCCGGACGCACGGTACCGGCGCTCGCCGCAAACCTGGGGGCTCCGACCGCCCGCCTGTCGGAACCCTGGTACTGCTGCGCCGAACCGACCGACGCGCAGCTGCAGTCATTCTGAAACGACCGCTGCGATGAAGCGCGTCCTGCTGCTTTTGCCCACCACCGGCTATCGCAACAAGGATTTCCTTGCCGCCGCAAAGACGCTCGACGTCGAGATTGTCGCTGCGGCCAATGTCTGCCACCAACTGGCGCCCGCCTGGGGTCTCACGCCGCTCATGGCATTGCATTTCGATCGACCCGAGCAGGCGGCAGACACAGTGCTGCGCGAGATTGAGGGCAGGCCCGACGCCGTGCTGGCGGTGGATGATTCGGGAATCGAACTCGCTGCGTTGCTCGCCGAGCGTTTCGGCCTGCCGGGGAATCGCGCCCAGGCGGTGCGCCAGGTACGCGACAAGCTGGCGTTTCGTCGGCTGCTGAAGGAACGCGAATTCCTCTGCCCCGCATTTCATCATCTGCCGAACGGCACAGATCCCCGGACCCTGTTTCCCAAGCTGACGTTTCCCGTGGTGGTGAAGGCGCGCCGTCTGTCCGGCAGCCGCGGCGTGATTCGCGCCGACGATCCCGCCGCGCTGGTACGGGCGGTGAACTGGGTGCGCGCCATCCAGGCGCGTGCCGACCGCGACGCGGAGGAACTCGGCGTCATCATCGAGGACTTCATTCCGGGACGCGAGGTCGCGCTGGAAGGCACGCTGGACCGCGGGACGCTCACCACCCTCGCGCTGTTCGACAAACCCGATCCCCTGGACGGACCCTTCTTCGAGGAAACGATTTACGTCACGCCCTCACGGCTCGCGGGTAAACGCCAGGACCGCATCCGTCAGGCGGTCGATCGAATCTGCCGCGTCGCGGGGCTCACCGACGGGCCGGTACACGCCGAGATGCGCATCAATCAGCGGGGTGTCTGGCTGCTCGAGGTCGCCGCCCGCTCGATCGGCGGCCTGTGCGGGCGCATGCTCACCCATTTGTTGGGCATCAGCCTCGAGGAGCAGATCCTGCGGCAAGCAGTGGGCGAGCCGGTGGCGACTACGCGTCGCGATGGCGCTGCCGGCGTGATGATGATCCCGATTCCGCGCCGCGGGATCTATCACGGTATCGAGGGCGTCGCCGCCGCGCAATCGGTATCGGGTATCAGCGACGTGGCGATTGCGGTGCAGCCCGGCCAGATCATTGCGCCTCCGCCCGATGGGGCAAGCTACCTCGGCTTCATATTTTCCCGCGCCGCGAGTCCCGCGGATGCCGAAATGGCGCTGCGCATCGCGCATTGCCTGCTGCAGGTCGACATCCGCCCCGAGTATCCGGCGACAGTGGCGCCGGCCACCGAGCAGCCGTGAAACTGAATCCGCAGGACCTCCAACAAATCTCCGACGTCACGTTGGGACATTACAACGTGCATGCCGAAGACTTCAGGGAAGGCACGCGCGGTCACGACGTCAGCCAGAACATCGAAGCGCTACTACGAACCATCGAGGGTGAGGCGCCGTTTGCGTTGCTCGATTTCGGCTGCGGGCCGGGCCGCGATCTCAAGGTGCTGGCTGAACTCGGTCACCGTGCGGTCGGCCTGGAAGGCGCGGCGCGCCTCGCCGAAATGGCGCGAACACACAGCGGCTGCGAGGTGTGGCAGCAGGATTTCCTCAAGCTTGATTTGCCCGATCGCCGGTTCGACGGCGTGTTCGCCAACGCGGCACTGTTTCATGTCCCCAGCCAGGCGCTGGCGCAGGTATTGCAGCAATTGCACGCCACCCTGAAACCGCGCGGCGTGTTGTTCGCATCGAACCCGCATGGCCATAACGTGGAAGGCTGGAACCGCGGCCGCTACGGCGCGTACCACGATCTTGAAACCTGGCGCGGCTACGTCTCAGGCGCCGGGTTCGTCGAGCTGACGCACTATTACCGCCCTGCCGGCCTGCCGCGCGCACAACAGCCTTGGCTCGCGAGCGTCTGGCGCAAAGAATCCTCAAGTCCACCCGAAGCAAAAGGCCCCAGCGCAGACTGAGGCCTTCACTATTCGGTCGGTCGTGGCGGTTTAGAACCGCTGACCATGGCGCCCGTTAGAACTTCTTGCCGGGTGCCGGCGGGATCCTTATCGGCGACGATGTATTAAAGGGCGATGCGGGTGCAACCGGCTTTTTCGGTTGCTTGGGTTTCTTTGCCTCACGATTACTGCGTTGCTGACCCTTGGGCATTTGAGTTCTCCAGTGATTTCAGTGCGGCGAGCGACGCGACCGTCGGCCGATCGCTTTCCTGCCGCGATTTTGAAGGGACTTTCGTTGCCTGTCGAGTCAGCGCCTGACGCGGCCCTGCCGACGCAAGCCTCAGGGCCCGACGCCGGCTCGCGATCACGGGCGCTCAGGCGTAGCAGCGCAGACGTTGCGAAAATGCCACCAACGGCCCGATGCCGCTTGATTCCGCACGTTGGCACCAACGCTGCAGTTGCATGACGAGTTGCTCGCGGGAGGCCATCGAGCGATCCCAGAGTGCGACGAGCTCACGCCGCATCACCTGCATCGTTTGCAATGCCGCATGCTCCGGAACACCCATCCGCTTGAGCGACCGGTCATAGCTCGCAAGGACGTCGTAACGATTCGAAATCACCGCCCGCAGCGTCTGCAGATCCGGCGCCGGTCCGGCCGCGACAAAGCGCGGGACCGGTGGCAGGTGCCTGACGACCGCCAGCCTCGCCGCCTGGAGAATGCGGATATACATCCAGCCCAAGTCGAATTCGTACCAGCGATTCGAGAAGCGCGCGGACGTTGGGTATGCATGGTGGTTGTTGTGCAGCTCTTCGCCCCCGATCAGGATGCCCAACGGCACGATGTTGGTGCTGGCATCCGCTGTCGACCAGTTGCGATAGCCCATGAAATGACCGACGCCGTTAATGACGCCCGCGGCCCAGAAAGGGATCCACGCAATTTGTGTGATGAATATCAGGACGCCGGGGACAATCCCGAACAGGGTCACGTCGACCACGCCAGTCAGCGTCAGGCCGAACAAGACGAATCTTGAGTACAGGTTGCGTTCAAGCCAGTCATCTGGCGTGCCGCGGCCGTAGCGCGCCACGGCACCGGCGTCCGCCGCCGTCTTGACGTAAAGCAGCACCCCACCCCACAGCACGCGGTTGATGCCGAGGATCTGCGGACTGTGCGGATCCTCCGCGGTCTCGCACTTGGCGTGATGCTTACGGTGGACAGCGACCCATTCGCGGGTCCTCATGCCAGTCGTTAACCAGAGCCACAGGCGGAAGAAATGGCTTACCGCCGGATGCAGGTCGATCGCCCGGTGCGTCTGGTTGCGGTGGAGGAACACCGTGACCGCCGCGATCGTGATCTGCGTCAGTCCCAGCGCAACCAGCAGGTAGCCCCACCAGGGCAGATCGAATACGCCGGAAAATAGGAATGAATCCATCTACGCTTTGACGATACCGGCGATCAGGTCCAGGAGTTCGGCCTCGACGAGCGCGGTGTCGATCTGGGTCAACTGGTAATCCCCTCTGGAACCGGCGACACCGCTGGACTTGGGCAGCGCATTGCTCGCAAATACGCACACGGTTTTGTTGTAGTGCCGGGTGACGAACGAAAGCGAGGGAAACTGGGCGTTGCCGTGCGCGGGCTTTCCCATCCCCGCCGGCATGATGCGAATGGAAATGGCCGCTTCGGTGGTCTTGCCGCCGGGTTCCGCGCCAAGTTCGTTTTCGGCAATGCTGAAGTCATGCCCGCGCGCTTTAAGGATCGCCCCGGCGGCCTCGAACACAGGCCTGATTGCGCGGGTCCTGAGATCGGCGAATCCCGTTTCAAAAGCGTCCTCATCCGTCTTGACCTGCCGCTTGCGCTCTTCTACGGCGCGGCGATTCTCGTCGTATTGATCCAGCAATTTGCCCAGCTCGAGACTCAATTCCTGTGCCATCGCACCTCCATAACAGCCCATGCTATGATACTGACCGGTCACTCACACGTCAACCGGTTGCTCCGATGGCCAAGAAGCGAGACCCCGCACGTCCAAGCGCCCGCACGCGCATCTTCGCCACCGCGTCCGATCTGTTTTACCGCAAAGGAATTCGCGCCGTCGGCATCGACGCGATCGCCGCGCAGGCGGATACGACCAAGATGAGTCTGTACCGAAGCTTTCCTTCCAAAGATGAGTTGGTGGCCGAGTGGTTGCGCGACCACGACGCGAAGTTCTGGCGGACCTGGGATGCGATGTCGCAGAAGTATCTCGACAAGCCGCGCAAGCAACTTCAGGCGGCGTTCGCTCTGCTCGCCAAGCACGTAGCCGATCCCTCTGCTCGCGGCTGCCCGATGGCGAACGCAGCCGTGGAGATCACGCAGAAAGATCACCCGGCGAGGAAGGTGATCGAGGCGCACAAGGCCAAGTTGCGCGCGCGACTTTCCAGGTTGTGCGAACAAACGGGCGCCCGGGAACCGGCGTTGCTGGCCGACGAACTGTTTCTCCTGATGGAGGGCGCGCAGGTCAGCACTGTTCTGGGCGTCCGCATTCCGGCGCAGAGTGTCGCGCGCCCCGCCGAGGCGTTGATCGATTCCCACCTTGCGGCCAAGCGCCGTGCGTAGCCGCCGCGCCTTATCTGGCTAACGCGGGTTCAGATCGCGTCGCGACCCGACTGCTTTGCGATCTATTTCCTCATCTTCGAAATAGGGCGTAAAATGCCTGCGTACGCGTAGCATTCTCCGGCGGCGCCCGCGTCCAGAAATCGAGCTACCACCGCGGCCCGTCAGGGCTCCCGGTTCCTTCTGGACTGAAGTGGCATCGCCTTTCTAGGAGTGCGCAATGAACATCGTCGTCTGCATGCTGGCCGGGGCCGTGTATCGGGTCATCGGTAACATCATCGACAGCCGCTACGGCATGTGATTGCGCTCGGGAGAACGAATCTTATGAGCGATAAAGACGTTAGAACGGACGAGGAGCAAGAATCCTCCAGCGCCCTTTTCAAAAGGCTGACGCCGAAATTTCTTGACTGGACACCGCCGACGGAGAAAGAAAAGGCGCTGGCAGTGGAGGCACGGCGGGAAGCAAGAGAAGCCGAATTGAAAAGAGTCACCGTATTGGCAAAAGCCAGGGAAGCGGAAAAGGCAGCGATGCGAAAACGCGGCCCGAGCGAAACCATCAAAAAGAGGCGACGCGGCGCGCCTGGCTAGGGCAATCCCCGCCGTGCTCCCCTGGCCCCTGGGCTCACGGCTTCAACAATTTCGGGTGCTGCTTTCCCAGCCACGCGAGTACGTCTTCGCGCAATCCGGTGGCGAGATCGTGCATCTCTCGCGCCTCGCGCTCCGAGACCACGCCGGCGGATTCGTAACCGATGATGTTCCGTTTTTTGCGAAAACGATCGAACCGATCCACCTTGGGCGTCGGCCAACCGATGGTCAGCGCAAGACTCTGGATCGTCCGAAAGTGATGCTGCTCCCGCACCGCCCGAAAGCCCGCCGCGGAGAGCGCCGCAGTCGCAGCCTGCAGCGCCGCGTTATAGGCGATATTTAGGCGCCAGTCGTCGGCGAGCCCCGCCACCTTCGCATTGGCTAAATCACGCTCGACGATGGCGAACAGTCCCGCGATCTCTTCGCGGCTGGCCTTATGCTCCACGAGCCAGCTATTTTTTTTCCAGTCGCGCAAGCTCACGGCTGTCTCCGATCAGGAAAATCTTTTCGCCCTTCAGCACGCTGCGCAGAAAATGGTGCTTGGCGGCGAGTTTTGCGCGGAGGTCCGCGGGCGCGTAGACCGATGGATTGACCTCGCGACCGATCGCCTTCTGCGCCCGCGCTAGCGCGTCGGAAGTTTTCGCGAACGACACGTCGCCGATGACCATCACATCCACGTCGCTCCCCCGTCGCTCGGCGCCCTTGGCGACCGAGCCGTAGATGAACGCGACCCGAATTCGACCGGAAAGCGGCGCCAGCGCTGCCCGCAGCGCATCGGCGACCCCGACCGTCTTCACGACCAGGCCACGCAGTTCAGCATAGATCGGACTTTCCGCATTCGCCCTGAAGTAGACTTGCCGGCCCCGCACCGTGCGGCGCACGACGCCCGCGCGCGCGAGGAACTCGAGCTCGCGCTGCACCGTGCCCCGCCCGAGGCCGGCGAGCTGGATCAGGCTCTCCTGCAGGTGCTCCTCGTCCGCGCGTGCATAGAGCAGCGCCAGCAAGGCCTGGCGCGTCTTGCCGAAGAGCCGCGGTGGTCCGCCAGTCAGTGTGTCTTTGCTACCCATCATGGGTAGCAGAGTACCCATCGTGGGTAGGTCAGTCAATCGAGGAAACGGACAATCCCCCGGCGCGCCGAGGGCTTCGTATTTGGTAGGTCGTGGCGGATTCGAACCGCCGACCAACGGATTAAAAGTCCGCTGCTCTACCAGCTGAGCTAACGACCCGGGGGAAGGGCGCGATTCTACGGGCTGGCGCGCGCGAAGGTCAACGCGCGGGGCGGTTCAAGCCTCGCGTGTCATGCGCCAGTACTGCCATTTCATCGTCACCGCGGCGCCCGCGACGATCGCGACGAAGGTGAGGATCGAGCCAAGCGCCAGCGTCGAGAACCCGGTGATGCCCTGTCCCACCGTGCAGCCGAGCGCGGTGATGCCGCCGAAGCCCATCAGGGTCCCGCCGATCATGTGGTTGGCGGTGTCCTCGGCATTGACGAAACCCTCCCAGCGAAACTGCCGGGTCGCGAGCGCGTAGACCGCCGAGCCCGCCATCACGCCGACGGCGGAGGCGATGCCGTAGGTCACGATCTTGGTCGTGTCGGTCCACAGCATGAGGTATTCCAGGCTGAAGGCCATCGGCGCGACAAACGAGAACGACTCCATGCGCCCGGTGTTGGTCGCGATGTACGCCGCCTGCAGCGTTTCGGGGTGCTCCGCGACGTAGCCGAGCGACCCGCTCACCCACCAGCCGCCGATGACGACCAGCCCGGTGACGCCGCCGCCCAGGGTGTAGTCGAAGCTCGAACGGAAATCACGGCTCGCGTAGACAAAGGCGACGAGGCCCAGGCCGATCACGAGCGCGAGCCCCGTGATCCAGGCGTTTTTCGAACCACCCGCCGCGCGCGCCGCGAGCGAGGGCAGGTCCTGTCCGCCGGCGAGCGCGAGCGAAGCCTGCTCGAGCACGTTGACGCGAAACGCACCGAACAGCCCGCGCAGCGTCATGTACGCCGCAATGCCGAGAAAGACGAACACCACGAGCGACTTCAGGCTGCCGCCGCCGATCCGGATCAGCGTCTTCGAGCCGCAGCCCGAGCCAAGCGTCATGCCCACACCGAACAGAAATCCGCCGACGATGTACGAGAGCCAGGTGAAGTTCGGCGTCTGGTAAATCGTCTTCGACAGGTCGATGACGCCCGCCAAGTGCAGTGCGTTCGAGCCGAGCACCGCCACCGCGATCGCGAGCAGCCACATGCGCATGCGGCGGGTGTCGCCCATGTTGACCCAGTCGGACACCGCACCCATGGTGCAGAAGTTGGTCTTGTTGCCGACCACGCCGAAGATGAAGGCGAGGAGGAAGGCGCCCCAGGTGACGGTCGTCGCAATCTGTGCCGGATTGACTTCGTCCACGGACACCTCTGCCGAATGAATACCGATCGAACGCGAATTCCGGCGACTATAGCGGATCGGCGCGCGTGGCGTACGGGGTGCACCGCGCGCTTCGAATCGGCGAAGGCGCCGATCAATGCGGCTTATTCCGCGTCGCCGTAGCGCGTCGTGTCGGCAACGCCCGCGGCTTCGAACCCTGCGCGCCGGATGCAACAGGCGTCGCAGCGCCCACAGGCGCGACCTTCGGCATCGGCCTGGTAGCAGCTCACGGTCATTGCTGGATCGACGCCGAGGGCGAGCGCGCGGCGCACGATTTCGGCCTTGGGCAGGTCGATCAGGGGCGCACGGATCTCGATCCTGCGGCCCTCGAGCGCGGCCTTGGTCGCAAGGTTCGCCATCGCTTCAAAGGCGCGCAGGTATTCGGGGCGGCAGTCAGGATAGCCGGAGTAGTCGACGGCGTTCGCACCGACGAAGACGTGGCGCGCATCGAGCACCTCAGCCCAGGCGAGCGCGAGCGAAAGCAGGATGGTGTTGCGCGCGGGCACGTAGGTGACCGGAATGCCGGCGGAAGCGCCCCCTTCGGGTACCGCGACCGCGGGATCGGTGAGCGCCGAGCCCTGGAAGATCGACGCATCGAGCCGCGCGACGCGATGCGCGCGTGCGCCGAGCGCCAGCGCAAGACGGGCGGCGGCGGCGATTTCGGCGGCCTGACGCTGGCCGTAATGCACGCTGAGCGCGTAGCAGTCGAACCCCTCGCCCACGGCCCAGGCGAGCGTCGTCGCCGAGTCGAGCCCGCCGGAAAGTAGAACGACCGCGTTCAGCGCCGCGACGCCTGCGCGAGGCGCTGCTTCGCGCTCGCCGCAGCCGGGCTGGCGGGATACTTCGCGATGAGTTCCTTGAGCGTGCTTTGGGCACCGCGCCGGTCGCGCAACCCCTCCTGCGCACTGGCGATGTTGAGCATCGCGTCGGCAGCCTTCGGACTACTCGGCCACGTCGAGAGCACCACCTGCTGCGCCTTCATCGCATTGCGGTAGTCGCGTTTGGCGAAGTAGGAATTTCCGATCCAGTACTGCGCCGAGGGCGCGAGCGGGCTCGCCGGGTAGGTCACGAGAAAAGCCTGGAACGCGGAGATCGCGGGCGCGTACTTGCCGAGTTTGAACTGGTTCAGCGCCGCCTCGTAAGCCTGCGCCTCCGCGGGCGAGGACTGGGTGTTGCCGCCTGCCGCGGGCGTTCCACCCGGGGCTGCCGGCTCGAGCTTGCGCAGGCGCGTATCGATGTCGAGGTAGAGGTCTTTCTGGCGCTTTTCTAGAACGACGATGCTGTTGGCGAGCACTTCGACCTGGCCGCGCATGCGCGCCAAGTCGGCACGCAACGCATCGATCTGTGCGGATAGGTCGACGAGCAGACGCCGGTCGGCGGCATTTTCCTCGAGCTTCGCAAATCGCGCCTTGACCTCCTTGCGCCACTCCTCGTCGTCGCCGAAGAGCGCGCCCGTCGCCACCACGGGAACCGCCGCCGCGCCCGCAAAGGCGAGCGCAAGCGCCAGCCTGCGCATCATCGGCATCAGTACTCGCCCTGGTAAAGGATGTCGCTGCGCCGGTTCTGGCTGTAAGCGGCTTCGTCCGAGCCCTGTCCACGCGGTTTCTCCTCGCCGAGGCTGACCGCCTCGACCTGGTTCTCGAGTGCACCGAGCAGGATCAACATCCGCTTCACGCCATCGGAGCGCCGTTGGCCGAGGGCGATGTTGTATTCGCGGCTGCCGCGCTCGTCGGTGTTGCCCTGGATCAGCATCTTCATGTTGCGGTTTTCGCGCAGGTACTTGGCGTGCGCCTCGACCAGCGAACGGTACTCGGGCTTGACGTCGTATTTGTCGTAGTCGTAGAAGATCGAGCGCTTCGACAAGACGCTCGACGGGTCGGTGAGCGGGCTGCCGCCGGACTTGCCGGTGAGGTCGACGCTGCCGGGCTTGCCGCCGTCGGCACCCCGCGCTTCGGCGCCGGACTTGCGGTCTTCCACGCCCGCCGGGTCTTGTTCCGTGGTGCCGGCACAGGCCGCAAGCATTGCGCAGAGGACAGCGATCCAGATGGCGCGCATAGTAGTTCTCCTTGTCATTTGATGAATGGACCCCAGGCCGGCTCGCGCACGTCACCTGCGCTCACGCTGAGACGCTGCTTGACGCGACCGTCCGCCGATACGGCCGACAGTACGCCGCGTCCGCCGATGACCGTCGCGAATAAAATCATCCTGCCGTTGGGGGCAAAGCTGGGCGACTCGTCGCGAGCGCTGTCGGTAAGGATCTGCAGCTGGCGTGTCTCCAGGTCGAACAGCGCGGTCTGGAAGCGGTCGCTGTTGCGATGGATAAAGGCGAGACGCTTGCCGTCCGGGCTGATGCGCGGCGAGACGTTGTAGCTGCCCTCGAAGGTGATGCGCTGCGCCGCGCCGCCCGCCACCGGCATGCGATAGACCTGCGGGCTACCGCCGCGGTCGGACGTGAAGTAGATGAACTGCCCGTCGGGCGAGAAGCGCGGCTCGGTGTCGATCGCGCTCGTTTGCGTGAGACGGCGCACGTTGCTGCCGTCGGGGTTGACCAGATAGAGCTGAGAGCCACCCGCGCGCGAGAGCGACACCGCGAGGGTGTTGCCGTCGGGCGCCCAGGCCGGGGCGGAATTGGAGCCCTTGAAGTTCGCCGCCACGCTGCGCCGGCCGTTGAGCAGCGAATGCACATAGACAACCGGCTTCTTCTGCTCGAAGGAGACATAGGCCAGGCGGCTGCCCTCGGGCGACCACACGGGGGAGACGATCGGCTCGTTCGAGCGCAGAATGAAAAATCCGCCGGTGCCATCGGCGTCCGCGATCTGCAGCTCGTAGACCTTGCCGCGCTTGAGCACATAGGCGATCTTGGTCGCAAATACGCCCTTCTCGCCGGTGAGCTTTTCGTAGACGTAATCCGCGATGCGATGCGCGGTGGCGCGCACCTGGTCGCGCGACAGCGTGTAGGCCACACCGCCGATGGCAGCCTGTTTTACGACGTCGAACAACCGGAAGCGCACCTCGAACTTGCCGTCGGGGCGTGCCGCGACCGAACCGACCACGAGTGCATCCGCGAGCCGTGCGCGCCACTCGGCGTAATTGACGCTCGAGGCCTCGGTGGGATGCGGCTGGAGGGCCGGCACTTCGACGCCGCGGAACAAGCCGCTACGCTCGAGGTCGGCGCGTATGATCGACGAGATGCTCGCGGGCAGCACGCCCTCGCCGGCCAGCGGCACGATGGCGACGGGCAGGCGCTTTTCGCCTGCGCCGGTGATCTCGATCGAGAGCTGCGCCGCGGCTGGCGCGGCGCCGAGCGCGAGCAGCACCGCCCAGAGCGTGAACAGGGTGCGCGAAAACCCGCTTCTCGCCATGCCGCGTGCGTCGTTTGCCGTCTTCGTCACAGAGGGCGATTCTAACTGGGCTGACTGGTCCAACTGGTCTAACTGGTCTGACGGAGCCACGCGCATCATTCCTGGGGCCGGAAACGCAGCTCGAGATTGCGCGAAAACACCTTGGGGTCCTCCGGGCGCGGCAGTGGCGAGGACTTCAGGATCGCACGCAGCACCGCGTCGTCGTAGCGCGCATCACCGCTCGAGCGGCGCAGGCGCGGGGCGCCGAGCACTTCGCCCGTCGGCAGCAGCACGACGTCGAACACGGCCTCTGGATTTCCCGCCAGCGACGGCGGCAGAATGATGTTGCCGCGAATCTTGGCGCGGATCTTGTCGGTCCAGGCCGCCAGCGCGCGCGTACCCGCCTTGCGTGCGAGCAGCGCGCGCAACTCGGCGTCCTGGCGAGTGGCTTGAATTGCCGCCTGCTCGCGCGCGAGCTCCTGGGCGAGCTGACGGCGCGCCGGGTCGACCCGCGGCTTCGGCGGTGCGGGCTTAGGTTCGGGCTTAGCTTCGACTTTTGGCTTCGGCGTCGGCTTCGCCACCGGCTTGGGCGGGGGTTTCGGCTTCGGCGGTGCCTTCAGCGCGATATCGGGTTTTTCGATGCGCGGCGCAGGCTTGGGTGGCGGCGGGGTTTCCACTTTGGGAACCGGCAGGGGCTTGGGTGGTTCGACCTTCGGCTTTGGCGGGGGTGGCGGCTCGGGTCTCGGCGCGGGTTTGGCGATGGCCTGCGGTGGCGGCTGCCAGAGCTCGACCATGAACGGCGCCGGCTGCTGGCTGTGCCAGCGCACGCCAATGAACAGGATCCCGAGCAGCACGAGGTGCACCGCGATGGCGAGGCCAACCGCGCGGCCGACGCCCGGTTCGTAGCGCGCCTCGAAATCGCCGAATCCAAACGCTTCCGCTGCGGCCATCTATTTCGCCGGCTGCACGAGCAATCCGACGCGGCGCACCTGCGCGCGCTGCAGCTCGTCCATCACGTTTAGCACGGCCTCGTAGCGCACGTTTTTGTCGGCGGCGATGACGACCGGCGAGGTCGGCGCCGCCGCCTGGCGCTCGCGCACCAGGCGCGCGAGGTCGCCGCGCGCGACGCCTTGGTCGGTGTACGCGCCGCTTTTCGCATCGCGCGTGCGCAAGAGCAGCGTACGGTCTTGCTTGATGACGACTTCGATCGGCGCGGCCGGAACGACCGGGGCCTTGGAAATCGAGGGCAGCTCGATCACCCCCGGCGTGATGAGGGGTGCGGTCACCATGAAGATGACGAGCAGCACGAGCATCACGTCCACGTAGGGCACGACGTTGATGTCGTGCATCGGCGCGCGCTTGCGGCGCAGCGATTGCATCACGCGCCACTCCTCGGTCCCTGACGGTGCAGAATGTTGGAGAACTCGCCCATGAAACTCTCGAAACGGATCGACAGGCGGTCGATATCGTGCGAGAAACGGTTGTAGGCCACGACCGCCGGGATCGCCGCGAACAGGCCGATCGCGGTGGCGATCAGCGCCTCGGCAATGCCGGGGGCGACCTGCGAGAGGGTCGCCTGCTGCACGTTGGCGAGGCTGCGGAAGGCATGCATGATCCCCCACACCGTGCCGAACAGTCCGACGTAGGGGCTCACCGATCCGGTCGAGGCGAGAAAGGAGAGATGGCGCTCAAGCAGATCCATCTCGCGCTGGTAGGTCGCGCGCATGGCGCGCTCGGCGCCCTCGACGAGCGCCGACGCGTCGTTACCGCGCTGGTTGCGCAGCTTGGTGAATTCGCGGAACCCGGCCTCGAAGATCCGCTCGAGGCTGCCGATCGTGTGTCGGGCGTTGACCGCGCCCTGGTAGAGCAGGTTGAGGTCGTTGCCGCTCCAGAAATCGCGCTCGAACTGCTCGGTCTGTGCGCGCGCCCGGCGAATCGCGATCCACTTGCTGAATATGAAGGTCCAGGACAGGAACGAGACCGCGAGCAGGAGCAGAATCACCAGCTTCACCACCAAGCTGGCGTTGACGATGAGGGTCCAGAGTTCTAGGTCCTGCGAGACGTTCACGATGCGTTGAGCACTTTTCTGAGTTCTTCGGGCATGCGCGTCGGCTTCAAGTGAACCCGGTCCACCAGCGCGACCGTGACTTCGGCTTCGACCAGCAGTTCTCCCTCGCGTTCCACGCGCTGGCGAAATACCACGCTCGCACGGCCCATTTTAGCGACTTCGGCGCTCACCGAGATGCACTCGTTCAACCGCGCCGGCACATGGTAGGTCGCCGCGAGCGAATGGACCAGGAACAAGATTCCGCGCGACTCGGCAAAGTGCGCCAGGTCATAGCCGCGCGCGTTTAGCAGTTCGGTGCGCGCGCGCTCCATGAACGCGAAATACTGTCCGTGGAAAACGACACCGCCAGCGTCGGTGTCCTGATAGTACACGCGCAGCTGAATCGAAAAGGGTGGCGCCATCAGGCGACGATGCTACCGCGCCTCGGGCACGGGGTCCGTGCCGAGTCTCGCTCACGCCCCCAGGTCGGCTGCACACCGGGCCAGATCCGGTCGAGCAGGGGCACCAGCGGCGCACAGAGGAATAGCGCCCACAGCGGGCCGTTGGGCACGTAGAACACAGTCTGCCAGGCGTACGCCAGGCCCGCGACGCAGGCCGCATAGGCGAGGCGCGCGCGCGTACGGCTCGGAATCGTCATCGGATCCGAGATCATAAAGAACGCGAACACGAGCAGCGCGCCCGACTGCAGCTGATGCGCGAGCACGCTCCAGTCCTGCCCGAGCCAGGCCACGCGCGCGGCGAGCGCGCCGAGGTAACAGACGAGGAAGGCAGCGCTCATGTCGAAGCTGCGCGCGCGGTTCGCGACGACACCACCGAGCACAACCACCCAGCAGGCGAGCAACAGGTCGGCACCCCACTGCCCCGGCGAGATCCAGGCGCCGGGCAGTGTGAGCACCGCGAGCACGACACCGAGGTTGGTCGGGTTGAAGAGGTGCTTGCCGTTCACCCGCACGAGGAACTTCGCCGACAGGCAGGCTGCGGCGGCGAGCGGATGGACCCACAGGCTGTCGGCGCGCAGGAGCACCGCCAGCCCGAAGCAGGTGATGACGGCGCTTAACACCCCGACGCGGTGCAGGCCGAGTGCGCGCACCCAGAAAAGCTGCGTCGCGATGCCGGCGGCGAAAGTCAGCGCAACCTGCTCGGCCTGCAGACTGAAGTCGCGCGCGAGCACGCCGGCGCCGAGCAGAACCGCGAGAAACGCGATCTGGTAGAGCCGCGCGTCGAGCTGCGCGAGTCGGCCAAGTCGGTCGCGCAGCCTGCGCCACGCGCCCGGTCCCTGCCTTGCCGCGCGCGGCCCGCCGGCCCCGATCGGCGGGACGATTGTTTGCGGTCTCACGCTCACGCCCCTTCGCTGTGCAGCCAGCGCCACAGCTGCCCGAAGGGCGACTCGGCGGCAGGGCTTGCGGCGCCGGGCGCGATCGACAGCGGCGTTTCAGCGTGCGCCGCGCGCGTCTTGGCGCGAATCGCGTCGATATTCCAGCCGGTCAGGTTGGCGAGCGTCTGCGCCTCGCGCTCCTGGCGCCCGCCGAGCTGAACGAGGTAGCGCTGGGCATTTTGCAGATTTTCGCAGTCCGCGAGATCGAACTTGGCCGGATGCTGCAGCACGTAACGCGTCTGCCAGTTGCGCCGGTCGGCCGTCTCCTGGAAGGCGAGATCCTCGGGAAAGGTCTCGAGCGTATAGCGCATGTGCAACCGGGTGAGCTTTACCTGCGCGCCGCGCCGCGTGTTGCCGCGCGCCCAGTCGACGCCGAGGTTCGCCAGTTCCTGCGCGCTCAGAGGATTCGCCGCGCAGGGGTCGCACCAGCCCATGTCCCAGAAATACTCGGTGAACACGACGCGGTGGCCTTCGCGCTTCGCCCGCTCGTCGAACATCGCCTTGTAGAAGTGCCCGAAGCTGTGCGTCTTGTCGAACTTCACGTAGGGCGGCAGATTGACGTTCGCCGGCAGCTTCACGGTGCGATAGTTGGTCGTCTCGACGCGCCCCTTTTTCGTCAGCACCCACAGCACGAGATCCTGCGGACCGCGCGCATTGATCATGCCGAGCCGAATCGGCAGCATGAATTTCTCGCTGCGGAACGAAAACTGCAGCGGCGCAAGGAAGTGCGCACCCGATTTCGCGTGCTCTTCCAGATTGACTTTGGCGACGAAGAACTTCATGTCCTGGCGGATGTAGGGCGCGAGTGCCTTCGAGGCGCCGGCGGGAATGCGGTAGCCGTTCTCGTGCAGCCAGGTCTCCAGGCCGTCGGACTGTGTCGCAGAGAGAACGACGATGTCGTACGGCCCGACCGTGTACTGGGCCTCGACCCGGACGCCGAGTTCCTCGGCGCGGTCTTCGGCGATCATGCCGCGTCCTGCCGATTGCTTGGCCAAGTTCTGCGGCGCGGCGAGCGCGCGCGGTTGCGGCGGATTGCATGGATTGGGGTCGTAGTACTCGGCGAGGCGCGGCGCGCTGTAGGCGTCGAGGCGGTCAAAGACCGCCCGCAACGGCGTTTTCACGTCCTCTTTCTGCAGCACGACCGGAACCGGCACCACCATCGCGAACTCGGTCAGCGCGCCCTGATAGTCGTTCAGCATGTTGATGACCGTGCGCTCGCCGTCGCGCACCATGACGACCTTGGAGGCGTCGTTGAACAGGTTCGCGTCGGCCTTGCCGACGTAGAAGCCGCAGAAGGCCTGCGCCGCGCCGGCGGCCGCGGTCATCGCAACGCCGGCCGCAACTGTGACAAATGTCCGTTTCATGCTCGCTCCTTGGATGGGGGATACGCACCGGTTTAACGCGGTGGCGTGCAAAACGGGTTAACCGCGGTGCCGCTCGAGCAGCCTAGGGCGTATCGGTATCCGTCAGCAGATCGCGCATCCCCGCCGGCGCACCGATGCCGAAATGGCGGTAGGCGCTCAGCGTCGCCACGCGCCCGCGCGGCGTGCGCTGCAAATAGCCCTGCTGGATGAGGTAGGGCTCGACCACGTCCTCGATCGTGTCGCGCTCTTCGCCGATGGCAGCGGCGAGGTTCTCGACCCCGACCGGACCGCCGGCAAACTTTTCGATCACCGCGAGCAGCAGCGTGCGGTCCATCAGGTCGAGACCGAGGACGTCGACTTCGAGCATCACGAGCGCGGCGTCGGCCACCGCGCCCGACACTTTACCCTCGGCCTTCACCTGGGCATAGTCGCGCACGCGGCGCAGGAGCCGATTCGCGACACGCGGCGTACCGCGCGCGCGCGTCGCAATCTCCAGCGCGCCCACCGCGTCGACTTCGATGCCGAGCAGTGTCGCCGAGCGATGCACGATGCGCGAGAGTTCCGCTGCGGCGTAGAACTCGAGCCGCGCGACGATGCCGAAGCGGTCGCGCAGGGGATTGGTCAGCATGCCCGCGCGCGTCGTCGCGCCGACAAGTGTGAACGGCGGCAGGTCGAGCTTGATCGAGCGCGCCGCCGGCCCCTCGCCGATCATGATGTCGATCTGATAGTCCTCCAGCGCAGGATAGAGAATTTCCTCGACCACCGGCGAGAGCCGATGGATTTCGTCGATGAACAGCACGTCGCGCGGTTCGAGATTGGTGAGCAGCGCGGCGAGATCTCCCGGGCGCTCGAGCACCGGGCCCGAGGTCTGGCGCAGGTTGACGCCCATCTCGCGCGCGATGATGTGCGCCAGCGTGGTCTTGCCCAGCCCCGGCGGGCCGAACAGCAGCACGTGGTCGAGCGCCTCGCCGCGTGCGCGCGCCGCTTCGATGAAGAGCTCGAACTGGCTGCGAACCTTCTGCTGCCCGACATAGTCGGCGAGCGAGGTCGGGCGCAGCGAGCGATCGAACCGCGCCTCCTCGCCCGAGGTCGGTTTCGCCGAGATCAACCGATCTGTTTCTACCGCCACGTCAGGATTTTGCCAGAGCCTTGAGCGCAGCGCGGATGCTCTCGGCCACGCCGAGGCCCGGTGCGAGTCCCCTGACCGTCGTCGCCGCTTCCTTCTCGCTGTAGCCGAGCGAGACCAGCGCGTTGAGGACGTCCGCAGCCTCGCTCGGTCCCGCGGCGCTGCCGGCGACCCCCGGAAGTGCATCGGCGAGGCGCCCCTTCAGTTCGAGCAGCAGCCGCTCGGCGGTCTTCTTGCCGATGCCAGGTACTTTCGTTAACCGGCCCGCCTCCTGCGCCGCCACGGCGTGCGCGAGATCGGCGACCGACATGCCTGACAGGACCGCGAGCGCGGTGCGCGCACCGACGCCAGAAATCTTGATCAGCTCTCGAAACGCCGCGCGTTCCTCGAAGCTGCCGAAGCCGTAGAGCAGATGCGCATCCTCGCGCACAACGAGGTGCGTGTGCAGCGTGACCTCGGCGCCGGTCGCGGGCAGATGATAGAAGGTGCTCATCGGCACGTTAACTTCATAGGCGATGCCACCGACGTCGACCAACACCTGCGGCGGGTGCTTGGAGAGCAACTTTCCGTGCAACTGTCCAATCATGCCGGCACACCCAGGATCCGTTCGCCGAAGCATGCCAGAGCGCGCCGCGCGGCGCACCGCATCCTCTGCGGTACGTACACAAGGTGCGCGCTCATACTAATCGGCCGCGCCGCATGCGCAAGCCCCGCGTCGACAGCGCGCCAAGCCCCTGCCCGCCGTGCGCGTGGCAGATCGCGCAGGCAAGCGCATCGGCGGCATCCGGACTGGGATCGCCCGGCAGCTGCAGCAGTCGCCGCACCATCGCCTGCACCTGTTCCTTGCGCGCGTGCCCCGCGCCGACCACCGCCTGCTTGACCTGCAGCGCGGTGTACTCCGACACCGGCAGGCGCTTGAGGACGAGCGCGGAGATCGCCGCGCCGCGCGCCTGGCCGAGCGCAAGCGTCGAGCTCGGATTGACGTTGACGAAGACGATCTCGACCGCGGCCTCGGCCGGGTGGTGTTCGCCGATCACCTCCGCGAGTCCGTCGAGGATCGCGGCGAGGCGCTCGGGCAGCTCGCCCTTCGGGGTGCGGATGCAACCGCTCGTGACGTAGTGCAATGCGCTACCACGCTTATCGATGATGCCGAAGCCGGTGACCCTCAGCCCCGGATCAACGCCGAGTATGCGCAGGCTGCGGACGGTATTCAAGCGGGCTCAGGCGATCTCGAGCGCGGCATTGGTATAGACGTCCTGTACGTCGTCGAGCTCCTCGAGCACATCGAGCAGCTTGCGCATGCGCATAGCGTCCTCGCCTTCGAGCACGCTCTCGCTCAAGGCCTTCATGGTGATCTCGGCAATCTCGGGATTGAGCCCGGCCTTGGCGACGGCCTCGCGCACCCCAGCAAAGTCGGCCGGCGCACAGACCACCTCGATCGAGCCGTCCTCGTTCGACGTCACGTCCTCGGCGCCGGCTTCGAGCGCGGCGTCCATCACCTTGTCCTCACTCGTGCCGGGTGCAAAAACGAACTGGCCGCAGTGCTTGAACTGATACACCACCGAGCCGTCCGAACCCAGGTTGCCGCCGTGCTTGGCGAGGGCGTGACGCACCTCGGCCACGCAGCGCGTGCGATTGTCGGTCGTGCAGTCGATGATCAGCGCGGCGCCGCCGACG
>JAQBBQ010000227.1:0-5817 GCA_032125995.1 Betaproteobacteria bacterium | reverse complement strand
GCTACGCGCTGCAGCCGGTCGGCCAGGGGACGCTCACCTGGTTCGGGCTGCGGGTCTACGTCGCGGCGCTCTGGTCCAAGAGCGGGCGCGCCGATTTCGACGAGCCGTTCGCGCTCGTCGTGCGCTACGCGCGCGCGCTCGAGGACGCAGCGATTGCCGAGCGCGTTCACGAGGAACTCGCGCACCTCGGTGCGGGCGGCGCCGCGCAGCGCGATGGCTGGGCGCGCCAGCTGCGCGCTTTGCTGCGCGACGTCGAAGCCGGCGACGAGATTGCCGGCGTGCATCGCCCGGGTGCCGGCGCGCGCTTCTACCTGAACGGGCGAGCGCTCGGCGAGATTGCCGACGCAGCGTTCTCGCGCGCTTTCTTCTCGATCTGGCTCGATCCGCGCACGCGCGAGCCGGAATTGCGTGCTGCCCTGATCGGGCAGCGCTGAGATGGCCCCGGCGCAGGCCCTCCCACGCAGCGCCCTGGCCGCCTACGGTGCCCTCGGTCTGCCGCTCGCCAGCGCGGCGCTGCCGATCTACGTGCACCTGCCGAACCTGTACGGCGGCCTGCTCGGAATGAATCTCGCGCTGCTTGGCGCCTTGCTGCTCGCGGCGCGCCTGCTCGATGCCCTATTCGATCCTCTGCTCGGCGTGCTCAACGACCGCATCCAGCGCCCGCGGCTGCTCGCCGGCGGCGGTGCGCTCCTGCTCGGCGTCGGCATGCTGCTCGTGCTCAACCCGCCGCGCAGCGGGTTCAGTCTTGCCGCATGGCTGGTCCTGGCGTTGATTCCTGTCTACCTTGGGTTCAGCGTCGCAAGCGTGAGCTATCACGCCTGGGGCGCACTGCTCGGCGACACCCCCCATGAGCGCACGCGGGTCACCGCGAGCCGCGAAGCCTTCGGTCTTTTCGGCGTCGTGATCGCGAGCGCGCTGCCCACGCTGCTCGCGCCGACGCTGGACACTGGCCTGGCCCGCTTCGCCTGGGTGCTCGCCGCCATGGTCGCCGTCGCCGCCAGCGTCACGCTGCTGCGCGCGCCGCGTGCCCCGCGCCCGCCGCCCGCCTTCCACGCCGGCCGCATGACCTTGGGCGCAATCACCGCCCCGTTCGCCAGCCCGGCGTTCCGGCCGTTGTTCGCGGTGTTCATGCTGAACGGTATCGCGACCGCGCTGCCCGCGACGCTGGTGCTCTTCTTCGTCAGCGACGCCTTGCAGCTGCCGCGGCAGGCGGGCCTGTTCCTCGCCGCCTACTTCGTTTCGGGCGCACTCAGCCTGCCGCTGTGGGTCGCGCTGTCGCGTCGCGTCGGCAAGCCGCGCGCGTGGTTCGGCGCGATGCTCGCCAGCGTCGTCGCCTTCGTCGGCGCATTCGTCCTCGGCCCGGGCGACGCGCTCGCCTTCGGCGCGATCTGCGTCGTGTCCGGACTTGCGCTGGGCGCCGACCTCGCATTGCCGCCGGCGCTGCTTGCCGACGTGATCCATGGACGCGGCGAGGAGGCGCGCGCCGGCGCCTATTTCGGACTGTGGAATTTCGCCACCAAGCTCAACCTTGCCATTGCCGCAGGGCTCGGGCTGCCGCTACTCGCCTGGCTCGGCTACCAGCCCGGCGCCGTGCCGACCGTGGCGCCGCTCTATTACGTGTACTGCCTCGTACCGTGCGTGCTCAAGCTCGCGGCCGCCCATTTTCTTTGGCGCGAATTCTGCCACCCACCGGAGACCTGCCATGCGTAAAGTGATGACCGTCGTCCTGGCCTCGCTGTTGCTCGCGGCTTGCTCGAGCGTCGACCCCGCGGTGTACCGCGACCAGACGCCGAAGCTCGACCTGTTTGGCTACTTCGACGGCACCGTGGACGCCTGGGGCCATTTTGCTGATCGTTCCGGCGAAGTCGTCAAGCGCTTCAAGGTTGCGATCCGCGGCCGCCTCGTGAACGACCAACTGGTGCTCGATGAGGACTTCCGCTACTCGGACGGCACGACCTCGCGCCGGGTGTGGACCATCACCCGCAGCGGCGACGGGCGCTACCGCGGCACTGCCGCCGACGTCGTCGGTGAAGCACAGGGCGAGGTGAGCGGCAACGCGCTGCACTGGACCTACGTGCTCGCGCTCGAGGTCGACGGCAGGACCTGGCATCTCGACGTCGACGATTGGATGTACCTGCACGACGACGGCGTCTTGCTCAACAAATCGGTCATGCGCAAGTTCGGCGTTCGCGTCGGCGAGGTGATCCTGGCCTTCCGGCGTCGCGACTAGGAACGCACGATGCCACTCAACCCGCGTATCCGTGAATGGCGCGGCCGTCGCGTGTGGGTCGTCGGCGGCTCGACCGGCATCGGCGCCGCGACCGCAGGGCGCCTGCTCGACCTCGGCGCCCGCGTCGCGGTGAGCGCGCGCACGGCGGAAACGCTCGAGGCGCGCTTCGGCGCCTACGACGACTGCCTGCGCCTGCCCGCCGACGTATTGGATCCGGCCTCGCTCGCGCGCAGCCGCGATGCGATCGTCGCGCGCTGGGGCGGCGTCGATCTCGTCCTCGCCTGTGCCGGCACCTACCGCGAAATGCGCGCCATCGCACCCGACCCGGACGCGGCGCAGTTGATCTGGCGCACCAACTTCGAAGGCGCGTTCAACGTGTACCTCGCCTGCCTGCCGCAGTGGAAAGCGCAAGGCGCGGGCGCGCTCGCGCTCGTTTCGAGCGCGGCGGGCGTGCTTGGCTTGCCGAACAGCCTGGCCTACGGCGCCTCCAAGGCGGCGGTGGCGAATCTCGCCGAGTCGCTCTGGCTCGATCTAGCGCCGCACGGCATTGCGGTGACGCTGGTCACGCCGGGTTTCGTCGACACGCCGCTGACGGCAAAGAACCGCTTTCCCATGCCCGCTCTGATCAGCGCCGACGCGGCCGCGACCGAGATCCTGCGCGGACTCGAGCGCGGCGCATTCGAGATTCACTTCCCCAAGCGCTTTACGCGCAGCCTGAAAACGATCGCCCTGCTGCCGCACGCGATCCGCTTCTGGTGCATCCGACACATTACCGGCGCATGATCTCGATCGCGATGCTGGCCAATCACGCGATTCCGGCGCGTCCCACGCCGCGTGGACTCGACCTGCGCTACCGGCTGTTCATGGCGGGTGCGGGGCTCGTCGATCTCCTGTTTACGGGCGCCTTCCTCGTGGTCGCCGGGGTCGAATCGGCACCGCTCGCCATGCTCGGGCTCAATCTCACGGTGTTCATGGCGCTGAACGCAGTTGCCGGCGGCGTCCTCTTTGCGCCGGTGCGCGCGGCACTCGAAGGCCGCGCCCCGGTGCGGCGCGCCTACCGGCGGCTCAACCGGCTGCCGCTGTACTCTGGACTCTGGGTGTTCGTGCTCGGATTCGTCTATGCCGGATGGGTGTTCTCGAGCGGCGCCTACGTGCCGGACGACACCCTGCTCGGCGTACTGTCCCCCAGCTACAAAGCGCGTGCCCTCGCCTGGTATGCGCTGGTCTATGCCACCTACTTCGCGCTCTATGCGGCCTTCGCCGCCAACGACTGCGCGCGACTCGCGCGCCGTGCGCTCAGCGCGCTCGGACCGCAGACCGCGCCGCGCGCGCGACCTGCCGGGGCATCTGGTGCCCCGGCTCTGGCTCGTGCTCGCCATGCTCGCGATCCTGCCGCCGCTGATCATCGTCATGGACCTCACCGCGTTCGCGCCGCTGCGCCGCGTGCAGGGCTTGTCGACCGAAGACGTCATCGTCCTCGACCTGCTCGCCACCCTCGCCGCCGGCACCCTGGCGGCGGTGTTCGCGGCGCGCCAGATCAGCGAACCGCTCGACCAGCTGCGGGGCGCGGTCGAGCGCGTCGCGCGCGGCACCTACGGCGAGCCGGCACCAGTGCTGGGCGACGACGAGCTCGGCCGCCTGACGCTGCACTTCAATCGCATGAGCGAGGGCCTGCGCGAACGCGAGGTGATCCGGCGCGAGTTCGGCCGCTATGTGAGCCCGGAGATTGCCTCGCGCATCCTGGATGACGCGCTCGGCGATGCGTCCGCAGCGCCGACGCGCCAGTTGCGCGACACCACGATTCTGTTCAGCGACCTCAAGGGCTACACCGCGCTCGCCGAGAAGCTGCCACCCGCGCAGATGGTCGAGTTGATGAACCGCTACTTCCGCATCATCGACGAAACGATCCGCGAACACGGCGGGATGATCCATTCCTTCATCGGCGACGCGGTGCACGCGTCGTTCAATTTCGCCGACGACTGCCCCGACCACGCCGTCAGCGCGCTCGCCGCCGCGCTCGCGATTCAGGCGCGGCTCGATGCGGCGCAGTTCGCGCACGGCGAGGCAATGCACACGCGCATCGGCGTGCACACCGGGTCGGTGGCGGCGGCGGCCATCGGCAGCGAGGAGCGCATGAACTACGCGATGTTCGGCGACGCCGTTAACGTCGCGATGCGGATCGAGCAGCTCAACAAGGACAAGGGGACCCGCGTGCTCGCCAGCGCCGAGACCGTCGCCGCCTGTGCGCCGCAGGACCACGCGCGCCTCGGGCTGCGCGCGCTCGGCGAAGTCCGCCTGCGCGGGCGCGTTGCGCCGATCAGCATCTACGAAGTCGGCGCCGGAGCGCCTGCATGAGCACAACACCGACGCACGCGGCGCTCGACCGGCTGGTCGCATGGTACGAAACACTCACGCCCGAGACGCTCGAGCGCATCACCGAACACTACGCGCGCGATGCGCGGTTCAAGGACCCGTTCAACGACGTCAGCGGACGCGCGGCGATCCGGCGCGTGTTCGCGCACATGTTCGAGACCACCGAGGCACCGCGCTTCCGGATCGAATCCCGTGTCGCCGGCGAGCGCGAAGCCTTCGTCACCTGGGTGTTCCGTTTCCGCGCCATGCGGCGCGACTTCGAGATCCTCGGTGCCACGCATCTGCGTTTCGACGCCAGCGGGGACGTCGTCATGCATCGCGATTACTGGGACGCGGCCGAAGAGCTGTACGCCAAGCTGCCGCTGCTCGGTCTGCTCGTCAGACTGCTCGGTCGGCGTTTCGCCGTGCGCGGCTAGCGCGCCGGGCGCACGGCGCTAGGTACGCCGCAACCGCCGCCACAGTCCGCGCTTGGCGACGGGCGCCGCGAATCCCGGCCCGATGCGCTTCACCGCATCGGTCACAAGGCAGTCGACGCCCCAACGCAGGAGCTTCTTCGCCGTCCGGCGGTCGTTCACCGTCCAGCACAGGATCGCATAGCCCGCGGCATGGATTTCGGCCGCGAGCGCAGGCGTCAGCGCACGATGGTGGCAGTGCAGGGCAACGCAACCGAGTGCGCCGAGGGTCTCGCGCCAGTTCTTCGGGATGCGCCCCACCAGATAGCCGCGCGGCAGCTCCGGCACCGCGCGCTTGGCAGCGATGAGCGCATCGATCGAAAACGACGACAGCAGCGGCGCCTGCGCCGCGTCGCGCCACAACTCGCGCGCCATGCGCGCGACCGCGGTGCCGGTGGCGCGCGCATGTCCGGTCGCCGGCTTGATCTCGACGTTCGCCCACAACCCGAGCTCTCGGCACAGCGCACCCGCGGCGGCAAACGACGGAATCCGCTCGCCGCGCCATTTGCGGCCGCGCCAGGCACCGGCGTCAAGCTGTTCGAGCGTTTCGAAATCCGTATTCGAAACGCGCCCGTGCCGCCCCGTCGTGCGCTTGAGCGTTTCGTCGTGAAACAGGACTGGCGTGCCATCGCCGGCGAGCATGACGTCGAATTCGACGCCCCGAAAACCGAGCGCGGCGCCGAGCCGGATCGCGCCGAGCGTTTGGTAATCGATTGTTCCTAGTGCATCCGCTACGTCTCCAATTAACACTCCCTTTCCGTC
>JAQBBQ010000226.1:0-21332 GCA_032125995.1 Betaproteobacteria bacterium | reverse complement strand
ATCGAGGCGCTGGAAGCCGAAGGCAAGATCGGCCCCGGATCCGTGATCGTCGAGCCGACCTCGGGCAACACCGGGATTGCGCTCGCCTTCGTGTGCGCGGCGCGCGGCTATCGCTGCATCCTGACCATGCCTGAGTCGATGTCGATCGAGCGGCGCAAGATGTTCGCGCTGCTCGGCGCCGAGACGGTGCTGACGCCCAAGGAACAGCGCCTGCAGGGTGCAATCGACGCGGCGAACAAGCTTCTGCAGGAGATTCCGGGTGCGGTCATGCCCTGGCAGTTCGGCAACCCGGCCAACCCGGAAATTCACCGTCGCACGACCGCCGAAGAGATCTGGGCCGACACCGGCGGCAGGGTGGATTTCCTCGTCTCGGGCGTCGGCACGGGCGGTACGCTGACCGGCTGCGGCGAGGTGCTCAAGGCGCGCAACAAGGCGCTCAAGGTCATTGCGGTGGAGCCGAAGGACAGCGCCGTGCTGTCGGGCGGTGCCCCAGGCCCGCATGCGCTGCAGGGACTTGGCGCGGGTTTCGTGCCCGAGATTCTCGATACCAAGCTGATCGACGAAGTCATCGCGGTCAGCAACGAGGACGCCTTCGCCATGGCGCGCAAGGTGGCCAAGCTCGACGGCATCCCGGTGGGTATTTCATCCGGGGCGATCATCGGTGCGGCGTTGCAGGTCGCGGCGCGGCCGGAGAACAAAGGCAAAACCGTGGTGTGCTTCGCGCCCTCCTGCGCCGAGCGCTATATGTCGACCCCGCTCTTCGAAGGGCTTTGAGGGAGAAAACGAAATGATTCTCGAACTGGCGGATATCCGGATCCGACCCGGCAAACAGGCCGAATTTGACGCCGCGATCAAGCAGGGCGTCGAGACCGTGATCTCTAAGGCGAAGGGGTTCCGCGGCTACAAGATCAACAAGGGCATCGAGACACCCGAACGCTATGTGCTGATGATCTTCTGGGAGACGGTGGAGAACCACACGGTGGATTTCCGCGAGTCAGCGGCGTTCCAGGACTGGCGCGCGCTCGTCGGGCCGTTCTTCGCCGCGCCGCCGGCGGTGGAGCACTTCGACCTGCTCGCAAAGTCCGCTTGACTTACGCGGCTTGAACTGCGCGCCCTGACGTCAGCGGCGCCGATTCGCGCGTTCTAGAAGCCCGACGTCGTCTGCGGCACGTAGATGGTCTGCTTGCGGCTGATCCCGCGCAGTTCGAACTCGCCGATCGACGTCAGCGGCGTGGCGCAGCGCTCGGCGAAGGTCTCGGACAGGAGCACGCAGTGCCCGACGTCCTTGGTCAGACTTTCGATTCGCGCCGCCTCGTTCGCGGCCGAGCCGATCACGGTGAACTCGAGCCGCTCGGGAATGCCGATGTTGCCGTAGGTCACGCGCCCGACGTGCAGGCCGATGCCGTATTCGAGCGGGGTTTTTCCTTCGGCGGTGCGCTGTGCGTTGTAATCGGCCATGCGGCCCTCGGCGTCGGCGGCGGCCGCGAGCGCGTCTTCACAGGCTTGCTGGTGCTGGTCGGTGCCAACCAGCGGAAACACGGCGAGCGCCGCATCGCCGATGAAGCGCAGCACTTCGCCGCCGTAATCGACCACCGGCTTCACCATGCACTCGAAATAGCGATTCAGCAGCGCGAGGAATTCCTCCTGCGGCATCGACTCGGCGAGTGGGGTCGACTGGCGCAGGTCGCAAAACCAGATTACCGCCACCATCTCCTCGCCGTCGCCCCGCCGCACGAGTCCCTTCAGCACCCGCTCCCCGGTGCCGCGGCCGAGATAGGTCTGCAGCAGCGTATTGCCCATGCTGCGCGCGGCGTGGACCTCGTAAAACCGGCTTAGCGCCGGCAGGATCTCGTGTATGCGCCCGAGGTCCGCGGTGGAAAATCCACCTGGCTTGTTCGCTGCGAGGGTGACCGCGTTGATCTGCCCGTCGGTGAAGGTCATCGGCATCGCGACGTAGTCGGTGATGCCTTCGGCGTGCAGTTCCTTGAGGATGCCGAAGTCGAGGATCGGATTTTCGCCTTCGAGGCGGCGCCGAATCCCGCCCGCGCCTTTGAAGATGCCGGGCAGCGGGCTTTGCAGGAAGGTCGGACTGGTGAGCGTGTCGTGGGTGAGGACGAAGGACCGAATCTTGTCCTTATCGAACCGCCAAACGTACGCAGTGCCGATGAGCAGCGGGTGCAGGGTACGGATGAACACCGAGAGTCGCGCAATCGGTGCGCCGCTATCGCGCAGCATACGGCCGAGTTTGTCCGTGAGGTCGGCAGGTGATGTGCTGTCCCAGGCGTCGCGTAGCACCCAGTCCACGAATACGCTGCCGTGGCTCTCGGCGCGGGTCGTCTTCGACTCGAACTTGCCGTCCTCGCTGTAGGACGCGCCGATTTTCTCGAGCCAGAAGGCGAGATGGCCCTTGATCGATCCGGCTTCCTCGATCGGGTTCTCGTAGCTCCACACCACGTTCTCGATCACCTGGTCGGCGACCTTGAGCGTCCAGTACGAGGCATTGCCCTTGAACGGGCAATGCGTGCGGTGGCGTGTGCGCTGCATCAGGTCCATGCGCACGTCTTCACGCGGAAAATAGTAGACCGGGGCGAGCCTCGATTCCTTGTACAACACCGCGCGGTCGCTGTCCGCAATCGCGACGCCGTGCAACTCGATGCGCACGTTGCGCGAGACGACTTCGGCCGAAACCTCAAAATCGGGTGGGGTGGCGGACATCGCGAGATCTCCTGATTCGCGAAACGCCGCGCATGCACGGCGTCCACGGGTGCGCCCAGCGTGATGCTGGATGCCAACGACGAGCGTAGCAGAAACCGCGTCGCCGCAGGAAGGCGGCGGCGACGTGAAGGACTAGCCAGACGCGCGTAGCCCGGCCACGATCCGCAGGATCTCGGTGCGAAAACGCGCCGCGCCGCCCATCGACGGATGGCGCACGGCGCGGTGCGGTACGCCGAGCAGCGTCAGCGTGTGCGCTGCCTGGCGACCGAGCGCCACCACCTGGTAGCGCGCGAAGAGATCGAGGAAGGCACGCAGGATCGGCTGTCCCGCCTCGAGTTCGGCGCGCGTCGGGGTGCGGTTCGATAACGGTTCGGCGGACCGATGCGGATGAAAGGCGAAGGCGTTCCAGTTCACCCAGGCGCGCGGATCGACGCCTGCGCCGAGTAGCGTTCCCCAGACGACGGTGGCGGTGGGCTCGTTGAAGCCGAGTGGTTTTAGTGCCGGCTGGCTGCTGCGCTCGATTGGCACGCGGATCACGGCCTCGGGTTGAACGCCTTTTTGCGCAAGATGCCCGAGCAGGATGCGCTCCGAAGTCATTGCGATGCCGGAAAACTTCGCGCCCTGGTAGCCGGCGGCTTCGGCGATGAGCAGCAACCGTGCATCTGCCCGCCGCTCGGCAAGATAGGCGCCGAGCTGGCGCGTGCGAATCACAGGCGCACCGCGCGATACGTCGTGCGCAGGATCGAACATCGACCAGGGATTGAACACGTTCGGCGCGGCGAATCTGCGCAGCCGCGCAATAAACCGGTCGATTGGCGCGGTCATGTCGAGCGGGTCAGCGCGCAAGGAGCGCCGCGGCCCTTTCGCGCAGCTTCGCCTTCTGGATCTTGGTCGCGTTCGCGCTCGGTGTGACCGGAAAGGCGTCGATCGAGACCACGCGCTGCGGCACTTTGAACTTCGCAAGACGGCTGCCGACATGCGCGCGCGCCGCGGCTTCGTCGAGTGTCGCGCCCGGCGAAAGGATGACGAAGGCCACCGGCACCAGGCCAGAAGCGCCCGGGACGCCGACCACCTGACAGGCTGTGATTCCGGGAACCTCCTGCACCACGTCTTCGATTTCGAGCGGACTCACCAAAAAACCACCAAGGCGCAGCGAATCGCCCATGCGGGTGAGGAATACGAAACGTCCGTCCGCGGTGGTGGCGCCGAGGTCGCCCGAGCGATAGAAGCCGTCGTCGGTGATCGCATCGCGCGTCGCCGCCGGATTGCCGAAGTAGCAGGCCATGCGGCTGTTGGGCGAGAAGAACTCGAGCTCCCCGGCTTCGCCGTGCGGCTGGATGCGGCCGCTTTCCGGATCGCGTGCCCGGACGCGCGCCGCATCGCTCACCGGCCGCCCGCCCGCGAGCCTGCGCTCGGCGAGGCCTGCATGTTCGTCCTGGCGCGCGAACAGCGCCTGCACCTCGCTCGCGCCATAGAGTCCGACTAGAGACAGACCACGGCGCTCGGCCCGCTCGACGATGTCGGCGAGCCCGGGGTTGAACGTGGCATAACCGAAAAACCGCACGCTCGGGAACGCGACGTCGGCCGGCGTTTGCGCGAGCAGCTGCACGATCGCGTCGTCGGTCGCATTCGCGTGCGTAACCCGGTGCGTCGCGATGTCGGCCGCGGCAAGCGCGGCGTCCCATGCCGGGCGCATGACAAGCGGCCGGCCGGCGACGAAGGCACTCATCGCGCAGCAGAAGCCAAATACCCCGCACAGCGGCGGTACCAGCAGCATGACCGCGTCGTGGTCGACCCCGAAGCCGCGCGCCACGTCGTGGGCATGTGCGATTACGGCGCGCTGGTCGAGAAGGACGAACTTGGGCGCCTTCGTGGTGCCGGAGGTCGTGAAAATCACGCATCCCGCATCGGCCGTGGCGGCGTCCACGGCGCTTGGCGGTTCCGCGGCAAGCGTGGCGTAGGCCAGGGTGGGCTTTCCGGCAACCGCGGGCGCTGCGTCCGCCTCACCCTCGGCGTAGGCGATCAGGGCTTGGACGCTGGCCAGCGCCGACGCTCCAGCCTCAGCCAGAATTGACGCGAAATTGTGTCCCTTGAATCCGGGCCAATAGACGAGGAGTTTCGCGCCCGAACGTCCAATGATGTCGGCGACCTCGTGCGCGCGAAAACGGGTGTTCACCGAAATCGCGATCGCGCCGAGTTGTGCGCATGCAAAAAAACAACTGAGCCAAGCAGATACGTTCGGTAGCCAAAGTGCTACGCGATCTCCGGGTCCGATGCCAAGGCGCGACAAACCAGTCGCCACGCAGCGACTTTCGGCCGCGATCTCGGCAAATCCGACGCGCTTTCCGCGTTCCAACAGCATCGGCGACGTAAGTGTCGCGCGCGCTGCGAGCAGTGCGGGCAATGTTGAATCGCTGCGCTGCGCGTTCAATGAATTCCTTCAATCGCTCGATGCGAAGCGCAAATACTACTGTTTGTTTTCGTTTGTGCGGAAAAGTGCGCACGCACACGTTGTGTTCCGCTTTTGATTTGGATACGATTCGCGCTTTCTCGCAACGTTTGTCGTTTTTGCGTCGTCGTTATTGCGTCGACGCCGAACGAAGACTGCGGGAAAACTGCAAGTGCGCCCGCCTCGTGGGCCACGTTCGAACTAGGAGGAATGTCATGCCGTCCGTCGTCACCAAGTCGGATCTCGTGCGGGTGGTCTCCAAGTCAGGGCGGTTGAGCAAAGCGGCGGCGGGCGAGGCGGTCAATGTGATGTTCGACGCCATCGTTTCCCAGGTGGCCAAGGGCAATCGCGTCACGGTGATTGGATTCGGTACCTTCCTGCCGCGCAAGCGCAAGGCACGTAACGGGCGTAGCCCGGCGAACGGCAAGGAAATCAAGATTACGGCGAAGACCATCCCCGCGTTTTCCGCGGGCCAGGGATTCAAGGACGCCGTCGGCCGGCGCTGAAATTGGTCGCAGGCCCAGTTGCGGGGCCCGAGGGTTAGGGCGGGCTGCGAGTCTGTGCTCGCAGCCCTTTGTTTTTTCTGGGCATTGCAAAGCAGCAAGAGCCTTGGCAGAATCCTTGCGTATTCAAGGTTCGTGCCATGGACAGCCCACTCATTCTTTCGCTCGATAGCCACGGCGTGCCGCATCGCTGGATCAGCTGGCAGCAAGCCTGCTTTTACTATGCAAAGAATCTGGTTGCATGGTCGCTGGGTGAGCACAGCTTTACCTTTTACGGCGGCCATTCGAGACTGACCGGCGAGCGCTCCAGCATCACCGCGAACTCCATTATCGCGATCAAGGGGCGCGCCTTGGCTGCGCGCGGCTTCAATCAGGTGCCGCCGCTGAATAATCGCGAACTGTTCCGGCGCGACCGTCAGATGTGCGCGTACTGCGGTCGGGCGTTTAACTATTTCCGCCTGACGCGCGATCACATTACGCCGCTCTCGCGCGGCGGGCGAGACAGCTGGATGAACGTCGTTACGGCGTGCCGGCACTGCAACGGCCACAAGCGCAACCGCATGCCCCAAGAAGCTGGGATGGAGCTGCGCTACGCGCCGTACGTACCGAACAAGGCCGAATACCTGATCCTCACCAATCGGCGCATCTACGCCGACCAGATGGAGTTCCTCCAGCAGCACGTGGCGGCGCACAGCCGCGTGGTGATTGCGCCGGCTTGATGCCGGAATTCTGGCGCGCGAGCGGGTTTCATCTTCTGGCGCGGAACGCCGCCGGCCAGCTGGCGGTATCCGACGACTTCCTGCGCGCCTACCTGCTGCGACCCGAGATTCACCCGGTCGAGGAGTCCTGCGCGGCCGAGCGCGCGCTGCATGCCGCGCTCATGGATGCGCCACGCCGTGCGGTCGAGTCGCCCGAGCTCGATGCGATGGCGGACGCAGACGCGCGCGACAACTACCGCGTGCTCCTGAGTTTTCGCGACCGCCTGGTCGAGGCCGGCACGATCGAGGCCTGCTACGCGGGCCTGTTCCAGGCCAACAACGCCATCAACATTCCGCCGCTGTTCATCGATCAGCTGGTGCACAGCATTCTGCGCAACGTGCTGGACGGTTGTACCGACGCGCTGCAGGTGCGCGCCGCAGAATTGTTTTTTCGGGAACAGAAGGCAACCCTGGACGGCGGGCAGGTCCTCCTGGCCGACCTCGAAACGGTGGAGATGCACGCGGCCGGCAGCCGCTACGGAAGCATCGGGCGACTTGTCGTCGAAGCCCAGGGGGCGCTGGGTACGGTAGAGCTCGACGTGCTCGGACGCGACAATGCTGATCGGTACTGGGAACGCGAGTCGCGTTTTGATACCGTCATCCCGATTCAGTTTGGCAGTGCGGCACTGGAGGCGTTCTGCCGCGTGATCGAGGCCTGGGTCGCTCATTTTCACGCCGTTGGGGTTTCGGTGCATGCGGTGCGCGCGATCGAGGAACCGACTTGGCGCTGGCACATTGGACTGGACGCCGAATCGACCGCGATCCTGAACGACTTGTGGGGCGGCAAGGAGGTCGAGGCGGGGCGCATGCGGCGCATCGCCGTGCTGTTGCGCCTGGAGTTTGACGACCGTAACGCAATGCGGGCCGACATTGCCGGCGAGCCGGTGTATCTGGCGCTGTCGATGAACGATGACAATGTGGTGCACATGAAGCCGCAGAACCTGTTGACGAACCTGCCGCTTGCGGTGACGGCATGAAACCCGATTACTGGACGCGCGCGAAGCGCAGCCTTGCGCGCCGCGACCCGACGCTGGCGGCCATCATGCGTGCGCATGCGGGCGTGTTTCTCGTCCGCCGCGGGGCGCCGTTCATGACCCTGGTGCGGGCGATCGTCGGACAGCAAATCTCGGTGCAGGCGGCGCAGAGCGTTTGGCAACGCCTGGTTGCCGTAGCGCCCAAGATGACGCCGTCGCAGATTCTCGCGCTGGACCGGAACCGGCTGCGCGCCTGCGGCTTGTCGGCGCGTAAGACGGAGTACATCGCCGATCTTGCGCAACATTTCGCCGACGCAACGATCCGGGTGGATCGGTGGCCCGCGATGGACGACGAGGCAGTCATCGCCGAACTGGTCCAGGTGCGCGGTATCGGTCGCTGGACGGCCGAGATGTTCCTCATCTTCAGCCTGCTGCGGCCCGACGTGTTTCCACTCGACGACCTCGGCCTGCAAAAGGCGATACGGCGCGCGTATTTCGGCGGCCGCGCCGCGTCGGCCGCACGGCTGCGCACGCTCGGGGCGACCTGGGTTCCGTGGCGGTCGGTGGCGACCTGGTATCTGTGGCGCTCGCTCGATCCCGTTCCGGTGGCGTATTGAGGTACTGAGGCCGCGCGCGAAGCCGCGCATGTCGCGTGAAACCGCGTGACGTGCTGGCGTGCTGGCGTGCTGGGGGCTGGCGTCGTGGCGCCGTGCGGCAGCGTAGAATGGCAGCGTAAATGAAGACCACTTTCCTCGATTTCGAGCAGCCGATCGCCGAGCTCGAGCAGCGCATCGAAGAGCTGCGCTTCGTGCAGGAAGATTCCGCGGTGGATATTTCGCAGGAAATCCAGCGTCTGACGAAGAAGAGTCAGTCGCTCACCAAGGAGATCTACGCGAAACTCACGCCATGGCAAATCGCGCAGGTCGCGCGCCATCCGCAGCGCCCGTATTCGCTCGACTACCTGCCGCTGCTGTTTACCGAGTTCGAGGAGCTGCACGGCGACCGGTTGTTCGCCGAAGACGCCTCTATCGTCGGCGGGTTGGCGCGCTTCAACGGGCAGGCCTGCGTGGTCATCGGCCACCAGAAGGGGCGCGACACCAAGGAAAAGATCTTGCGCAATTTCGGCATGCCGAAGCCAGAGGGCTATCGCAAGGCGCTGCGCCTGATGCAGCTCGCCCAGAAGTTCGGGCTTCCGGTATTCACGTTCGTGGATACCCCGGGCGCCTATCCGGGCATCGACGCCGAGGAGCGTGGCCAGTCCGAGGCCATCGGGCGCAACCTGTTTGCCATGGCGGGTCTGCGCGTGCCGATCATCGTCACCGTGATCGGCGAGGGCGGCTCGGGCGGCGCGCTGGCAATCGCGGTCGGCGACGTGGTGCTGATGCTCCAGTACGCTACCTACTCCGTAATCTCGCCGGAAGGCTGTGCGTCGATTCTGTGGCGTAGCGCAGATAAGGCGCCCGCCGCGGCCGAGGCGCTCGGGATTACTGCGAGCCGCCTGAAGGCGCTCGGCCTCATCGACCGAATCGTCAACGAGCCGCTGGGTGGTGCGCATCGGGACCTGCAGGCGATGGGGCAAACGCTGCGCAAGACGCTCACCGAAGCCTTGCGTCAGCTCCAAGACAAGAAGCCGAAAGAGCTCGTCGAGGAGCGCCTCGAGCGCTTGATGGGCTATGGCAAGTTCAAGGAAACCGCGAGCCGCTGATCCGCCTCCGCGCGTGGCGGCGGCGCGGCTGTTGGGAACCCAGCCGGGGCTGCGCGGCGCGCGCCTCGCGCTCGGCCTGTCGGGCGGACTGGACTCCGTGGTGCTGCTCCACGTTCTGCATGCGCTCGCGCCGCGATTCGGCTACCGGCTTCGCGCGGTCCATGTGCATCACGGACTGAGCGCGAACGCGGACGCCTGGGCGCGCCACTGCAGGCGCCTGTGTCGCGGGCTCGGCGTGCCGCTGAGCGTGCGGCGCGTGCAGATCGCGTCGCGCAAGGGCCGCGGCATCGAAGCCGCAGCGCGCGAGGCGCGCCAGGGCATTTTCACGCGCGTACATGCCGACGTGATCGTGCTTGCGCACCACCTGGACGACCAGGCCGAAACCGTGCTGCTGCAACTGCTGCGAGGCGCGGGCCCGCGCGGTGCAAGCGCCATGCCGGCGGTCGGACAGCTTGGCACGAAGCGCCTGTTGCGGCCCTTGCTCGAGGTGCCGCGCGAGGCGATCGCGCGCACTGCACGCGCGCAGGGCCTCGAGTGGGTCGACGACGAATCCAACGCCGAGGACGTGATCACGCGCAACTATCTTCGCCACCGCGTGGCGCCGCTGCTCGCGGCACGTTTCCCGCGCTGGCGCGAAAGCCTGGCGCGCGCCGCGCGTCACTTTGCTGCGGCGCAGGCCGACGAGCGCGCGTTGCTGCGCGCCTTTCTCGCCCACCAGGGGCTGCGCGCACCGAGCGAGGCGCGTCTGGTCGAAATGCTGAAGCAGCTGGCCGCGGGCGGTGCGCGGACCGAGATCCTGCACGACGGTGCGCGGCTGCGGCTCTATCGGGGTCGCGTCTTCGTCGAATCGGTTGCCGGACGCACTGTACGCGCAGAACACGCCGAACGATCTACGACGGAGGCAGGCTTCGCGCCCGTCGCCTGGCGCGGGGAACGCAGGCTGCACATCCCGGCGCTCGGCGAGGGCGAGCTGCGGTTTCGTCGCGTGCGCGGCGTCGGCATTGATGCCGCGCGCCTGGCCGCCGAGGGATTGAGCGTGCGCCGGCGTCGCGGCGGCGAGCGGCTGCAGCCTGATCCCGGCCGCCCGCGTCGAACGCTCAAGAACCTATTCCAGGAAGCGGGCATTCCCCCGTGGCGTCGAGACGAACTGCCACTGGTGTACTGCGGCGAGGATCTGGTCTGGGTTCCCGGGCTCGGCATCGACTGCCGATATCGCGCGGGCGCGGGGAAAGCAGGTATTGCACTGGAGTGGCGCGCCGGGCGCGCCGCCTGAACCCCGCTCTCGCGTTCCGGGGTAGCGCGCAACCCTTTGTTTTTATGTGATTCATGGAACGTTGATGGTAGAATCCTCGGTTCCTCTTCAACGATCCCCTGGAGCAATCGGAATGGCAGTCGAGCAGACCCTGTCGATCATCAAACCCGATGCGGTGGGCAAGAACCTGATTGGGCAGATCATTGCGCGGTTCGAGGGCGCCGCCCTGCGCATTGTTGCGGCGCGCATGATGCAGCTCTCGCGCGCGCAGGCCGAAGGGTTCTACGTGGTGCACCGCGGGCGGCCATTCTTCCGCGATCTGGTCGAATTCATGACCTCGGGTCCGGTCGTCGTCCAGGTTCTGGAGGGGGAAAACGCGATTGCGCGCAATCGCGAACTCATGGGGGCGACCGATCCAAAGCAGGCGGAGAAGGGCACGATCCGCGCCGACTTCGCGACGTCGATTGACGCGAATGCGGTCCACGGCTCGGACGGTTCCGACACCGCGCGCACCGAGATCGCCTATTTTTTCGCGAGTTGCGAAGTCTTTTCCCGCTGAGGCGCGCGCCCTCTGAACATGGTCAACCTGCTGGAATTCGACGCCACGGGACTCGAGGCCTACTTCGCGCAAATCGGCGAGCCGGCGTTCCGCGCGCGCCAGGTCCTGCGCTGGGTACACCAGTGTGGAGAAGCGGATTTCGCGCGCATGACGGACCTTGCGAAATCCCTGCGTGGCAGGCTCGTATCGGCGGCGGAGGTTGCTGCGCCCCGCGTGATCGGAGACCGCGTTACAGCGGACGGGACGCGCAAGTGGCTCGTCAAGGTCGACGGTGCAAATGCGGTCGAAACGGTCTTCATCCCGGAAACCGGTCGCGGCACGCTTTGCGTATCGAGCCAGGCCGGATGCGTGCTCGATTGCGCGTTCTGCGCGACGGGAAAACAGGGGTTCAATCGCAATCTCAGCACCGCCGAAATCATCGGCCAGCTGTGGATTGCCCGCGCTGCGCTGGCGGGCGCTGCGCCCGAGCAGGCACGGCGCGGCGCGACACGACGCGCGATTACCAATGTGGTCATGATGGGCATGGGCGAGCCGTTGCTCAATCTGGACCCGGTGATCCCCGCGCTGCGCCTCATGCTCGACGACCACGCCTACGGACTGTCGCGCCGGCGTGTCACGGTTTCCACGGCGGGCGTGATCCCTGGGATGGACCGGCTGCGCGAGGAATGCCCGGTTGCGCTCGCGGTTTCGCTCCACGCGCCGGACGACGCGCTGCGTGACCAGTTGGTGCCGCTCAATCGAAAGTACCCATTGCGCGATCTTCTGGCTGCATGCAACCGGTATCTCGAGCGCGCGCCGCGTGATTTCGTGACCTTCGAATATGTGATGCTCGACGGCGTGAATGATTCCGATGCGCAGGCGCGTGCGCTGGCCGCACTGACCCGCACGGTGCCCGCGAAGTTCAACCTGATTCCGTTCAATCCTTTTGCCGGGACGACCTTCCGTCGTTCGCCGGCCGAACGCATTCGCCGCTTCGCGGAAATTCTGCAGCGTGCCGGCGTCACGGTAACGACGCGCAAGACGCGCGGCGACGGCATCGACGCGGCTTGCGGTCAGCTCGCGGGTGATGTCACGGACCGGACCCGGCGCACACGGCAGACGCGGCGCCTGCAGCCCGTTACGGAGCTCAACGCATGAAACGCTTTTTCGCTCTGATGCCGTTTGTGCTGGTGGTCGGCTGCGCGACCGACTCGACCCGGTCGGGCGATTCGCCCCAGATCGAAACCGGCGCGATCGTCGGAGAAGTAAGCGATCCGCGCAACCGCGCGCGTCTGCACACGGAGCTTGCTGCGCTGTACTACAGCCGCCGCAACATGGGCGTCGCGCTAGACGAGCTGCGTACCGCCGTCAAGGCGGATGCAAGCTACGCACCCATCTACAGCATGTTCGGGCTCGTTTACATGGAGCTCAAGGAGCGCTCTTTGGCCGAGGAGAACTTTCAGCGTGCGCTCCGCCTTTCACCGAACGATGCCGACATCAACCACAATTACGGCTGGTACCTCTGTCAGTCAGAGCGCGAGGCGGATTCGGTGCAGTACTTCCTGCGCGCGATTCGCAACCCGCTGTACCAGAAGCCCTGGCGGTCCTACAGCGCAGCGGGGCTGTGCCTGCTGCGCATCGACAAGGTTGAGGATGCCGAGCCGCTTTTCGAACGCGCGCTGAAGCTCAATCCGCGTGAAGCGCGCTCCAACTTGCAGATGGGGACGATTCGCTATCGCCAAGGGGCCTATGACCAGGCGCAGGACTGGCTACGCCGCTTCGGCAGGGTGAGCCCGCCAACGGCGGAGTCGCTCTGGCTTTCGATACGTGTCGAACGCAAACTCGGACAGCGCCTGAACGAGGCGAGCCTTGCGAGCCAGTTGCGCCGGCGATTCGCGGGGTCACCGGAGAATCAGAAGCTACAGCGCGGGGAGTATGACTGAGTCGGCACTCACCGAATCGCCGCTCGCGCCGGCCGATGTGGATGCGATCGCAGCGGCGCCGACGCCCGGGGAGCGCCTGGCGCGGGCGCGACTCGCGTACGGGCTCTCGCTCGAGGGCGTGGCGCAGCAGCTGAAGTTTTCGCCGCGCCAGATCGAGGCGCTCGAGGGCAATCGCTACGCCGAGCTGCCGGGTTCGACCATGGTGCGCGGCATGGTGCGTAGTTACGCGCGTCTCGTTCACATCGATGCCGGACCGCTGCTCGAGGCGCTGAAAGAATCGATTGCGGCGCCCGATGCAGATCGGATCGTTGCGCGCTATCGTGAACCGGTTGCGTTCAGCGACACATCAAAGCGATCGAACGTGGTCTACGTCGTGTTTACGATCGCCGCGCTTGCGGCCGCGGCGCTGGTGCTGGTTCAATGGCGCGAGGACCGCCCGGCGTCGGCGCGCATGAGCTTCGTGCCTGCTGCACAGGCGCCGCTCGAATCCGCGCGGACGACCGTGGCGAGTGCGAGCACGTCGGTGAGCGCGCGGCCGGCCGACGCTGCCGCTGCAGGGGCGACTGCGGCGCCTGCCGCCACCGACCGTGCGAGCGCGGCGGGCGCGACAGCCGCTGCGCCCGGTGGCTCCGGTGAGGTTGCGTCGTCGACGGCCGAGCCTGCAGCGGCGGCGGCCAATGAACCCGCCAACACCGACGCGGGGACCGGGACGACAGCAATCGCGGCGGCGGGTCCGGTGGACAGCGCTGCGGCGCCGCGCGCTGCGACGCCTTCGCGTTCCGAACATCGCGTCGTGCTGAACTTTCTCCAGGACGCCTGGGTCGAGGTTCGCGATCGCGATGGCAAGGTGCTGGTTTCCAAGGTCGGCGCGGCCGGTAGCGACGTGAACGTCGAGAGTGATGGGCCGCTATCGTTCGTCATCGGCAACGCCCAGTTTGTCCGTGTCAGCTATAACGACCGCAGTGTCGATCTGACGCCCTACATCAGGGTCGCCGTCGCGCGGTTCACGTTGCAATGAACGCGCAGAACGGACTCGCCGTGCGCCGTGTCTCGCGGCAGGTTGTCGTGGGCGACGTCCGCATCGGCGCCGACGCGCCCATCGTCGTGCAGTCGATGACGAACACCGACACGGCCGACGCGGCAGCGACGACCGATCAGGTCCTTGCACTGTGGCGCGCGGGGTCCGAGTTGGTGCGCATCACGGTGAATTCGCCGGCGGCGGCCGCGCAGGTCGCGGGAATCCGCGCGCGGCTCGATGACCTCGGCTGCTCGGTGCCCCTGGTGGGAGATTTTCATTTCAACGGGCACAAGTTGCTGGCGCAGTTTCCGGACTGCGCGCAGGCGCTCGCCAAGTACCGGATCAATCCGGGCAACGTCGGGCGCGGCGTGAAGCGCGATGAACAGTTCGCGACGATGATCGAGTGCGCACTGCGCTACGCGAAACCGGTGCGCATTGGCGTGAACTGGGGCAGCCTGGATCCGGCGCTGCTGGCGCAGTTGATGGATGAGAACGCGACGCGCGGGGCGCCGCTCGATGCGCAGGCGGTCATGCGCGAGGCGGTCATCCGCTCGGCGCTCGATTCGGCACAGCAGGCGGAGGTCTGGGGACTGGCGGCCGACCGGATTGTGATCTCCTGCAAGATGAGCCAAGTGCAGGATCTGATTGCGGTATACCGCGCCCTCGCCGCACGCTGTGAGTACGCGCTGCATCTCGGCCTGACCGAGGCCGGGATGGGTTCGAAGGGAATCGTTGCCTCGACGGCGGCGCTCGCCGTGCTGCTGCAAGAGGGGATTGGCGACACGATCCGAGTGTCGTTGACGCCGGAACCTGACGGTGATCGCAGGCGTGAAGTGCAGGTGGCCCAGGAGGTCCTGCAAACCATGGGGCTGCGCGCGTTTACGCCGATGGTCAGCGCCTGCCCCGGTTGCGGTCGAACCACGAGCAGTTTTTTCCAGGCGCTCGCGGACCGTATCCAGTCCTTTCTGCGCGATCAAATGCCGCAATGGCGCGAACGCTACCCAGGGGTCGAATCGATGCGCGTCGCGGTGATGGGTTGCGTAGTCAACGGACCCGGCGAATCGAAACACGCCGACATCGGTATCAGCCTGCCGGGCACGAATGAGCGCCCGGTCGCGCCGGTCTACGTCGACGGTGAAAAGACGGTCACGCTCAAGGGTGACCGGATCGCGGAGGAATTCCAAGCCCTGGTCGATGCCTACGTGCGTGAGCGCTTTGGCGGACAATCTGACGCGCGCGCGTCGAACCGCAAGACCGCTCGAGACATTCGCATCAAGGCGGTCTCCTGACCGCTGCAGACTGCAGACCGCAGACCGCGAACCCACCATGAGCACGAAAATCCAAGCCGTGCGCGGCATGAACGACGTATTGCCCGACGAGGCGCTGTGGTGGCAAACGTTCGAATCGAAAGTCGAGGCCTGGCTGGCGCGCTACGGCTACCGCAACATCCGCATGCCGCTCGTCGAGCACACGCAATTGTTTCGTCGTGCGATTGGAGAGGTCACCGATATCGTCGAGAAGGAGATGTATTCCTGGCGCGACGAGCTAAACGGCGAAGACCTGACGCTGCGCCCCGAAGCGACCGCGTCGCTGGTGCGCGCCGCCATCGAGCACAACCTCCTGTACGACGGGCCCAAGCGGCTCTGGTATTGCGGGCCGATGTACCGTCACGAACGGCCGCAGAAGGGCCGCTACCGGCAGTTCCATCAGTACGGCGCCGAGGCGCTCGGATTCGCCGGGCCGGACGTCGATGCCGAACTGATCGTCATGTGCGCGGCGCTCTGGCGTGATCTCGGGCTGTCCGGGATTCGGCTCGAGATCAACACCATCGGCTCGCCCGAGGAACGCGCACGCTACCGCGCGGATCTGGTCCGCCATCTCGAGGCGCATGCGGGTGCGCTCGACGCGGACGCTACGCGGCGCCTGCAGACCAATCCCCTGCGGGTACTCGATTCGAAGAACGCGGGCGTGCAGGCGATTGTTGCGACGGCGCCGAGCCTGATGGATTACCTGGGCGAACATTCGCTCGCACACTTCGACGGCCTGCGCGCGCTGCTCGAGGCCGCGGGATTGGAGTACACGATCAACCCGAAGCTCGTGCGTGGGCTGGATTACTACAATCTGACGGTGTTCGAGTGGATCTCGGACCGGCTCGGGGCGCAGGGCACGGTGTGCGGCGGCGGACGCTATGACGGTCTGTTTGCCCAGATCGGCGGCAAGCCGGCGCCGGCGTCCGGGTTCGCCATGGGCAACGAGCGGCTGATTGCGCTGATGCGCGACAGCGGTGGCGCGGCCGATGAACCGCTGCCAGACGCCTACGTCGTATCCCAGGGCGCGGGGGCTTTCGCCTATGCGTTGTTGGTTGCGGAAGCCCTGCGCAGCGCCGGATACGCGGTGGTCCAGCACGCTGGCGAAGGCAGTTTCAAGTCGCAGATGAAGAAAGCGGACGCCAGCAAGGCATGGACTGCGCTGATCGTGGGCGAAGATGAGATGCGCAGCGACGAAATCTCATTCAAGCTTTTGCGTCGGGAGGCAGCGCAGGTTCGCATGCCGCGGGACGGGGTCGTCGAGGCCTTTGCCGCGGCGCTCGCACAATCGCGCGCCTGAGCCGCGCGGAATACGGGAGAACGGAGTGGCACTCGATCTGGAAGAACAGGAACAGCTCGCGACCCTAAAGGCGTGGTGGAAAGACCATGGCGGCGGCATCGTGCTGGTCGTGGTTGCGGTGGCGTTGACGTTCTCAGGTTGGCAGGGCTGGCGCTGGTACCAACGCACACAGGCGCTCGAAGCGAGCGCACTCTACGCGGTGCTGCTCAAGGCGGCGGAGGCGGGCGACGCGAAGGCTGTACGCGACAGCGGCGGCGCGCTTGCCGAGGGATACGCGAACCGGATGCAGGCCTCGATGGGCGCGCTCGCGCAGGCGCGTTTTTATTTCGACCGCGATGACCTGAAGAGCGCCAAGGCGCAATTGCAGTGGGTGATTGAGCGATCGCCGTCGGCTGAATTCCGAGATTTGGCGCGTCTGCGGCTCGCGAGTGTCCTGCTTGACGAGAAAGCCTACGATGCCGCGCTCGCGGCGCTCGAGACGCCGCCGGCGGCGTCGTTCGTCGCCCAGTACGCCGCGCTGCAAGGGGATGTGTTGGTGGCGAAGCAGCAATCGGTCCAGGCGGTGAAGGCGTACCGGGTCGCGCTGGAGAAAGCCGGCAAGGACGATCAGGCCTTTGTCGAAAGCATTCGCATGCGGCTCGAGGCGCTTGGGGGTTAGGCGTGATGCGGCGTTTCATTCTGATCTTGGCGGCGCTCGTGGCACTGATGTTGGGTGGCTGTTCCAATTTCAGCTTGAACCCGGTGGACTGGTTCACTGCGAGCTCCGGACCGACGCCAGCGCCGCTGCCGCCACTCGCCGGCGGGCAGACGGTTCGGGTGCTCTGGTCGACCCATGTCGGCGAGGCCGATCAGTTCGTGTTCAGTCCGGTGCTGGTCGGGAACGACGTCTACGCGGCGTCGCGCGGTGGCGCCGTTGTCCGGCTGGACGCCGCAAGCGGCGCGACGCGTTGGCAGGTCTCGCTCGATACGCGGCTCTCGGGGGGCGTCGGCAGCGACGGCGCGATCGTGGTGGTCGCCAACGAGGAGGGCGAAGTGTTTGCGCTCGATGCGAAGGACGGCGCGGTGCGCTGGCGTGCGCGCGTCTCGAGCGAAGTCCTCGCAGCGCCCGCCGTCGCCGACGGCCTCGCGGTCCTGCGCAGCGCGGACAGTCGGGTTTTCGCGTTCGCTGCGGCGGACGGCAAGCGGCGCTGGGTCTATCAACGGGCAGCGAGCGCATTGGTCGTGCGCTCGCCGGCTGGCGTCACGCTATTTCGCGGCCTTGCGCTGGCGGGGTTCTCGGGTGGAAAGCTCGTGGCGATTGCGATGTCGAACGGCGGCGTGCGCTGGGAAGCGACGGTGTCGTTCCCGCGTGGTGCCACCGAACTCGAGCGCGTCGCCGACGTGGTCGGCGAGCCTGCGGTGCTGGACCGGGCCGTGTGTGCCGCGGCCTATCAGGGACGCGTAAGCTGTTTCGACGTCCGCAACGGCAATCCGATTTGGTCGCGCGAGGTCTCGTCGGTGACCGGCGTGAGTCTGGATACGCGCTTTGCCTACGTGAGTGACGATCAGGGCGCAGTCCATACACTCGATCGCTTCAGCGGTCGCAGCGTCTGGAAACAGGATCGGCTCGCGCATCGCCAGCTTTCGCTTCCATTCCCGACCGGCGCGGCGGTTGCGGTCGGTGATTTCGAGGGCTATGTGCATTTCATGGCGCGCGATTCCGGGGCGTTCGTCGCGCGCATCGCGACCGACGGCGGCGCCGTGCGCGCGGCGCCGATCCGCCTGCCGAACGGTTTCCTCGTCCAGACCCGTAACGGCGGGCTGTTCGCGCTATCGCTCTGAGGCGCGCGGCGCGCCGCACGCAGCACCAGACCGGCGGCGCACCAATCGACAATCCCCATGAAACCGGTTATTGCACTCGTCGGCCGACCGAACGTCGGTAAGTCCACGCTGTTTAACCGCTTGACGCGATCGCGCGATGCCATCGTCGTCGACGTGCCCGGCGTCACGCGCGATCGGCACTACGGCGACAGCCGAGTCGGGTCGCGTGCCTTTATCGTCATCGATACCGGTGGCCTGGAGCCCGGCGCCGACGCGGGTATCGTCCGGGAAATGGCGCGCCAGGCCGAACAGGCGATCGCCGAAGCCGATGCGGTCGTGTTCATGGTCGATGCGCGTGCCGGACTGACCGCGCTCGATCGCACGATCGCCGATCAGCTCAGACGGACCGCGCAGCGGGTCTGTATCGCGGCGAACAAGGCCGAGGGGCTGGCGCCGGAGATCGCAGGCGCGGAATTCCACGCCCTCGGCCTCGGTGCGCCGATCGCGATCTCCGCCTCGCACGGCGAGGGCATGTCCGATCTGCTCGAGGCCGTGCTCGCGCCGATCCCCGAGACGACCGCAGCCGAGGTCGACGCGGCGGGGGTGCGCCATCCGCGCGTCGCCATCGTTGGTCGCCAGAACGTCGGCAAGTCGACGCTGATCAACGCGCTGGTGGGCGAGGTGCGCGTGATCGCGTCCGCCGAGCCGGGCACGACGCGCGATTCGATCGAGGTGCCATTCGAGCGCAAGGGCCGACAGTACACGCTGATCGACACCGCGGGTCTGCGCAAACGCGGCAAGCGCGGCGAGGCGATCGAGCGTTTTTCGATCGTCAAGACCCTGCGGGCGATCGAAGCGGCGAACGTCGCGGTGCTGCTTGTTGACGCCGCCGAAGGCATCAACGAGCAGGACGCCCACGTCGCGGGCTATCTACTCGAACGCGGGCGGGCGGTCGTGTTGGGGGTGAACAAGTGGGACGCCGCCGACGACGAGACGCGAGACCGGGTGCGGCAGGAAATTGCGTGGAAGCTGGGATTCCTCGACTTCGCCGATATGCATACGATTTCGGCCAAGCAGGGGCGCGGGTTGGATGCGCTCTTGCGGTCGGTCGACGCGGCCTACGCCGCGGCGATGGCGAAGCTTTCGACGCCGCGCCTGACGCGGGCGCTGGCTGCGGCGGTCGAACGTCAGGCGCCGCCGCGCCGCGGGCTGATACGGCCCAAGCTGCGCTACGCGCATCAAGGCGGCATGAATCCGCCGCGCGTGATCGTGCACGGCAATGCGCTCGACCGCGTTCCCGACAGCTATCGACGTTACCTCGTCGGCGTGTTCCGCAAGGCGTTCGAATTGCGCGGCACGCCGCTCGCGGTCGAGTTCCGCAGCGGCCGCAATCCGTACGCCGCGCGCGCCGCGGGCAAGCGCCGCTGAGCGGCGCGCTGGGTGCGCTCAGGCGCCGAGCCAGGAACTGATCAGCCCTGGTAAGAGGCGGCCCGGGGCGAGGGCACCCAATCCGGCACTCACCAGGCCGAGGAAGGTGCCGATCATGAAGCCCCTGTGCGCGCGCACGTTACCGCGGCGGATGGTATAGATCGCACAGGCGAGGGCGATCAGCGTCCACACCGACAGTAGATGCACGAGCGAAGGTCCGGCGCCGTATCTGAGGTCGAAGATCCAGAACGAGGAGAGCGCGGCCGCGGACATCAGGACGACCCAGATCCGGCCGAGAACGCGGTGCGACCGGCTGCCTTTCGGGCGGGTCAGATTGAGCGCGCCAATCGCCAGCGCGGCGAGGACCGCGCCAAGATGCAGGACTACAGCGGGCGAGAGTTCGTGCATGGCGCTCGGCGTTGACCGGGGGGCTGCGGGATGCTATGTTGCTATCGTCAACATTAACTTACGGAACGATGTAGTCAATGTCAACATCAATTCGCAGACGGCCTCAGAAGGCTCCCTACCACCATGGCGACCTGCGCGCCAAGCTGACGCAGGCAGCCACGGAAATCCTGGAGGAACAGGGCGTTACCGCGCTGAGTCTGCGCGAAGTGGCGCGCCGCGCCGGCGTGTCGCACAACGCCCCGTACCGGCATTTCGCCGACCGCGACGCGCTCCTCGCCGCACTTGCCGGGGAGGGCTTTGCGCGCCTAAGCGAGGCGCTCGAAGCGGCCGGAGCGCGCGGGCCGAGGGCACGCGGCGAGGCCTATGTGCGCTTCGCGCTGAACCAGCCGGCGCGTTTCCGCCTAATGTTCGGCGGCCTGCTGCGCCTCGATGTTCATCCCGGCCTGCGCGCAGCGGCGGCGCGGACGTACGACGGGTTGGTGCGCGCGTTCGCGCCGCTCGCGGGTCCGCAGGGCGCGCCCTTCGCCGCAGCCGCGGCGTGGTCGCTGGTCCACGGCCTCACGCAACTGCTGCTCGACGGCCACTTCCCGGGCACCAAGCGCGGCGAACGCGAGACGGCGGCGTTTGTGCGAGACGTTCTTGCTGTCGTTCGCTTTGCGCGCGCTGCGCAGCCGACGCACTAGCGCCGGAACGCCTCGCGAGGCGGCGGACTGACTGGCATGCCGCGTCACGCGGCAGAGAATCCGCCGTCTACGAAGATCGTTTGTCCGGTCACGTAATCCGCCGCATGCCCCGCAAGGTAGACGGCTGTGCCGCGCAGGTCGCGCAGTTCGCCGTTACGGCCAATAAGCGTACGTTCGGCGAGTTGTTTCCAGCGTGCCGCGTCGTTCACCACCGCGGCGGTGAGCGGCGTCGGAAAAAAACCCGGCGCGATGGCATTCGCGTTGATTCCGTAGCGCGACCAGGCTTCTGCCTGGGCACGCGTCAACTGCAGGATGCCGCCCTTGGACGCACCGTAGGCACCGCTGTGTCCGAATGCGCGCACCGCCTGCAACGAGGCGATATTGATGATCCGACCCCAACCGTTTTCGATCATCGCGGGCGCGAGCCGCTGCGCGAGCAGGAAAGCGGCGTCGAGATTCAGGCGCATCGTCGCGTCCCAGTCCGCTGGCGTGAGCTCGAGCATGGGCTTGCGGATGTTGACCCCGGCTGCGGACACGAGGATGTCCGGCGC
>JAQBBQ010000225.1:0-2996 GCA_032125995.1 Betaproteobacteria bacterium | reverse complement strand
TTCCTCGCCGATCTCTACGTCGCGCTGGACGCGGGGGACGATTCGGCTCCACCGATTGCCCGTGACGAGGAGATCCGGACAATCGTCGCGTCGGATCCACAACAGGCGATGGGGCGTGTCGAAGGGATCGCCGACAGCCTCACGGCGCTGCTCGGCTCCCTGAACAAGGCGGGTCGTGACCTGGCGGCGGGACGGGGCACGCTCGGCCAGCTATCCGCGGATGAGCGCCTCTACGAATCGTGACCGCGCTCGTTTCCACATCACGTTGCGATGCGCGGGAAAGTGATGAATAGCGCGACCCAGGGAACCCGGAACGTGCTGGCCCACAGGCGCAAGAGATAGCTGTCACTCATTGGCCGGGCTCCCGCGCGGCACTCGTGGCGCAGAATCCCTGCGCCGGCACCCCGAGCGCCGCGTTGAACTTGCTCGACAGGTTCTGGAAGGCAACAAGCGCGGTCAGTTCGAGCACCGCCTGCTCGTCGAAATGGCTGCGCAGGCGCGCGAAGCCCGCATCGTCGACGCGTCGCGCGGGATCGGTCGCCGCTTCGGCATAAGCGAGCGCGGCGCGCTCGCGCTCGGTGAAAAGCGGCGAACGCTCATAGTCATCAAGCGCCGCCAGCTTTGCGAACGGCACCGAGCGCTCGAGTGCGGCGGCGCTGTTCAGATCAACGCAGAACCCGCACCAGTTGATGCGCGAGACCCGCACCTGAACGAGTGCGCGCAGTCCCGGTTCGATGGGCGAATCTGCCCGGTCGATCGTGCGGTACAACAGCGTGAGCAGCAGGAAGCTGCGCGGCAGCCGGGCCCAGAGGCGCGCCGGCTCGAGCTCCGCACCGTACTTGCGCCGCTGGGCCGCGAGGATCAGACGCACGTACCAGGGATGGCGTGCTTGCGCCGCCGTCGCAATACGTGCGCTCAACGGCTCAGGCCGCGAGATCGTTTTTTCGCTTGTCGTATTCATCCTTGTCGATCTCCCCGCGTGCGTAGCGCTCGCGCAGAATCTCGAGCGCGCGGTCGCCGGGCGCACCCGCGTCGCGCTTTGCGCTGCCGAGCCACTTTACGAGCACGACGATGCCGAGAATGATCAGCACCCACCACAGCAGCATATGCAGCGCACCGAGAAAGCCCCAGCCGCCACCCCAACCCATCATGGTTCCCATGTCACCCCACATCTTGGTCTCCTTTCGTCATCCGATCGTGCCCAGCGAAGGCATGCGCTCAAGCAACCAGAGCGATGCCACCGCGAGCTGATTGGTCATCATTGCAAGGCCCAGCGCGACCAGCACGACGCCACCCACAATCTGCAGGCCCACACCGAAGCCGCGCAACCGCGCGAGCAGGTGCGCGGCGCGGTCCGCGAGCAGCGCGGCGGCGAGAAATGGCACACCGAGCCCGAGTGCATAGGCAGTGAGCAGGCCGACGCCACCTGCGCTCGTGCCAGCGGCGCTAAACGCCAGGATCGCGCCGAGCACCGGTCCGATACACGGCGTCCAGCCGAACGCGAACGCCATCCCGATCACATAGGCGGCCAGTGGATTGCCGCCGGCAAGACGCAGGTGCGGGCGCAGATCGCGTTGCAGCCACGGGACCCAGCGCCAGGCGCCGAGCATAAACAGGCCAAAGGCGACCACCACGGCGCCCGCCACGAGGTTCGCCTCGTAGCGGTAGCGCATCAGCAGCTGACCGATTGCGCTCGCGCTCGCGCCGAAAGCGATGAATACGGTCGAGAATCCGGCGACGAAGAACGCGCTCAAGCCGAGTGCGGCGAGCCGCTCGCTGGCGTGAAGGTGGCGCCGCCGATGCAGGCTTTCGCCAGCGATGTACGACACGTAGCCCGGCACAATCGGCAGCACGCAAGGCGAGAGGAACGACACGATGCCCGCCGTAAATGCCGCAACGAGGCCGATGGTCACCGCATCCATCGTTTACCCCGTTCCGTCCGCACGCGTTCCGGTCTCATGCGTCTATTCGTTTCGCAGGCGCCGAACGAGCGGCATCAACCGCTCGTCGACGATCTTGCGGTTGATCGCACCGATGATCTTGTGACGGATCCGACCCTGGCGATCGATCACGAATGTTTCGGGAACGCCGTACACGCCCCAGTCGATCCCTACGCGCCCATCGAGATCGGCGCCGGTGCGCGTGTAGGGGTCGCCCAGTTCGTCGAGCCAGCGCACCGCGTCGTCCGGCTTATCCTTGTAGTTGAGCCCGTGGATCGGCAGCGCGCGCTCGCGCGCGAGCTTCATCCACAGCGGATGCTCATCGCGGCACGCGGCGCACCACGACGCGAACACATTGACCACCGACACCTCGCCCTTGAGGTCTTCGGTCGCCAACCCGAGGGTGCGGCCTTTCACCGGCGCAAGCCGAAACTCGGGCACCGGCTTGTCGATGAGCGGCGAGGGAACCTCGCGCGGGTTGAGCGTCAGGCCGATCCCGAGAAAGACCGCGATGATCAGGAAGACCGCGAGCGGTCCGAGACGGGTCCAGCGTGAGACACCCGGTGCGGGCGCCGGAGCGCCCGCACCGAGTGCTTCCGGGTGCGCCGGCTGCAACGCGTCGCTGCCGCGATCAGCCGCCACGCCCGCCGCCACTCAGCTTCTCGCGCTGCTCCTTGGTGAGCACGGCATCGATGCGCTTGCGGGTGTCGAGCATCGCTTCGAACATCTGCTTGTGCGAATCGGCCATCACCTGATAGGCCTTGCGCACCGCGCCGTCGTCCGTTTCCGCGCCGCTGGTCAGCTGATGCATGTGGAAACGCTCCTCATGCATCTTGCCCATGAGATCCCACTGCTTGCGCCAAAGGTCTTGCTGGATCTCGGCAATCTTCGAGCGTTGTTCGCTGCTCAGACCGAGCGCAGCGTAAGGGCTGGCACCGCCCATCATCCCCGGGCCCATGCCTTGGCCCATCATCCCGCCCATCATTCCGGGCCCCATGCCTTGGCCCATCATTCCACCCATCATTCCGGGCCCCATGCCCTGACCCATCATCCCGC
>JAQBBQ010000224.1:0-5857 GCA_032125995.1 Betaproteobacteria bacterium | reverse complement strand
TTCTACGCTCTGGTGCCAGCGGCAGGCTGCCTGGCGCTCGTCTGGACGGCGAGTGGCGCAACAAGTTGACCGCGCCATCGAGAAATCCATTGTCCAACCCAAATCACAAAGGAGATGCAATGAAAAAGCTTGCCCTGCTTGCTACGCTCGTTTTTGCCGCACCGCTCGCGGCGATCGCGGCGCCCGAAACCTACGCGATAGATTCGATTCACTCCTACCCGAATTTCGCCGTTGACCATCTCGGCGTATCGACCTTGCGGGGCCGTTTTGACAAGATGAGCGGAACGTTCACCGTCGACGCCGCGGCGAAGACCGGCGAGGTCGAGCTCGTCATCGAGTCGGCATCGGTCTCGACCGGAGATAATGACAAGGGCGCGCGCAAACGCTCTCGCGACGAGCACCTGCGGACAGCCGACTTTTTCAATGTCGCGGAGTTTCCCAAGATGTCGTACAAGTCGACGGCGGTTAAATTCAATGGCGACGTGCCCGTCGAGGTTCAGGGGCAACTCACCCTGCTCGGCGTCACCAAGCCGGTCACCCTGAAGATCGAGCGCTGGGCGTGCAAGGCGCATCCGTTCAACAAGAAATCCATGTGCGGCGGCGATGCCTCAGGATCGTTCAAGCGCACCGACTTCGGCATGAAGTACGGTATAGGGGGCATCGGCGACGAGATTGCGCTGTTTATCGGGTTCGAGGGGTACAAGCAGTAGCGCGAGCTGCGGGTCGCCCGGCCCGGGGGCGTGACTGCGGTGTCTGACCTGGCTAGTCGAGCAGCACGAGCAGCCAGACAAGCACCACGTTCGCGAGCGCGAGCATCACGGCCGCACTGCCGAGATCCTTGGCGCGCTTCGCGAGCGGGTGCGCTTCGAGTGAGACCCGATCGACCGCGGTCTCGATCGCCGAGTTGATGAGCTCGATGATCAGGACCAGTGCGAGACTTCCGATCATGATCGCGCGCTCGGTGCCGTCGTCGCCCCACCACAGGGCGAGCGGCACGAGGATCGCCGTCAACAGCAGTTCCTGCTGGAACGCGGTTTCGTGCCGCACGGCCGCGCCGAGGCCGGCGAGCGAATAGCGCGTCGCGTTGACGATCCTTTGCAGGCTCGTTATGCCTTTGTGAGGACTGTTCATCGCTCGATCTCTATCGCGCGGGCCGGGCAACCGGTGGTTGCGCCGCGTTAGACCGTCGTTGCCGGCGCGGCGACCGGCGCAGGCGTGCCGAGGGTCGCCATCAACTCCTCCTGCACCGCGCGGCGCCGCGCGCGGCGCGGCTTGACCTGCTCGTAGGAACCGTCGGATTTCATTTCCCAGGCCTGGCAGTTGTCGTCCAGGTAGGGCTGCAGGCCCTCGCGCATGACGCGTTGCTTGAGCGCCGGGTCGAGCACCGGAAAACACAGCTCGATGCGGCGAAAAAAGTTGCGGTCCATCCAATCGGCGCTGGCGAGATAGACGTCGTCCGCGCCGTCGTTATGAAAGCAGAACACCCGCGTGTGCTCGAGAAAGCGCCCGATGATCGAGCGCACGCGAATATTGTCCGACAGCCCTTCGATGCCGGGCTTGAGCGCGCAGATGCCGCGCACGATGAGATCGACGCTGACGCCGGCCTGCGAGGCGGCATAGAGCGACTCGATGATCGTCGGTTCGAGCAGTGCATTCATCTTGGCGATGATGCGCGCCGGCCGACCGTCCTGGGCGTTCGCTGCCTCGCGCCCGATCGCCGCGATAATGCTCCGGTGCAGCGTGAAGGGCGATTGCCAGACATGGGCCAGCTTGCTCGCACGGCCCAGGCCGGTGAGCTGCTTGAACACCTCGTTGACGTCCGAGCACAGTGCCTCGTTCGACGTGAAGAGCCCGAAATCGGTGTACAGGCGCGCGGTGCGCGGATGGTAGTTGCCGGTGGCGAGGTGCACATAGCGCTTGAGCACGGTGCCCTGCGGCGTTTCCTCGCGGCGCACGATGAGCGACATCTTGGCATGCGTCTTGTGGCCCACCACGCCGTAGACCACGTGTGCGCCCACCTCTTCGAGCCGCGCGGCCCAGTTCAGGTTGGCTTCTTCGTCGAAGCGCGCCATCAGCTCGACCACCACGGTCACTTCCTTGCCGCGCCGCGCGGCGTCGATGAGGATTTCCATCAGCTCCGAATCGGTGCCGGTGCGGTACACGGTCTGCTTGATCGCGATGACCTGCGGATCGTTTGCCGTGGTGCGGATGAAATCGAGCACTGGCGAAAACGACTGGTAGGGGTGGTGCAGCAGCACGTCCTCGCGCGCGATCACCTCGAACAGGTCGCCGCGCTTCTGCAATGCCGGCGGCATTCCCGGTTGGAAGGGCGGATGTTTCAGGTCCGGCCGGTCGACCTGGCTCGGTACTTCGCGCAGCCGGTACAGGTTCACCGGGCCGTCAACGCGGTAGAGGTCCGTCGCCTCGAGCCCGAACTGCTGCAGCAAGAATTCGACCATCGCCGGCGAGCAATTGTCGGCGACCTCGAGGCGTACGGCGTCGCCGAAGTGCCGGTGCAGCAGTTCGCCCTGCAGGGCGATGCGCAGGTTGGTGATCTCCTCCTCGTCGACGAACAGATCCGAATTACGCGTGACGCGAAACTGGTAGCAGCCGAGCACCTTCATGCCGGCGAACAGCGCCTGCACGTGCGCGTGCAGAATCGAGGACAGGAACACAAAGGCGTACTCGCCTTCTGAGATCTCTTTCGGCAAGCGGATGATGCGCGGCAGCACGCGCGGCGCCTGCACGATGGCGGCACCCGAGTTGCGTCCGAACGCGTCCTTGCCTTCGAGTTCGACGGCGAAGTTGAGGCTCTTGTTGAATACGCGCGGAAACGGGTGCGCCGGATCGAGCCCGATCGGCGTCAGGACCGGAAGCACCTCGCGGGAAAAGTAGTCGCGTACCCACTGGCGCTGGGCCGCGTTCCAGTCGGTGCGGCGCGAGAAATGAATACCCTGCGCCGCAAACGCCGGTAGCAGCACCTCGTTCAGCAGCCGGTACTGTTCAGCGACAAGCGCCTGCGCCTGCGCTGTTACCTCGGCGAAGACGTCCTGCGGTCCGCGTCCGTCCGGACCCGGCTCCGGGATCTCGAGCTTGATCTGCTCCTTGAGTCCGGCCACGCGGATCTCGAAGAATTCGTCCAGGTTGGACGAAACGATGGTGAGAAAGCTGAGCCGCTCGAGCAGCGGCACCGATTCGTCGGCGGCCTGCGCGAGCACGCGCCGGTTGAACTCCAGCATGCCGAGTTCGCGGTTGAAAAAGTGTGCGGCAGGCGGCGGCGCCTTCTTCGCGGCGGCCGGGCGTGATGCGGGGGCGGGCATTGCGCGCAGTGTACCGCTGTAGCGCAACGGAACCTGCGCACGCGCAATCTCAACGCATCGCGTTGCGGCCGCTTCTGCGTCGCGATTGCCGATCCGGCCGCCGCGGCCTACAGTCGCGCCTGCGATGCCCAAACACGAGACGCTCGCCGCGGTCGACCTCGGCTCGAACAGCTTTCACCTGCAGATCGGGCGCGTCGTCGACGGTCAGATCTACCCGCTCGACGTCTTGCGCGACGTCGTCCGGCTGGGGGCCGGCCTGACTGCCGACAAGCGCATCGACCGCGCGACCCAGGCGCGCGCGCTCGATGCGCTGCGCCGCTTTCGCGAACGGCTCAAGGGCTTTCCCCGCCAGGCGGTGCGTGCGGTGGGCACCAATACCCTGCGCGTGGCGAAGAACGCGCCTGCCTTTCTGCGCGAGGCGCGCGAGGCGCTTGGCTTCCCGATCGAAGTAATCGCCGGACGCGAGGAAGCGCGTCTCATCTATTTGGGCGTCGCCCACGCCCTGCCGCCCGCGCAGCACAAGCGCCTGGTCATGGACATCGGCGGCGGCTCGACCGAGTTCGTCATCGGTTCCGGGTTCGAGCCGGAGCTCACCGAGAGCCTCTACATGGGCTGCGTGAGCTATAGCCTGCGCTACTTCAGCGACGGGCAGATCGACAAAGGCCGCATGAAGGCGGCCGAGGTCGCCGCGCGCCAGGAACTGGCGACGATGGTGCGCGCCTACCGCGCGATGGGCTGGCAGGAGGCGGTGGCCTCGTCGGGCACGGCCCGCGCGATCGAGAACATTCTCGTCGAAAACGGGTTTACCGCAGAAGGCCTGACGCGCGACGGGCTCGATCGCCTGCGCAGCCTCCTCATCAAGCAGGGCGCTGCGGACCCGATCCGGATCGCCGGACTGCGACCGAACCGGGCGCTCGTACTACCCGGCGGGTTGGCCATCATGCTTGCGGCAATGGACGAACTGGGCATCGAGCAGATGCGCGTCTCGGACGGTGCACTGCGCCACGGCGTGCTCTACGACCTGCTCGGCCGCGTGCAGCACCAGGACATGCGCGAGGCCACGGTCGTGCATTTCATGCGCCGCTACCAGCTCGATACAAACCAGGCCGAACGCGTGCGCAATCTCGCAATGGCGATTTACGGCGCGTTGGCGGTTGGGGGACGTGACGAGGGCGAGGATGACCCGGATCGAATGATGCTCGACTGGGCAGCGCGCCTCGCCGAAATCGGCCTGTCGATTGCACATGCGGCGTATCACAAACACTCGGCGTACGTGCTGTCCAACGCCGACATGCCCGGGTTCTCGCGCATGGAACAACAGCGGCTCGCGCGCATCGTGCTCGCCCACCGCGGCAAGCTTGCCAAGATCCAGGACGCGGGTCTCGACGGCTCGGACTGGTGGCTCGTGTTCGCGTTGCGCCTTGCGTCGACGATTCTGCGGCGACGCACCGACATGAAACTGCCGCTACTGCGGGTGGCCGCCGACGCTGCCGGGTTTCAGATCGAGTTGCCGCAGGCCTGGCTCGACGAGAATCCGCTGACCGCCGACGCGCTCGAATCCGAGGCGCACGAGTGGAAGGCGGTTGGCATGAAACTCGTCGTCAGTGGGCTGTCGGACAAGAAAATCGCGGCGTTGGGGCGGGGGTAGGAAGGTTTCGCCAGCGAACATCGACCCACGATCAACCACGGCGGTTCGCCAGCGAAAATCAATCTCCGCATTTTGTTCGACCTTGCCGCGAGATTCATGCGGCAAGTCGAACAAAATGCGGAGACCATTAAAGACCAAAAGCCGCATCGCGCTTCGCAACGTGCGGTCAGCTACGCCGGCACCTACACCATATCCGGCCCCATCACGCCCCGTACGACGACCTGCGATTCGCCGTTTCGCACCCTATAGGTCAACCACCACAGGCCGCCTTTCTTGATGCTCCACTCGATCGGACTCCCGCCGACGAGGAAGGCGGCGACGCAGCCGAGCGTCGGCTGATGGCCGACGACGACGACGGTGCCCTTGCGGCGCGGCCAGTCGGCGGTCTCGAGCACGTCGGCGACCGAGGTACCGGGCGCAAGCAGCGCATTTGTCGTGCAGCGGCTTTCGAGCGCGTCTGCGGTCTGGCGCGCGCGCACCGCAGGGCTCGAAAGGAGGGTGAACTTTGCGGGCAGGCGCTGCAGGAGCCAGGCGGCAACATGCTTCGCCTGCTTGCGCCCTTTGGCCGTGAGCTTGCGCTCGAGGTCCGGCCCGCCGTCTTCGGCCTCGGCGTGGCGCCAGAGGATGAGATCCATCGATCGTCCTTCGTACCGTCGCATCCCCAGTGTACGCTCGGGGCGCTGGGTCGCACGTGACCGGGGAGGCGGGGGATTGCGCCGTTGAGGCCGCCCCGACGGATCGGCTAGAATCCGGCCCCTCTAGGCGCGTAGCTCAGCTGGTTAGAGCACTACCTTGACATGGTAGGGGTCGTTGGTTCGAGTCCAATCGCGCCTACCAGCTTCAGGCGGCTGCCGTCGGCGCCGCCTGGTACTCCGCGCGTTGGACCGGG
>JAQBBQ010000223.1:0-28376 GCA_032125995.1 Betaproteobacteria bacterium | reverse complement strand
CTCGAACTGCCATTGGGGGTAGCCGATGCCTTCATGGAAGGCGCGCTCGAACGGATCGGTGCGGAGATTCCCGATCATCGGCATACGCAGTTGCTCGAAGGGCTGAGCCCAGACGTGCATCCCGTGGGCGTTTTGCCTCAGGAAAGTGACCTTCCAATCGTTGTAGCGCAGGGCGGCGACGTTGCCGTCGTCGGTCCAGTATAGGAACTCATGGCGCGGCCACTCGGCCTCTCCCTTGAGCGCGGGCAGCAGATTGTAGCCGTCAAGGTGGACCTTGTAGGTCATGTTGCCGACCCGCTTGCCCTTCAGCAGCTCTTCTTTCACGTTGGGCTCGCCCGCCGCCGCGAGCAGCGTGCTGAACATGTCTTCATGGGCGCCGATTTCATTGTTGACCGTGCCGGGCTTGATGACGCCGGGCCAGCGAATCGCGGTCGGCACGCGGAAGCCGCCCTCCCATTGGGTGGCCTTCTCGCCGGCGAACATCGTCGTCCCGCCATCGGGCCAGGTGAACACTTCGGCACCGTTGTCGGTGGAGTACATGACGATGGTGTTGTCTTCCACGCCCAGTTCCTTGAGTTTGGCGAGCAGTTGACCAACCATTGCGTCGTGTTCGACCATGCCATCGGCGTAAACGCCGAGACCGGTCTTGCCCTCGGACTCAGGCTTGAGGTGTGTCCAGATGTGCATGCGGGTGCTGTTCCACCAGACGAAGAACGGCTTGTCCTCCTTGACGGCCTTGTCCATGAACTTCAGCGCCTGAGCGGTGACTTCCTCGTCCACTGTCTCCATGCGCTTGATCGTCAGTGGGCCGGTATCTGTAATCTTGCCGCCGGCGAAGCTGTGGATGACGCCGCGCGGGCCGAACTTCTTCTTGAACGCCGGGTCCTTGGGGTAGTCGGGATGCTCCGGCTCCTGCTCTGCGTTCAAGTGATAGAGGTTGCCGAGGAATTCATCGAACCCGTGATTGGTCGGCAGCATCTCGTCGCGGTCACCGAGGTGGTTCTTGCCAAACTGGCCGGTCACATAGCCCTGCGCCCTGAGCAGCCCGGCAATAGTCGGGTCCTCTTTCTTCATGCCTTCCGGCGCGCCCGGCAGTCCGACCTTGGTGAGACCGGTGCGCATGGGCGACTGGCCGGTGATGAAGGCGGCGCGGCCGGCGGTGCAACTCTGCTGGCCGTACCAGTCGGTGAACAGCGCGCCCTGTTTCGCGATGCTGTCGATGTTCGGCGTCTTGTAGCCCATCATGCCTTGGTTGTTGGCACTGATGTTGAAGCCGCCGATGTCGTCGCCCCAGATGACGAGGATGTTTGGCTTCTTTTGCTCCGCAAGCGCCTGAACCGAGACGCTCAGCGCAAGAAGTGCAGAAACACACCCCGCGACTAGACGAATTGCCGTACGCATACTTTTTCTCCTCACTGTTGCTTGCCGGTATTTCGAGCGGCGCATTGTAGCTTGGTTGCGCGAGCAGCAGGCACCGAATCGACGCACCGAACCGCCAGTCGAAACGCCGCGCGTCTGAACCATTTCCGGCTCTGGCAGAATGCGCTTCCCATCTTGGACACGTCCCCTTGGTGACTTCGAGGAAAAGCCGGCGCCGTCGCGCCCAGGCAACAGATTCGCCTGATCATCGAGTGCCGGCGCATCCCGCCGCGCGCAGCGTAGGCTGGCGCTGGCCTGCGATCGCGGTCCTCGCCGCGCTCGGCGTCGCGGCCATCCTGTGGTCGGCGTGGTGGGCATCGCAGCAGCAGACAAGGTCGCCCGCGCCCTCGTCCCCCTCGCAGGCACGTACGACTTCGGTCAAGTCCGAGTTCATCGGCAGCCCGGCCTGCACCGAATGCCACCGCGCGGAAACCAAAGCCTGGCAAACCTCGCATCACGCGCTCGCCATGCAGCACGCGAACGACAAGACCGTGCTGGGCGATTTCAACGACGCGAACTTCACCTACAACGGCATCACATCGACCTTCTTCCACCGCGACAGCAAGTATTTCGTCCGCACCGACGGTGCCGACGGCGCGCTTACCGAGTTCGAACTGCGCTACACCTTCGGCGTCGACCCGCTGCAGCAATACCTGATCGAATTCCCCGACGGCCGGCTGCAGGCGCTGTCGATCGCCTGGGATGCGCGCCCCAAGGACGCCGGCGGGCAGCGTTGGTTCCACCTCTACCCTACCGAGAAGATCGATTTCCGCGACGAGCTGCACTGGACGAAGCGCCAGCAGAACTGGAACTTCATGTGCGCCGACTGCCATTCGATCGACGTGCGCAAGAACTACGACCCAAAAACAGATGGGTTTAAAACAACCTGGTCCGAACTGACGGTGGGTTGCGAAGCCTGCCACGGTCCTGGTAGCGCGCACGTCGCTTGGGCGAAGACGAAAAAGACGATCGCGGACGATCCGGCGAAGGGCCTGACGGTTCAGCTCAACGAGCGCCGGGGTGTGACTTGGACGATCGATCCCGCGACCGGCACTGCGGCACGCAGCAAACCGAACGACCGCGGCACCGAAGTCGAGGTCTGCGCGCAGTGCCACGCCCGCCGCGCGCAGATCGCCGAAGGCTATGTCGCCGGCAAACCGTTCCTCGACCATTACCGCCCCGCACTGCTCGCCCCCGGGCTCTATCACCCCGACGGGCAGCAGCGCGACGAGGTCTACATCTGGGGCTCGTTCCTGCAAAGCAAGATGCACCGCGCGGGCGTGACCTGCAGCGATTGTCACGCCCCGCACAGTGGCGCGCTGCGCGCCCCGGGCAACGCCGTCTGCGCCCAGTGCCATCTTGCCGCGCGCTACGACAGCGACAAGCATCACTTTCACCGTGCAGGCGCCGCGGGCAGCGCCTGTGTCGACTGCCACATGCCGGCGACAACCTATATGCTGGTCGATCCGCGGCGCGATCACAGTCTGCGCGTTCCGCGCCCCGATCGCAGCGTCTCGCTCGGCGTACCGAACGCCTGCAACGGCTGCCACAAGGACAAGGACGCGGCCTGGGCCGCGGCGACGCTGGAGCGCCAACTCGGACATAAACCGGAAGGGTTCCAGCGCTTTGCCGGGACGCTCGCCGCCGCAGCGCGCGGCGATGCCGGCGCTGGCGCGATGCTGGCCGCGCTGGCACGCGATCCGTCGCAGCCCACAATTGCGCGCGCGAGCGCGACCCGAGCCCTCGGTGATGCGCTCAGTCCCGAGGCCATCGAGACGTTGCGCGCCCAGCTTGCCGCCGCCGACCCGTTGCACCGCATTGCCGCCGTCTCGGCTCTCGAATCGCTACCCGACGACGCGCGCCTCGCGCTCGCCGGTCCACTACTAGACGATCCGCTGCGTGCAGTGCGCGTCGAAGCAGCTTATATGCTCGCATCGATCCCGGAGGCGTCGCTGCCGGCCGCGCGCAAGGCCGCCTTCGATCGCGCCGCCGCCGAGTACGAAGCGCTACAGCGCTACAACGCCGACCGGCCCGAGGCGCGCATGGCGCTCGGTTCGTTCTACGCGCGGCGCGGGCGCCTCGACGAGGCGGAAACAATGCTGCGCAGCGCGATCGCGCTCGAGCCGCGCCATGTGCCTGCCTACGTGAATCTCGCCGACCTGCGCCGCAGCCAGGGCCGCGACGCCGACGCCGAAACGACCCTGCGTGAAGGCCTCGTCCAGATGCCCGACGACGCCACCCTGCATCACGTGCTCGGACTCACCTTGGTGCGCCTGCAGCGCGTCGACGAGGCACTCGTCGCGCTCGCGCGCGCAGCGCAGCTCGTGCCGGCGAATGCCCGCTTCGCCTATGTCTACGCGGTCGGCTTGCACTCGAGCGGCAAGACGCCGCAGGCACTCGAGGAAATCGACCGTGCGCTTGCCCTAAATCCGGCACAGCGCGAACTGCTCCTCGCCGGTGCGAGTCTCAGCCGCGATGCCGGCGAGCGCGAACGCGCACTCGGTTACGCGCGCCGCCTTGCCGCGGCCGCGCCAAACGATCCGCAGGCGCAGCGCCTGCTGCAGGAGCTGCAGACCCCAGGCTAGGCATTGTCCTCGCGCGCCTTGCTTTGCATCGCGTCGAGGTAGTCGTCGAGTTCGTCGATGTTTTTGAACACGCTACGCAGCGGCAGCGCCTTGACGATGTCGAACACCTTCTGCACCGCGGGCTGCAAATTCACCATCAGCATCTGCCCCCCCGCCGCCTTCATCACCTTCTGGGTGCGAAAGATCGCGCGCAGGCCGGCGCTACTGATGTATTCGAGCTTTTCGAGATCGAACACGACGGCGAGCGGCTTCGCCGCGAGCACCGCGTCGATTCTCTTTTCCAGCTCGGGCGCAGTCGTCGTGTCCAGGCGCCCGCCAAGATTCAGGCGTTGAAACGGCGGCTTCGAGGCATCGACGTCGATCGTGAGGCTCATGGTTCACATCCTTGGTCTGATCGGAAAAGCGTCTGGCGCCAGCTACCGAATCGCGATCGGCGCATTGTAGTGTAGCCGCCCCGCTCAGGACTTGCCGCCGTGCCAGCGCACGACGAGCAGCGTGATGTCGTCACTCTGCTCGGCGTCCGCGACGAAGCGACGGACCTCGGCAAAAACGCCGGCACAGAGCTCGAGCGCCGAGGCCTGCGCATGGCTCCGCGCGGCCGCCTCGAGGCCCTCGCGCCCGAAACCCCGCTGCGCCGAATCGAAGGCCTCGGTGATGCCGTCGGTGTAGAGAATCAGGGCATCCCCGGGCTCGAGTCGCCGCTCGGCAAGCGGGTAGTCCATGCTTTCGATCAAACCGAGCGCGGGACCACCCTCGACCTCGATCCAGGCGAGCTGTCCATCGTGACGGACCTGGAGCGGCGGCTCATGCCCTGCGTTCGCGAGCGCAAGCTGCCCGCTCGAGAGGTCGAGCGCCCCGCACACCAGCGTCACGAACATGCAACGCTCGTTGTCCGCGCACAGCGCGTCGTTCATCGCGGCGAGGAGTTCCGAGGGCGAGACCAGGCGCGGGGCAAGCGATCGCATCAGGGTATGCGCGCGCACCATGAAAAGCGCCGCCGGAACGCCCTTGTCCGAGACGTCCGCGACGACGAAAATCAGTCGCCCATCCGGTGTCACGACGTAGTTGAAGAAATCGCCGCCGACGGCGCGCGCCGGCTCGAGCGCCGCGGCGACGTCATAGCGCCCGAACGCCGCGTCGTGCGCCTCGGCGGGCGGCAGCATGCTGCGCTGCAATTCCTTGGCGAGCGCGAGCTCGCTCTCGATCTTCTCGCGCACCGCGGTTTCGGCGATCAGCGCCTGCTCGCGCTCGACCAAGGCGCGCGCCATGTCGGTGAACGTCGCCGAAAGGCGCGCAATCTCGTCGCCGCCGCTGCTCGGCAGGTCGATGTTCATGTCGCCCTGCGCCACCTGGCGCGCCGCGGCGTCGAGCCGCGCGATCGGCGCGGTGACTCGGCGCGTGACGACCACGAGCCCGGCGATGATGACGAACAGCGCTGCCACAATGACCAGTGCGGCCTTGCGCAATTGTGCGTGCGCGGCGGCGAATACCGCGCTTTCGTCGACCCGCAGGCCGAGGACCCACTGCGGGGACTTGACCTGCGCATAGAACAGCAACTGCTGTTGCGACGAATCCCATGCGCGCGCGACGGTGTGGCCCGGTTCGCGCGACGCCGTCTCGAGGATCATGCGCCCAAGCTCGAGAATGTCGGGTCGCTCGAGCTTCTTCGCAATCGCCTCGAGCGGCGTGCCGATGTCCTCGCTGTTGTGCGCGAACACCATGCGCTCGTCCCGACCGATGATGAACATCTTGTGCCTGCTCGCTTCGTCGTCGAAAACCAGCTCTCGCAAGGTTGGCAGAGCGACGTCAACGGTCGCAACACCGGCGATCGAATCGCCGCGGCGAAATGGCGCCGAAAAGGTCACCATCTTGATCTTTCCCGCGCCGGTGTCTTCATAGACGTCGGTCCACACCGCGTCGCGAACGCGGAGCGGCAGCTGCCACCACTGCCATCGCGGGGCCATGTAGTCGTAGGCATCACGCGCGATGTCCATGGTCTGAATGCGATCGGGTCCGGCACGGTAGGCATATGGCGCGAATCGATCGCCTGTCGGCGAAGCCTCCGGCGAGAACGCGATGGCCGCGCCGTACACGAGCACATCCGCCGCGACGTTGCGGCGAACCAGCTCACGCAGACGCTCGCGATCGGTGTCGTGATTAACCTCGAGGAACATCGCGGTGTCTTTCGCAACGCGCGCGACTTCGCGTAGCCGGGCGTCGAGTTCGGTTGCCTCGCGTTTCGCGAACTCCGTTTCACGTTCGATGACCAGGTCGCGCGCCGCTTGGTAGCCCTGCACCACGCGAACGATCTCCGCACCGCCCAGGATCAGGACGACCGGCAGCGCGATATAGGCGAGGATCTTGCCGCGGAGGTTGAGGTGCATGGGCGGGAACGCGCGGGCAGTATACCGAGCCCTCATAGTATGATTCACCACGTCAACTGAGCGGTCGAAGCCGATGTGCCGTGCCCGCCTGATTTCCTCGATCCTCGCGTCGTTTGCGGCGGCGATTCTATTTTCTAGCTCGGAAAGCGCCGCCCAATCGACCACCAGCCGAACCACCGCGCCGGCGCAGGCCATCGGCAGCGCGTCGGTCGTACTCAAGCCGCGTCAGCTTGACTTCAACTTCGGCGGGACCACAACGTCGCTCGGTCCCAAGGGCGACTGGACGATCAACGCGCTGGTTTCGCACCGCGGCCTGCTGTGCGCGACCTACGCCGTCGGTGTACGGTACGGCACGGGAAGTCCCGGTTGCTCGAACGTGGTCTGGCTTACCGACGTGACGTACGCAACCGAGCAGCGCCAGTGCAACAACGCGGCCGTCTACCACTCTGGCGGCGACGTGCAGCCTCAACTGATCGAACCGTTCGCCCGCATCACCTGCGCCGAACGCGTCATCCGCTGTACCGGCGTCTGCAAATAGCGCCGACGCCGCGCCTCAGAGCAACGTTTTCTCCGCCCGCCGGATCGCGTCGTCGCGCGGCGGCATGTCGCGCCGTGCGCAGCGTACGAAGGCAATGACGCCGCGCAGGCCCTCGCCGATGAACAGCGCCTGCAGCTTCAGGTCGGTCGCCGCATCGCTCGATCCGGGCGCGACCCGAATCCCTATTCGGTTCAGGCGCAGGTCGATGGTCTCGAGCCCGAGATGCTTCTGCGGCGCCTCGAGAATGCGCCGCACGCTGTTGATTGTGCCCTCGAGCGTGGCGAGGCTCGCCTTTTCATCGATGAACGCGTCGACCGTGTTCTGCAGTGCCCGCTCGAGCTGCGCGATCTCCACCGCCGAGTCGCTTGCCGGGTCCGCTCCGCTTTCACTTTCGAACGCGCGCTGAACACCATCACGGCGCAGCTGCAGCATGCGCAGCCGCGTCGCCAGAATCGCCTTGCGCTCCTCGAGGTCCTTCACCCGGCGCTCCTTGCCGACGATGCCCTGCAGCGCCAGCGCGGCCAGGCGGCGGAAGATCGCAGCCCCCACTTCGCGCCGGCTCGCGAGCGCGTCCGCCGCCGGCGCGATCAATCGATGCTGCCCGAAGCTCACCGCGACCTGCGCCACGTCCTGGCGCAGCATGCCGTCGACCATTGCCGCGCCGAGGGTCTTGCGTTCCTCGCGCCGCATCGCAAGCAGTGCATGCGCCGCATCGCAGCCCGCGTTCGCCGGCGCGTCGAAAAAGCGGTACAGCTCGCGACTGCGTCCGAGCAGCGCGCTCACCTCGTCGGGCTTTGCAAACCACGCATTGATCAGCGGATCGCTGCGCCAGGCGGCGGGCGACAGGTCGATCGGCGCGGGCAGCTGCTGCGCGAATTCGCGCATATGCGCGAGTGTCCGGCGCACGCCGGGCTCGAGTTTCGCGCGGTATTTACGCTCGGCGCGGATGCGCGGGTCGACCGCGTCGACCACCGCTTCGATCGTCGCCTCGATGAGCGCCCGGTCCGCGTCCACCGGTCCAGTCGACCCGAACAGACGCGTCGCGATATCGGAAAACAGTTCGGTAAACGCCATGCGAACGCAACCCAGGAAGGGTCGGTATCATACGGCGACACAGGGCAACGACAGAAAGAGGCGACCCCCGATGCGTATCGTGATCGGCAATCTCCCAGACGACGTAACCGAAGACGGCATCCAGGAGGCGCTCAGCGCCTTCGCGCCGGTCGACGCTATTCAGCTGGTGCGTGAATCGGGCGCGCCGAGCGCAGTGATCGAGATGGAAATGAGCAAGCCGCAGGCCGACGCACTGGCCAAGCGCATCCAGGGGCGCATCTACCAGGGGCGCGAGCTACGCGCCTGGGTTCCGATCATGAACTGGAAGTAGGCCGGCGCAGCATCGCCGGCGCGCGCCGCACCGGCGTCAGCCGGCCTGGAGCGTAAAACTCGGCACCGGCTGGGGAAATCCCTTTAGCTGCAGGATCTCACCGGCGTGCAGATCCGCACGCCGCGCGTCGTCGTCGAGCAGTTCGCGCGTGCGCGCGTCGACCAACACTTCGCCATGGTTGGCCTCGCTGCATAGGCGCGCGGCGAGATTCACTGCGGGACCGACCGCCGTGTATTCGAGGCGCGAGGCGCCGCCGATCACGCCGACCGTCACGAAGCCGCTCGCCACGCCCACCCCCACGCCGAGTTGCAACTCGTTGTCCGACGAACGCGCCGCGATCGCCAGGCCCTGCTCACGGATGCGCCTGGCGAGCTCGATTGCACGCGCCGCATGGTCGGCCACCGATACCGGCGCACCGACGAGGATCAGAACGCCGTCGCCGGCCTGGTCCTTGATCGTCCCGCCGACCGTCGCGGCCGCCTCGCCCACCGCGTCGTAGTACGCGCGCAGGATCGCGATCACGCGCTGCGACGAGGTTGCCGCAGTGAACGCGGTGAATCCGCGCAGGTCGCAGCACACCACCGAGAGTTCGAGCGTGCGTTCCTGGGTCGCGCTCTTCAATCCCTGCTCGCGCACCAGTTCGGCGACCTGCGGCGCGAGGAAACGCGCCATGAACTGCGCACGCGAGCCCTGAATGACGTGGTACTGAACGCCGCCGACGAGGAGCGTGAGCAGACCGATTGCAGTGGCGACCGGGGCAAACTGGACGGGGAGGACGAGGCCCGATGCCATGATCGGCGCACCGATCATGAAGGCGACCAGCCGGATCCGCTCTGCCTTGTCGGGGCGGCGATTGAGCAGCAGGATCCCCGAGCCGATACCGAGAATCAGCGACACCCCGAGCGGCACGGCAAAAATCCAGAATTCGACCGTCGCCAGCGGGCGAGCACCTATTTCAGGATTCATGAAGTAGGTCGAGCGCTCGACGGGATACAGCGCCGCAAGCAGCAGGTACAGCAAGGCAAGGGCTTGCGCAACGCGCAGCTGCCGGTCGGCAAAGCGCGTCTTCAGGTTGCGCGTCGGTACGGTGCGCCGCACGCGCAGGATCCATTCGAAGGCGAAGACAAAGGCGAGCGTCTCGGGAATCGCGAAAACGCCGCTCCACCATTGGATGCCCGCCTGCGCGTGGTAGGAAAACGCAATCAGTACGCCGACGCCGATCGACAGGCCGACGAACGCGAGGAACAGCGCCAGCGCCCGGCTGGTCGGCGAGCGGCGGTCGGCGACGACGAATGCCAACGCCATCCCCAGCGCGAGCAGCGCGACGATGACCTGCGGCCGGGTGTCGATCAGCATGCGCACATCTTACCCCCGGCGCCTCAGCGCGCCCGCGCACGCGTCTCGCGCATCAGCACCTCGGTCGCGACCTCGAGCGCGCCGAACTGCGCGGCGAAATCCAGCCCGTTGGCCTGCTCGATCTCGCGCCCGGTGTCAGATGAGATGAGCCAGGCATCACCGCGCGGGTTGCACTCGATCACGTAGAGCGCGCCGCTCTCGGCATCGCGCACGATATCGGTGCCGAGCAGCGGCTGGTCGGGGAACGCAGCGTGCGCGCGCTCGGCGAGCGCGATGACATCGGCGTCGAAGGCGAGCGTGTAATGCGAGTCCTTCTTGTTCGACACGACCGTGATCCCACCCGTCGCGCGGAAGTCCCAGCGTGATTCGAGCGGCCAGTAGCGATGATCCGCCTCGCAGCGCCAGCTCAGCACCGTCGTGCCGAACAGCGTCACCACCCGGTAGTTCACCGGCCAGCGTCCGGTGTAGATGAATTGCTGCGCGACGAGCGGCGCCTTGCGCACCGGATGGTCCTCCGGAAAACTCTCCGGCGCCCGATAGCGCACGCGCCCGGTGCGCTTGATGAAGATCTCCGCGCCCTTGCGCCCCAGCTCGGGTTTGACGACGACGTAGGGCCCCCAGTCGGCCGGATCGAGCGCGATGTCCGGGGTGACGCGCGTCCACTTCGGCACCGGGACCTCGATGGCGGCGAGGCGCTCGTACTGTTCGCCCTTCGGAAACTCGTAGCCCTCGCACACGGCCCCGTGCGGCGGGACGAATCCGCGTCGCGGCATCGGCGCGACCGTGAGCGTTGGCTGCGCGGCGTCGAACCCGGGCGGGCGCCAGGCGCGGTCCTTGGTATCCGCGACATGCACCGCGAGCTCCGGCGCGCGCGCCGCAATCCGCTGCGCGATCTCGCGGTAGTCAGCCGGATCTTGTTTCGACCGCTGATGAATGAGGATGAGATTGGGCATGGGTTGCCAAACGGCGTGCGGGCATGGGTGCGTGCAGGCAGCTATCTAACACATTCGGGCGACCCGCTTTAGGGCGGCGTACGACCGGACTTGCGCCCGCCGCCGACCCCGGATCACAATCCGGGCTGCCGGCGGCGCGCCAGGGAGGCTAGGCTGCTCGGCGAGCCGCGACGCGCCAAGGGGAAAACAACCATGAGATCGACTCAAGGCGCGGGCCGCATCCTCATCTACAGCCACGACAGCTTTGGCCTCGGCCACCTGCGGCGCTGCCAGACCATCGCGCACTCGCTGGTCGAGCGATTCAAGCAGCTCTCGGTGCTCATCCTGTCCGGCTCGCCGATCATCGGCAGCTTCGATTTCCGCTCGCGGGTCGATTTCGTGCGCGTGCCGGGCGTGATCAAGCTGCGCAACGGCGAATACACGCCGCTCAATCTGCACATCGACATCGAGCGCACCCTGTCGATGCGTTCCTCGATCATCCGCCATACCGCGGAGGTGTTCGACCCCGACGTCTTCATCGTCGACAAGGAACCGCTCGGCCTGCGCGGCGAGGTGCTCGAGACGCTCAAGGTATTGAAGCCGCGCGGAACCCGGCTCGTGCTTGGCCTGCGCGACGTCATGGACGAGCCGCGCCTGCTGGCGCCGGAATGGGAGCGCAAGAATGCGGTCCCTGCACTGCGCGATTACTACGACGCGATCTGGGTCTACGGCCTGCCGCAGATCTGCGACCCGCTCGACGGCATTTCGCTGCCGCTCAGCGTGCGCCAGCGCATGTTCTACACCGGCTACCTGGCGCGCGAAGCGCCGGACTCCGACGTCAGCTCGCGGCTGCCGGAAATTACGCAGCGGCCCTATTTGCTCGTCACCACGGGTGGCGGCGGCGACGGCGAGGCGCTGATCGACTGGGTACTGCGCGCCTACGAGCATGATCCGCTGCTGCCCTATCCCGCGCTGCTCGTGCTCGGACCGTTCATGCATTCCGAGCGCCAGGGCGAGTTTATCCGGCGCGCCGCGCGTCTCAAGCGCGTCGACACGATCACGTTTTACAACCATCTCGAAACCCTGGTCGCGCGTGCCGCGGGTGTGGTCGCGATGGGCGGTTACAACACCTTCTGCGAGATCCTCTCGCTCGACAAGCGAGCGCTGATCGTGCCGCGTACCACGCCGCGGCTCGAACAGTTCATCCGCGCGTCGCGCGCCTCGAGTCTCGGCCTGGTCAGCATGCTGGTTGACGATGGGCGCCGCGACCCTGAAACGATGGCCACGGCGCTGCGCGCACTGCCGCGCCAAAACCTGCCCTCCGAGGTGGTCGTGCCGGGCCTGCTCGAAGGCTTGCAAAACGTCGCGCGCCTCATTTCGCCCTGGATCGAGGGGGCGCGGGACGAGGAGGCCGAAGTAAACACAGTCGATAGCGCGGCCCTGCGCCGCGCCTGATCGCATGCGCGGGACCCGCGCCGGACGCGTTGCGGTCGTCCTCAAGGGCTATCCGCGCCTGTCCGAAGCGTTCATCGCGCAGGAGATTGCCGCGCTCGAGCGCCGCGGGCTCGAGTGCATCATCGTCTCCCTGCGCCAGCCGACCGACCGCCGCACGCATCCGGTACACGCGGAAATCCGTGCGCCGCTGCTCTATCTGCCCGAGTATCTTCACCAGGAACCACAGCGCGTCCTGCGTGCCTGGCGACGCCTGCGACGTTGGCCGACCTATGCGCCGGCACGCGCCCTGTGGCTGCGCGACCTGCGACGTGACCCGACGCCGAACCGGCTGCGCCGCTTCGGTCAGGCGCTGGTGCTGGCCGACGAACTGCCGCGCGATGTGACCCAGCTGCATGTCCATTTCCTCCACACCCCGGCCTCCGTCACCCGCTACGCCGCGCTCCTGCGCGGGCTGCCGTGGAGCGCTTCGGCGCACGCAAAAGACATCTGGACCACCCCCGAGTGGGAGAAGCGCGAGAAGCTCGCCGCCTGCGCCTGGCTGGTGACCTGCACGGCCGCCAACCGCGAACACCTCGCGGCGCTCGCACCGCCGGCACGCGTCGAACTCGTGTACCACGGCGTCGATCTCGCGCGCTTCCCGGCTCCCGGCGACGCGCGCCACGTGCGCCACGTGCGCGATGGGCACGCTCCCGCTGATCCGGTGATCGTGCTCAGCGTGGGCCGATTGGTCGAAAAAAAGGGCACCGACATCCTGCTCGAAGCCCTCGCCAGCCTGCCGCGCGCGCTGCACTGGCGCCTGGTTCACGCCGGCGGCGGGCCGTTGCACAAGGACCTCGAGCGCCGCGCGCGCGCGCTCGGCATCGGCGAGCGCATCGCCTGGCGCGGCGCCCTGCCGCACGACGCGCTGCTCGCCGAGTACCGCGCCGCCGACCTGTTCGCGCTCGCCTCGCGCATCGCGCACGACGGCGACCGCGACGGCCTGCCCAACGTGCTCATGGAGGCGCAAAGCCAGGGCCTCGCCTGCGTGGCGAGCAGGGTCTCGGCGATTCCCGAACTGATCGAACACGAGGTCACGGGCCTGCTCGTTGCGCCGGAATCGAGCACCGCGCTGACGCAAGCGCTCGCGCTGCTGATCGGCGATCCGGCGCGCCGCCAGGCGCTCGGCGCAGCCGGACAGGCGCGGGTTGCCGAGCGCTTCAGGCTGGAGGACAACCTGGACCGGCTGGCGGCGAAGTTCGGCCTCGCGGCAGCGGGCGCCAACCGGGTCCCGGACCACACGATAGGCCCCACGCAGCCAGAATAAAATCCGCCATGCGCATTGCTTTTTACGCGCCGCTCAAGGCGCCAACACATGGCGTTCCGTCCGGCGATCGGCGCGTCGCGGGCCTGCTGATGGCGGCGCTGGCGCGCGCCGGCCATCACGTCGAACTTGTCTCGAGCTTTCGCAGCTTCGAGCGCGACGGCGATCCCGCGCGCCAGGCGGCGCTGCGCACGCAGGGCATCGCGCTCGGTGAGCGGCTCGCCGCCGGCTGGCGCGAAGGGCCGGCCGCGTTGCGGCCCGAGCTATGGTTCACCTATCACTTGTACTACAAAGCACCCGACTGGCTCGGGCCCGTGGCGAGCGCCGCGCTCGCCATCCCCTATGTCGTCGCCGAGGCCTCGCACGCGCCGAAGCGCGCCGGCGGGCCGTGGGCGATCGGCCACGACGGCAACGCAGCGGCGATCCGTCACGCGGCACTCGTACTCGCGCCGACCCAGCACGATGTCCCCTGCCTCGAAGCACTCCTCGGTTCGGCCGGGCGCATTCGTCGCCTGCCGCCCTTCCTCGAGGCCGCGCCGTTCGCCGCGGCACGCACCGCGCGCGCTGCGCATCGGGCGCGGCTCGCGCAAACGCATGCCATCGATCCGGGGATTCCCTGGCTCATCGTCGCGGCGATGATGCGCCCGGGTGACAAACTCGCCTCCTACCAGGCGCTCGCCGCCGCATTGGCCCTGGTGCGCGATCTTCCCTGGCGCCTGCTGGTGGCGGGCGACGGCGGCGCGCGCGCCGAGGTCGAAGCAGCCCTAAACAGCGCCGCGCCGGGCCGCACGACCTTTCTCGGCGCGCTCGATGCGGTCGCGCTTGCGGCCGCCTGCGCAGCGGGTGACCTGTTTGCGTGGCCCGCGGTAAACGAGGCCTACGGGATGGCGATGCTCGAAGCCCAGGCCGCGGGCCTGCCCGTGGTTTCCTGCGCGCTGCGCGGCGTGCCTGACGTCGTCATCGATGGTCGCACCGGATTGCTCGCGCCGCCGGAAGATCCACCGGGGTTCGCCGCGCAGCTGCGCAGCCTGCTCGTGGACCCGGCGCGCCGCCGCGCGATGGGCGACGCGGCGGCGGCCTTCGTCGACGCCGAGCGCGACATCGGCGCCGCAGCGCAGACGCTCGACGCCGCGCTCGCGCAGGTCGCAGCCGGCTGGCCGCCTGCGGTGGCCGCGTCATGACGCTGCTCGCCACCCTGCGTCACGCCGAGACCGACTGGAGCCGCGACAAACGTATCCAGGGTCGCACCGACATCCCGTTGTCCGCTGCGGGGCGCGCCGCGCTGCGCGCCTGCGCATTGCCGGCGCTCTGCGCAGACATGCACGCAGTGACCAGCCCGCTCCTGCGCTGCGTCGAGACCGCTACGCTGCTCGGCCGCGCGCAGGCGAGGCGCGAGCCGCGTATCGCCGAGATGGACTGGGGCGCATGGGCGGGACGGCGCATCGCCGATCTGCGCGTCGAACTCGGCAAGCGGATGCTGGAGAACGAGGCGCGCGGGCTCGACTTCACGCCCGAGGGCGGCGAAAGTCCGCGTCGCGTGCTCGAACGCCTGCGTCCCTGGCTCGCCGAAATCGCGGTCGGCGCGCAGCCGACGCTCGCGTTCACGCACCGTGGGGTGATCCGCGTGCTGCTCGCTGCCGCCTGCAACTGGGACATGCTCGGGCGGCCGCCGGCGAAGCTCGACTGGAACGCGCTGCAGGTGTTTCGGCTCGACGCGCAAGGCGCACCACACATCGAAGCGCTCAACCTGCCGCTGGCGCCGGCGCGCGAGGACGCCGGCGCGGCGTGAGCGGCAGCGTGAACGCGCGACGGCGGGTCCTGATCTATGTCCAGCACCTGCTGGGCATCGGTCATCTGCAGCGCTCGGCGATCCTCGCGCGTGCCTGCGCAACGGCGGGACTCGATGTCACGCTGGTCAGCGGCGGCACGCCGGTCCCCGACCTGCCCTTGGGCGACGCGCGCTTCGTGCAGCTGCCACCCACGGTGGCCACCGACCCGAGCTTCAAGGTTCTGATCGACGCCGACGGCCGCCCGGTGGACGACGCCTGGAAGGCACGCCGCCGCGACCTGCTGCTCGGGTTATGGCGAACGTTCCAGCCGCATGCACTCGTGATCGAGCTCTACCCGTTCGGTCGGCGGCTGATGCGCTTCGAGCTCCTGCCCCTGCTCGAGGCAGCGAAAGCCGCAGCCCAGCGGCCGGTGATCGTGTCATCGGCACGCGACGTGCTGCAGGACAACGAAGACAATGCAGCACGGCTGCAGAAGATGCTCGAGGCCTTCGAGCGCTATTTCGACTGGGCACTGGTGCACGGTGACCCGGCGTTCATCCCGTTCGAGCGCACCTTCCCGCATGCGCCGCGCATCGCCAAGCACATCGCCTACACCGGTTATGTCGTCGACGACCGGCCGACCGACGACACCAACGGCGCGGGCGACGACGGGACAGGCGAGGTCCTCGTCTCGGCCGGCGGCGGCGCATTCGGCGGCGCGGTGCTCGAGACGGCACTCCGTACGCGCGCGCGCACCGCACTCGCCGACCGGCTCTGGCGGGTGCGCGCCGGGGTCAGCCCGACCGCGGCGCGGATCGAGGCACTGCAGGCGATTGCCGCAGGCAGCGGCGCGGGCCGGGTCATCGTCGAACCAAACCGGCCCGATTTCCGCCGCCGTCTGCGCCACTGTGCACTGTCGATCAGCCAGGCCGGCTACAACACCCTGCTCGAGACCCTGCAGGCGAACGCGCGCGCGGTGATGATCCCTTACGTCGGGCGCAAGGAAACCGAGCAGACCCTGCGCGCGCGGCTGCTTGCCGAGCGCGGTGCGATCGACATCGTCGACGAGTCGGCACTCAGCGTGGACGCCCTTGCCGCGGCGGTCGATCGCGCGATTAAACGGCCGCGGGCCGATCGGGTATCGATCGACATGGACGGCGCTGCGCGCAGCGCAGCGCTGCTGCGGCAGTGGAGCGAGGCCCTGCCTTGGTAAGCCGCACGTGGCAGGTCTTGGACGACGAGCTCGCGCGCTGGCGCGACGCCGGCCGCTCGGTGGACTTCTGGTGGCGCGACGACGACGCAACGCAGTGGACGCCTGCGCTCGAGCGGCTGGTCGATCTTGCAGGCGAAATGGACGTGCCGATTGCGCTCGCGGTCGTGCCTGCGACCGCCGACCCCGCGCTGTTCGACCGACTCGGCGAACGCCACGCGGACGCGTGCGTGCTCCAGCACGGCGTCGACCATCAAAACCGCGGCGGCGACGGTGGCAAACGGACCGAATTCGCCGCCACCGAACCGGACGCTGACGCCCTCGCACGCATCGCGGCGGGCCGCGCGCGCCTCGCCGCGCTCGCGGGCGCAAGAGCACTCGGCGTGTTCGCGCCGCCCTGGAACCGCCTGCCCGCCACGCTCGCCGCCCGCCTGCCTGAGACCGGCCTGCACGGGATGAGCAGCTTCGGGCCCCGCGCGGCCGCGCGGCCGGCGCCGGGACTGCGCCAGGTCAACACCCACGTCGACCTCATTGACTGGCGCGGCGCACGGGGTTTCGTCGGCGTCGCGGCCGCGCTCGATCAGGCCGTGCGCCATCTCGCTGCGCGCCGCGAGGGCGGCGCCGACGCCGGCGAGCCGACCGGCTGGCTGACGCACCATCTGCAGCACGACGCGGCAGCATGGCGCTTTCTGGAAGCGCTGCTCGAGCGCACGCGGTCGAATCCGCAGCTGCGCTGGATCGACGCGCAGGCACTGTTCGGGCGCGGCGCATGAGCGCAGCGATCCATCGCTATCCGCAGCGCGCGCTGCGCGCCGCGTACGGGCTCGCCGGCACCGGCATCGCGATCGGCTTCGGGCCGCTGCTGTTTGGGCAACCGGCGACCATCGTCAGCTGGCTGCTCGGCCTAATGGGCCTGCTTTTCCTCGTATACTTCGCGCGGACAGTCGTTCGCCAGCTGACCCGTATCGAGATTGACGCGACGGGGATCGGCGCCCGTGGTCCGCTGGGCGTCGACATCCGATGGGACGATGTACGCGCGGTGCGTTTGAACTATTATTCGACGCGACAGGATCGTTCGGGAGGATGGATGGAGTTGTTGGTGAAGGGCCCGCGGCGATCGATCCGCATCGAGTCCACGCTCGAGGGTTTCGTCGAGCTCGTCGGCGCCGCGGTGCGCGAGGCTCGGCAGCGCGGGCTCGAGTTCGACGCCGGCACGCTCGCGAATCTGGGCACGCTCGGTATCACGGCCTGATCGGGACGTCGTCCGAAGCGAGGGATCGCGCGATGCCGGATCTTCTGACCATCAACGATCTCAAGGTCTACCTCGAAGTCGATGCCGGCACGGTCAAGGCCGCCGACGGCGTGTCGTTTCGTGTCCCGGAGAGCCGCACGATCGCGTTGGTCGGCGAATCGGGCTCCGGCAAATCGATCATCGCCCAAGCGATCCTCGGCATCCTGCCGACGATTGCGCGCATCGAAGCCGGCGAAATTCTGTTTGCCGACCCAGATCGGCCAGGCACGGTGGTCGACATCGCACGCCTCGATCGCAACAGCACCTCGATGCAGGCGATCCGCGGTGGACGCGCCTCGATCATCTTTCAAGAACCGATGACCGCGCTCTCGCCGCTGCACACGATCGGCAACCAGATCGGTGAGGCGCTCGCACTGCACCGCACGCATTTCGGCAAAGCCGAACGCCGCGCGGCGGTCGTCGAGATGCTGCGTCATGTCGGATTTCCCAACCCGGCCGGCGCCCAGCACAGCTACCCGTTCGAACTCTCGGGCGGGCTGCGCCAGCGCGCGATGATCGCGATGGCACTGGTCTGCAGGCCCGCGCTCCTCATCGCCGACGAACCGACGACGGCGCTCGACGTCACGATCCAGGCCCAGATCCTGCAGCTCATCCGGGACCTGCAGCGCGAGCTGAACATGGCGGTGCTGATGATCACGCACGATCTGGGCGTCGTCGCCAATATGGCCGAGGAAGTGGTCGTTCTGTATCAGGGCCGCGTCACCGAGGCGGGAACGATCGAAGACATTTTTCGCGACCCGCAGCACCCCTACCTCACCGCGCTGATGCGCGCGGTACCGCGCTTCAACATGGCCGCAGGGGAACGCCTGACGCCGATTCGCGAAGTCCAGGTCACCACCGAGCACCGTCTGCTCGCGCCGAGCAAGCGGCCGGTGGTGCGCGAGGGTGGTGCAGCGCTGCTCGCGGTGCACCATCTGACGAAACGGTTTCAGACCCGGAAAACCTCACTCATAGGCACCAAGCTTGCGGGCGCGGTGCTCGCGGTCGACGACGTCAGCTTTCACGTCAATGCGGGCGAATGCCTCGGCTTGGTCGGCGAATCAGGCTGCGGCAAGACCACCCTCGCGAAGATGATCCTGCGTTCGTTCCCGCCCGACGCGGGGGAGATCGTGTTCGACGATTACGGTACGTCGCGCGACGTGCTCGCGTTAAAGGGCGAGGCGTTGTTCGACTACCGGCGCAAGGTTCAGTTCGTGTTTCAGGACCCGTTCGGGTCGCTCAATCCGCGCATGTCCGCACTCGAGATCATCGCCGAACCGCTGGTGATCCACGGCATCGGCGATGAGGACGAGCATTTCGAACGGGTCAAGGAGCTGATGCTCCTGGTCGGGCTCGACGTACGCTACCTGCGTCGCTACCCGCACAGCTTTTCCGGCGGCCAGCGCCAGCGCCTCGGCATCGCACGCGCGCTGGCGCTGAGCCCCGATTTGCTGTTGCTCGACGAGCCGGTCTCGGCGCTCGACGTCTCGGTCCAGGCCCAGGTGTTGAATCTGCTGCGCGATCTGCGCGAAACGTTGAACCTGACCTACATCTTTATTTCACACAATCTGGCCGTGGTGCACTATGTTGCTGACCGCATCGCCGTCATGTGCGCGGGCCGCATCGTCGAAACCGCAGACTGCCACACGCTGTTTAGAAATCCGATTCACCCCTATACCAAGGCCCTGCTCTCGGCCGTGCCGGACCCGGATCTTGACCGCCTGCTCAACTTCGAGGCCCTCATGGAGGGCAAGGCATCGGACCCCAGCGCCTGGCCGAACCCATTTCGCCTGGACGCGAGCGTGCGGACCAGTATGATTGACCTTGGCAACGGGCACCTGGTGCGTGCCCACGAATCCGCCGACACTTCGGAGCTCATTGCATGAAAACCAACGCCCAGACTTCGTCTTCCACCCCGTGGCGTGCGGCCAGCCATGGCCGGCTCGCAGCATGGCTGCTGAGCGGCCTGCTTGCGCTGCCGGCCGGCGCCGCCAGCCTCGTGGAAACGCCCATGCTGGCCGACGACGTCGGCGCGAAGAAGCTGCCGCCAGTCGCCGAGCGCGTACCGAAAACGCCGCGCGTCAGCCAGACGACCGGCAAGTCGGGCGGGACGCTGCGCACCCTCATCGGCCGCGCGAAGGACGTGCGCATGCTCGTGGTCTATGGCTACGCCCGGCTCGTGGGTTACGACACGCGTTTCGACATTGTTCCGGACATCCTCGAAAGCATGGACGTCAAGGAAGGCCGGAGCTTCACGCTCAAGCTGCGCGCGGGTCACAAATGGTCGGACGGCAAGCCGTTCACCACGGAGGATTTCCGCTACTACTGGGAGGACGTGGCGAACAATTCGGCACTCAGCCCGACCGGTCCGCCGCGCGCCCTGCTCGTCGACGGCCAGCCGCCCAAGGTCGAGATCATCGACCAGACCACGCTGCGATATACCTGGCCGAGCCCGAACCGCGAGTTCCTGCCGCGTCTCGCCGGGACCTCGCCGCTGTTCATCTATCGGCCGGCACACTACCTGAAGACGTTCCACATAAAGCACAACCCCAAGGTCGCCAAAGCGGAGAAGGACGGGACCACGAAACGCGGCTGGGCGCGCGTGCACAACAAACGCGACAACATGTACAGCTTCGACAATCCGGATCTGCCGACGCTGCAGCCGTGGGCAAACTCGACGAAACCCCCTGCCGATCGCTTCCTCGCGATGCGTAACGCGTACTTTCACCGCGTCGACGCGCAGGGCAACCAGCTGCCCTACATCGACCGCATCGACATGCTCGTTGCCAACGGCAAGCTCATCCCCGCCAAGGCCGGCGCAGGCGAGGCCGACCTGCAGGCGCGTGATCTCCAGTTCAACAACTACACCTTCCTGAAGAAGGCGGAAAAGCAGAACGACTATCGCACGCTGCTTTGGCGAACCGCCAAGGGATCGCATTTCGCGCTGTTCCCCAACCTGAACGCGAACGACCCGGTGTGGCGCAAAGTGATGCGCGACGTCCGCTTCCGGCGTGCGCTGTCGCTCGCCATCGACCGCGCGCTGGTCAATAACGTGCTCTATTTCGGGCTTGCGATCGAGGCCAACAACACGGTGCTTCCGGACAGCCCGCTGTTCAAGGAGCACTACCAGAAGCGCTGGGCGAATTTCGACCGCGCAGCCGCCAACAAGCTGCTCGACGCGATGGGGCTCGCGCGCGGATCCGACGGCCTGCGCCAGCTGCCCGACGGCCGCCCGATCGAGATCATCGTCGAGACCGCTGGCGAAAGCACCGAGCAGACCGACGTCCTCGAACTGATCCGGGAGATGTGGCGCGAGGTCGGGATCAAACTGTTCAGCAAGCCGTCGCAACGCGAAGTCTTCCGCAACCGCATCTTCTCCGGCGAAACCCTGATGTCGGTCTGGAGCGGCTGGGAGAACGGGATTCCCACCGCCGACATGAGCCCCGAGGAGCTGGCACCGACCAGCCAGCACCAGCTGCAGTGGCCGAAGTTCGGCCAGCACTTCGAGACCAGCGGCAAGGCAGGCGACGCGCCCGACGTCGCGGAGATCGTGGCACTCGCAAAGGCGCTCGCGGCGTGGAACGCCGCGACCACGCGCGAAGCCCGCGCGGCAGTCTGGCAAGGCATGCTCGAGATCCACGCCGAGCAGCAGTTCGTCATCGGCGTGGTGAGCGGCGTACCGCAGCCCGTGGTGGTGCGCAACAACGTGCAAGGCGTCCCCGCAAAGGGTATCTATAACTGGGACCCCGGCGCGTTCTTCGGCGTCTACCGGCCCGACACCTTCTGGTTGCGCTGAATAGGACGCGCTAGGCCGCAAGCCGATCCCGCGGTGCGTGCCGATGCGCGCTTCGGCCGCGCGCCGGCGCACCCGCTTCGTCGATGCTGAACTATACGATCCACCGCATCCTGATCATGATCCCGACGCTGCTCGTGATCAGCTTCGTGACGTTCGTCATCATCCAACTGCCGCCCGGCGACTTCCTCTCGAATCAGATTGCCGAACTGAAGAGCGCGGGCGAGACGGCCGCACTCGAGCGCGTCGAATTCCTCCGCCGCGAGTTCGGCCTCGACAAGCCTTTCATCGAGCAGTACGCGGTGTGGCTCGGCATCTGGCCGGGCGCGAACGGCTTTTCCGGACTCCTCCAGGGCGACTGGGGCTGGTCCTTCGAGTATGACCTGCCGGTGAAGGAGGTCGTCGGCGACCGGCTGATGCTGACCTTCGTGCTCAACTTCTCGACCATCCTGTTCACCTGGGCGGTGGCGTTTCCGATCGGCGTCTATGCCGCGACCCACCAGTACAGCTGGGGCGACCACGGCCTGACCCTGCTCGGCTACGTCGGGCTTGCGACACCAAACTTCCTGCTCGCGCTGGTTTTGATGTACTTCGCCAACGTCCAGTTCGGCCTCTCGATCGGCGGCATCATGGATCCGGAATTCCTCGGCGCGCCCTGGAGCTGGTCCAAGGCCAGCTCGGTGCTCGATCACCTCTGGATTCCGGTCATCGTGATTGGCACCTCCGGCACCGCGGCCATGATCCGGCGCCTGCGCGCGAATCTCCTCGACGAGCTGCAGAAGCAGTACGTCGTCACGGCGCGCGCCAAGGGCATGCCGCCCACGCGGCTGCTGCTCAAATACCCGCTGCGCATGGCGCTCAACCCGTTCATCGCAGACATCGGCAGCCTGCTGCCAAGCATCATCTCCGGCTCGGCGATCGTGGCCGTCGTCCTGTCGCTGCAAACCTCGGGCCCGATGCTGCTCGATGCGCTGCAAAGCCAGGATCTGTACCTTGCCGGCTCATTCCTGATGTTCCTCTCGCTGCTCGCGGTGATCGGCACCTTCATCTCCGACCTGCTGCTTGCGGTGCTCGACCCGAGAATCCGCCTCACCGGAGGGATGGCGAAGTGAGCGGGGCCGTCGAGCGCGATGGCCGGCTCGCGCACTTCGTCTCGACCGAGCCGTTCGAGCCCGCGGCGAGCGAGGAGCTCACGCCCGCACAGGAGCGGTTCTACCGCGCCTCGCAGTGGCAGATCATGTGGTGGAAGTTCCGCCGCCACCGCATCGCGGTGATCTCGGGTGTGATTCTGCTGCTGTTTTACGGCTCGACGCTGGTCAGCGAGGTCATCGCGCCCTACGAGCTGCATACGCGCGACGCGCGCCACATCTACGCGCCACCGCAGGCACTTAAGCTGTTCCATGAGGGCCGCTTCGTCGGCCCCTTCGTCTACGGTTACACGATGCGGCTCAACCTGGAGACCCTCAAGCGCGAGTACCGGGCCAATCCGTCCCGGGTGCAGCCGCTGCGCTTCTTCTGCCGCGGGGACGGCTACGCGTTCTGGAACCTCTTCGAGTCGAAAATTCACCTCTTCTGTCCGGCCGAAGGGGGCACCGCGTTCCTCCTCGGCACTGATCGGCTCGGACGCGACCTGTTCTCGCGCATCGTCTACGGCACGCGCATCTCGCTCACGGTCGGCCTGTTCGGGATCGCGGTCAGCTTCTTCATCGGCATCGTGCTGGGTGGCATCTCGGGCTACTACGGCGGCTGGATCGACAACGTCATTCAACGCTTCATCGAGATGGTGCGCGCCTTTCCCGAGCTGCCGCTGTGGATGGCCCTTTCGGCGGCGCTGCCGATCACCTGGAGCCCGATCCTGGTCTATTTCGGCATCACCATCATCCTCGGGCTACTCGACTGGCCGGGGCTCGCGCGCGCGGTGCGCTCCAAGCTGCTCGCCCTGCGCGAGGAGGATTTCGCGACCGCCGCGGTGCTGATGGGCGCGGGGCCGGGCCGCGTGATCGCGCGCCACCTGCTGCCCAGCTTCGCGAGCCATCTGATCGCCTCGGCAACGCTCGCCGTCCCCGGGATGATCCTCGGCGAGACGGCGCTGTCCTTTCTCGGTCTCGGACTGCGCCCGCCGATCACCAGCTGGGGCGTGCTGCTGAACGAGGCGCAGAATATCAACGTGGTCGCGCTCTACCCCTGGCTGATGATCACGGTCCTCCCCGTGTTCGTCATCGTGCTGGCATTCAATTTTTTCGGCGACGGCCTGCGCGACGCGGCCGACCCCTATCGTTAGGCGGCGTTAGGCGGCGTTAGGCGGCGAGAGAACGCGCCGTCAGGGCGTGAGCACCAGGCCTTCGTAGGCGAGCAGCGATCCGGGCAGGGCCTGCTCGACCTCACGCGCGATGCCGTCCAAGGTGTCGTCGTCGTGGTCGGGGTCGTGATGAAACACCACCAGGCGTTTGGCGCCCGCCGCCTTGCACAGGCGCACGCCTTCCTGCCAGGTCGAGTGCCCCCAGCCGGCGTGGCCCTGCGCGTATTCGGCATCGGTATACATGCAGTCGTAGATCACCAGGTCGGCGCCCTCGATGAGCGCGAGAACGTTGCGATCGGGTGCGCCCGGGACATGCTCGGTATCGGTGAGATAGCACGCGGCGCGGCCGCCGTATTCAATGCGATAGCCCGTCGCCCCGTCCGGGTGGTTCAGCGCGGCGGTACGCAGCGTGATGCCGGGACCCGGCGACAGCGTCTGGCCGGCATCGAATTCGAGGTAGCTCAGATTGGAACGAAACACCTCGGGCGGAACCGGAAACAGCGGCGAGATCATGAATTCGCACACCACGCGGTGCAGCGTCACGCGCCCGCCGAGGTGGCCAGCCCAGACGCGGAACGTATTCTGCGGCTGAAACAACGGGCGAAAAAACGGCAGTCCGCAAACGTGGTCGAAATGCGTGTGCGTCAGGTAGAGGTCAACATCCACCGGCGCCTCGGCGAGCATCGCATTGCCGAGATAGCGGATTCCCGAGCCCGCATCGAACAGCAGCCGCCGCCCGCCGCAGTGCACCTCGAGCGATGACGTGTTACCGCCGTAGCGCATGGTCTCGGGCCCGGAGCATGCGATGCTGCCCCGCACGCCCCAGAACCGGATCGTGAAATCGTCGTCCCCCGTCTGCACCACCCAACTATAGCGGATCGTAGGGTGGCGAAGGGCCTGCGGGTTAAGATGACGGCCGCGCCGCCAGTGCCGCGCGCACCCGGAATGGAACGCACGCTATTCGGATTCATCCTTCGCTTCAGCAGGCGCGAGCAGCTGCTGATCGTGCCGTTCGTCGTCGCGTCGATGGGGGTCTACTTCTTCTCGCTCGACATCCCGAAGACCATCATCAACCAGGCGATCCAGGGCCAAAGCTTTCCTGACCCTGATTCGGTTGCGGCTTTTCTGCGCATCGGCTTCTCGCTGCCCGATCTGCTGGGCGGGCAACGCATCACGCTGTTCGACGGCTTCGAGCTGTCGCGCCTGCCCTACCTATTCGCGTTGTGCGTCGCATTCCTGACGCTGATCGTCATCAACGGGCTGCTCAAGCTGCGCATCAACACGATGAAGGGCTGGATGGGCGAGCGCATGTTGCGTCGCCTGCGCTACCTGCTCTTCGATCACATCCTGCGCTTTCCGCTGCCGCGCTTTCGGCGCGTCAAATCGGCCGAGATGGCGACCATGATCAAGGACGAGATCGAGCCGCTCGGCGGGTTCATCGGCGACGCCATCATCGCGCCGCTGTTTCTCGGCGGCCAGGCCTTGACCGCGCTGTTCTTCATCGTCTACCAGCACCTGCTGCTCGGCGCGGTCGCACTCGGCGTCGTGATCTTTCAAACCGCGCTGATTCCGAAGATGCGCCGCCGCCTGCTGGTGCTCGCAAAGCAACGCCAGCTCGGCGCGCGCCAGCTCGCCGGACGCATCGCCGAGTGCGTCGATGGCGTCGCGGAAATCCATGCGCACGACACGTCGAACTACGAGCGCGCGGAAATTTCGGATCGGCTCGGCAAGCTGTTTCGCACCCGCTTCGAGTTTTTCCAGCGCAAGTTCTTCATCAAGTTCATCAACAATTTCCTCGCCCAGGTCACGCCGTTCATCTTCTATTCGGTCGGCGGCTATCTGGTGATCGTCGGGCGGCTGGACCTCGGCGCGCTGGTTGCGGTCATCGCCGCCTACAAGGATCTGCCGAGCCCGGTCAAGGAGCTGATCGACTGGGACCAACGCCGTCTCGACGTCACGATCAAGTACACCCAGGTCATCGAACAGTTCACGGTCGAGGACCTCGTCCCCCCGGCGATCCAGGAACTGATCGACGCGCCGCAGTTGCCGCGCGAGGGCGCCCTGCGCGTGTCGAACCTCACGCTGATCGACGAATCCGGCGCCAAGGCGGTGGACGGCGTGTCGTTCGAAACCGGGCTCGACACGCACGTCGCGGTCGTCGGCTCGCATGGCTCGGGCAGCAGCGAGCTCGCCCAGTTGGTCGCGCGCCTGGTGTTTCCGACCAGCGGGTCGGTCGAGATGGGCGGCATTGACACCACCCGCGCACCCGAGGCGGTCACCGGCCGTGCGCTCAGCTACGTCGGCGCGCCGGCTTATCTGTTCCCGGTCAGCGTGCGCGACAACCTGCTCTACGGACTCAAGCACCGGCCGATCCGGGAATCGGCGTACGAAGGCGATGCGCTGTCCACGCGCGTGTTTCACCTGCGCGAGGCCGAACGCACCGGCACGCCATCGCACGACATCAATGCCGATTGGATCGACTACGAAGCCGCCGGGGTCTCCGGGCCCGAGGCAATGGATGCGCGGCTCCTCGAGGTGATCCATGTCGTCGATCTAGACGAGACGATTTTCGAGCTCGGTTTGCGCAACGCCGTGGATGCCGACCGCAACGAAGAGTTGCGCGACCAGCTGCTGGGCGCGCGCAAAGCCATGCGCGAGCGCCTCGACTCGCTCGGCATCCAGGACTGGGTCGAGCGCTTCGACCCGGCGCACTACAACCGCAACGCGACGCTGGCGGAGAACCTGCTGTTCGGTACGCCGGTCGGCCGGACCTTCGATATCGAGAACCTCCCCGCGCATCCCTACGTCCGCCGCGTGCTGGAGGATTCGGGCCTCACGCCGGAGCTGCTGCGCATCGGCCACAAGGTCGCCGAGACGATGGTCGAGTTGTTCAGCGGCCTGCCGCCGGGGCACGAATTCTTTGAGCGCTTCTCGTTCATTCGGCACGAGGACCTGCCGAACTACCAGGCCATGCTCGCTAGAATCCTTGATTCGGGGCTGCAAGGTATTAGTGAGGCGGACCGCGGTCAGCTGCTCGCGCTGCCGTTCAAGCTGGCGCCCGCACGACACCGCCTCGGCCTCCTCGATGAAGCGCTGCAGGCGCGGATCCTCGAGGCACGCCACTACTTTGCGCAACACCTGCCCGTGGATCTGCAGGCCAGCGTCGAGTTCTACGACCCTGCGCGCTTCAACATCGCCGCCTCATTGCTGGACAACATCCTGTTCGGCAAGATCGTTACCGGCCAGGCCGAAGCCGCGACACGCATCGGCGCGCTGCTGCGGCAGGTGCTCGATGAGCTCGGTCTGCGACCGCTGGTCGCGACGATCGGGCTCGATTTCCAGGTCGGCGTCGGTGGCGCGCGGCTCGCCACGCAGGATCGGCAAAAAGTCGCGATCGCGCGTGCATTGCTCAAGCGGCCGACGATCCTCGTGCTCGACCACGCGGCGGCGGTGTTTGACCCTGCATCGCAGTCGCGCGTGCTCGCGCGCATCCTCGAGCATCGCAAGGGGTTGGGCGTATTCTGGGCGCTGGCACGGGCTGAGTTCGCCGACCAGTTTGGCCAGGTCCTGGTCCTGGAGCACGGTAAGCTCACCGAGCATGGCGCATTCGACGCGCTCAAGGCAAGCGGCGGCGCCCTGCAGCGGCTGCTCAATCCCGCCTGAATGCTGCAGATGAAGGAGAACGTGTATGTCGCTCGAACAGGAAGTTGAACTGATCCGACGATTTCCGATCTTCAGCAAGATCCAGCCGGCGATGCAGAAGCTGCTGTGCTTCAGCAGCGAGCGTCTGACCTACGAGGCCGGGCAGGTCATGTTCCGCGCCGGCGACGCGGCCGACGCGGCCTACGTCATCATTGACGGCGGGGTCGACATCACGGTGCCGACTTCGACCGGCGCGATCCTGGTCAACCAGCTGAAGCAGAACGACATCATCGGCGAGATTGCGATCTTTGGCGACGTTCCGCGTACCGCGACCGCAACCGCGACAACCAAAGTCGAGGCACTGCGCATTGCCAAGGACATGTTCGTCAACGTGATCCGCGACAATCCGGATGCGGCCCTCGAGTTGATCAGGATCCTCGCCGGGCGGTTGGCCAACACGACCGCGCAGCTCAGCCGCCGCCCCAGCTAGGCCGCGCGATGCGGATACCTGCGCTCGAGGCCGCCTTCGGCCAACGGCCAAGCGCCACGCCCCCCGAGCGGGTGCGAACGCTGATCGAAGCACAGCAGTTCCAGAGCGAGATCCTGATCGGCTGGGTCCAGTTCGCGCTCATCCTGTTCTGGGTGGCGCTATACCTGATCGCCCCCAAGACCTCCGCCGGAACGCGGTTCCTGCCGGTGCCCTGGGTGCTGGGCGCCTTCCTTGCGGCGACGGTGCTGCGCCTCGTGCTGGCGCAGCGTCGCCAGCTCACCCCCCCACTGCTCGTCGCCGGCGTCGTCATCGACATGGCGCTCCTCATGGGCCTGATCTGGAGCTTTCATCTGCAGTACGAACAGCCCGCACCCTTTTACCTCAAGGCGCCGACGCTGTTGTACGTGTTCATTTTCATTGCGCTGCGCGCGTTGCGCTTCGAACCCGTATACGTGGTCGTGGCAGGCCTGGCCGGCGCGGCGGGCTGGCTTACGCTGCTGGTGTATGCCGCACTGTCTGGCGAGATGGC
>JAQBBQ010000222.1:0-21816 GCA_032125995.1 Betaproteobacteria bacterium | reverse complement strand
GGGTGCGTCGCGAACATCAGCGTCACCGCCGAATCGTCCGGGCTGATCGACTGCAGCGTCTGCAGCACCACCGGCAGGCCCCAGGGATCGTAGCCGCCGCGCGCGGCGACCACCACGCCGAGCCGGTCGGCCTCGAGCTCGTCGGTCTTGTCCAGGCCGCGCACGTAAAGCTCGGTGCCGAACGACACGAGCCGGTTGCGCAGCGCAGAGTTCCGGTCCTGCACCGCGAGCGCCAGCACATTGCTTGCGACGTTCGCCAGCGCGCCTTTCTGGATCGCTTTCAGATGGTGCTTGCGCAGTACGTGCACGATCTCGTGGGCCAGCACGCCGGCGAGTTCGGCTTCGGTTCGCATCCGCGCTACCAGCCCGCCGGTGACGAAAATGTACCCGCCGGGCGTCGCGAAGGCGTTTACCTGCGGTGCGTCGAGCACTGCAAAGCGCCACGGCAATCCGGCGCGCTCGGTCTGCGACGCGAGCCAGCGCCCGACCTCGTTCACATAGCGTTGCAGGGCCTTGTTGGGGTGCAGCGGCGCGGCGCCGAGCAGGCGCGCGGCGACGTCGCGGCCAATCTCGATCTCGCCCTGTTCGTCGATCTCGGTGCTCGCCTGGCCGAGGCTCTTGGCGGTGTCGATGAGGCGGTTGAGGTCGAGATTGAACTGCGCCTGCGCGGTGCCGGCCGCGAGGAACAGGAGAGCGATGAACAGACGCGCGCGTCGCTTCATTCGTCCTTCGGATACGCGACGGTTTGCGCCTGCAGCGGGCCGGCGGCGGCAAATTGCCCCGCTTCATCCGCATTCACCGCGTAGCCGTCCATGGTCTGCAGCGCGCCCGCATTGGGTTGCGCGCCAGAAATGTCCTGGGCGTCGAGCCCGCGCACGCCGGTCGTAACCTGCGATCCCGAGGTGCCGCCGCGCGCCACGTTGAACAGTTGCGAGACACCGCTGTCGCTCGCCTTCGCCGTCCCCGAGCCGGTGAAGCGCAGCGCGAGGAACTTCACCCAACCCGTCGCGCCAGCGGCGGTCTTGACCTCGATCCAGCCGCCGCGGCGCTTGCCAGTCTCCACTGCCGCGTTCTCCTCGAGCGCGGCGACCGTTTCCGCGTCGGTCGCGGGTTCCTTCTTCAGCTCGGTCGAGCGCACCACCGTCGCGGGATCGGCGTGCACAATCGGCGCCCAGAACACCGTTAGCGCACACAGCGTCGCGAGCGCACACAGCGCACGTTGCGCAATCCTGCCGGCCATGCCAAATCTGCGGTGGGCGCTCATGTGGATTTCCGTCTCGGCTCGAACAACTCGACTTCCCGTGCGCGTCCCTTCACTTTATACGAACCGCAGGACTCGAAGTCAAAGGAATCCCCGCAGCGTTCCATGGTCTCGCGTGAAACCAGAATCCGGCGGTTCGCGTCCTTCGTCAACCCCTCGATCCGGCTGGCGAGATTCACGGTGTCGCCGATCGAGGTGTACTCGCGCCGCTGCTCGGAGCCGATCAGGCCGACGACGGCCGGGCCCGAGTGGATACCGATCCCGACGTCGAAGTCGGCACCGCCCGCGCCGAGATCGGCCTCGAAATGCTCGAGCGTGTCGGCCATCTCGAGCGCGCAGGCCACCGCCCGTGCCGCGTGGTCAGGGTCGTCGAGCGGTGCACCCCAGACGGCCATGATCGCGTCGCCGATGAACTTGTCCAGCGTGCCGCCGTGGCGGAACACGACGGCGACCTGAAGCGTGAAATAGCGGTTTAGCAGTTCGACGACGTCCCCGGGTGCGCGGGTCTCGGACAGCGTGGTGAAGCCGCGGATGTCGGAAAACAGCAGCGTCACGTCGCGCGTCTCGCCAGCGCCCTCGAGGCCGCCGCGCTCGAGCAGCTGATTGACGACATGCGGATTGACGAAGCGGGAGAACTGCGCGATCGCCTCTTCGCGGCTGCGCCGCTCGCGCAGATAGGCCGCGAGCGCGGCGCCAAAATAGAACGTCCACGTGACGACCAGGGGGGTGAGGAGCGGCAGCAGGACGCGCTCGCCGACGGCCGCGTACGAGATCGCGAGCAGCGCGAGTGTTGCGCCGACCAGCGCGAGGCCAGTGAGGCGCGCGTCGAGATTGCGGCTGAATGCGGCCGCGAGCAGCGCGATCAGCAGCGCAGCCGCCAGCGCCGGCCACAGCGTGCTCGCTGCCTGCGCGTGGCGGTCGTTTTTCAGGTTCTCGAGTGCGGTGCCGAGAATTTCTCCGCCGGCGTGCAGGCTCGCAAGCGGCGTGACGCGCAGGTCCTTGAGACCGGCAGCGGCGGTGCCGACGACCACGATCTTGCCGGTGAATTCATCCGCGGGTCGCTGGCGCTGCGCGCGATTGAAATCATCGTACAGGTCGCTGTAGGACACGCGGGGGAATGCCCCGGCACGCCCGCGCCAGGCGAGCACCATGTCCTCGCCCGCAGGCAGCGTCCAGCCGAGGTCGCGCGCAACGCGCGCCGGCAGCGACAGCAGCGCCCAACCGTGGACGGTCGTGCGCAGGGCGTAGCGCCGGCCGACCCCATCGGAATCTTCCCGGAAGTTGATCGTGCCGACGCGCCATTGCTCGGGCGGCAGGACGAGCGGTGGAATCAGCGCGATCCGGGCGTTCGGGTCGGCGTTGGGGCCACGCTCCAAGCCGACGAGCGGCGCGAGATCGCGCACGGGGACGCCGCGTGGATCGTCGCGCGGGTCGAGACGCAGGACCGGAAAGTAGGTGTTCGCGTGTTGTGCGACCGCCTCGGCGAAGGCCCGGTCGCTCTCGGGGCGGAAGCGGTCGGGCTCGGAAAACATGATGTCGAAGACGATGGCCAGCGGCTTCTGTACCGCCAGGCCTTCGATGAGTTCGCCGTGAACCGCGCGCGGCCAGGGCCAGCGCCCTGCGATGTTCTGCATCCGCGCGAGGCTTTTCTCGTCGATGTCGACGAGAACGATGCCTGGGTCTGGCGCGAGGCGCGCCGCGTGCACGCGCACAAAGGCGTCGAGCAGCCGATTCTCGAGCGGGGCGAATAACTTGAGCGAGAACAGTTCGAGCGACGCTGCGACGAGCACCGCGGCGGTCAGCCAGCCCCGCATGGTGCGCGCGGTGCCACTCATGGCGTCATCGCCTCAGGGTTTCAGCGCGTCACACGCCGAGCCGTTTGCAGATCGCGGTGGCCAGCGGCGCCTGATTGAGGGTGTAGAAATGTAGTCCCGGGACGCCGCCGGCGAGCAGCCGTTCGCACATCTGCGTCACCACGTCGAGCCCGAAGGCCTGAATCGACGCACTGTCGTCGTGAAACGATTCCAGCTTGAATCGGATCCAGTGCGGAATCTCGGCGCCGCAGGCGTCTGAGAACCGCGCGAGCTGGGAGTAATTCGAGATTGGCATGATGCCCGCGACGATCGGGATGCCAATGCCTGCCGCACGGCAGTCGTCGACGAAGCGGAAGTAGGCGTCGGCATTGTAGAAATACTGTGTGATCGCCGCGTTCGCGCCGGCATCGACCTTTTTCTTGAAGCTGCGGATTTCGTCGTCCGCCTTGCGCGTCTGCGGATGGTACTCCGGGTAGCAGGCGACATCGATCGTGAACCAGTCGCCGGTCATCTGGCGGATGAAGGCGACGAGGTCGCTCGCGTAGCGGAATTCCCCGGCGGCCGCGAGCCCGGAGGGCAGATCACCCCTCAGGGCGACAAGATGCCGGATGCCATGTTCCCGGTAGCGCTCGAGCTGGCCGGCAACCTCCTCGCGCGTCGACGCGACGCAGGACAGGTGCGGCGCCGCCACCTGCCCATCTGTGCGGATCGCGAGCACGGTCTCGAGCGTGCCTTCGCGCGTCGAACCGCCCGCGCCGAAGGTGACCGAGAAGAAACGTGGCTTCAGCTCGGCCAGCTGCCGCCAGGCGGCGCGCAGCTTGTCCTTCCCGGCCGGCGTCTTGGGCGGGAAGAACTCGAAGCTGATGTTGCGCTCGGTGCTCACGCGCTCACCCTCTCTACCGCGACCGCGCGCCCGGACCTAATAGCGGTAGTGCTCGGTTTTGTACGGCCCGTTCTTCGGCAAGCCGAGGTAGGCGGCCTGCTCGTCGGTGAGCACGCTGAGCTTCGCGCTCAGCGTCGAGAGCTGCAGGCGCGCGACCTTCTCGTCGAGAGTCTTGGGCAGGATATACACGCCGAGCGGGTACTTCGCAGTGTCGGTGAACAGCTCGAGCTGCGCGAGGACCTGGTTGGCGAACGACGAACTCATGACGTAGGACGGATGGCCGGTTGCACAGCCCAGATTCACCAGGCGCCCTTCGGCCAGCAGGATGAGCCGCTTGCCGTCCGGGAAGATGATGTGGTCGACCTGCGGCTTGATGTTCTCCCACGTGTACTGCTTCAGTGCCGCGACCTCGATTTCGTTGTCGAAATGGCCGATGTTGCAGACGATGGCGTTGTTCTTCATCGCCTTCATGTGGGCATGCGTGATGACGTGCAGGTTGCCCGTCGCGGAGACAAAGATGTCGGCCTGCGGCGCGGCTTCTTCCATCGTCACGACGCGGTAGCCTTCCATCGCCGCCTGCAGTGCGCAGATCGGATCGATCTCGGTGACCCAGACCTGGGCCTGCAGGCCGCGCAGCGCCTGCGCCGAGCCTTTGCCGACCTCTCCGTAGCCACAGATCACCGCGATCTTGCCCGCGACCATGACGTCGGTCGCGCGCTTGATGCCGTCGACGAGCGACTCGCGGCAACCATAGATGTTGTCGAATTTCGACTTCGTCACCGAATCATTGACGTTGATCGCCGGGAACATCAGCTGGCCGTCCTTCGCCATCTGGTAGAGGCGGTGTACGCCGGTCGTCGTCTCCTCGGTGACGCCCTTGATCTCCTTCGACGCCTTCGAGTACCAGCCGGGCTGCGCCGCAAGCCGTTTCTTGATTGCCGCAAAAAGCGCCGTTTCTTCCTCGCTGGTGGGCTTTGCGAGCACCGACGGGTCCTTCTCGGCTCTCACGCCGAGGTGCATCAACAGCGTCGCATCGCCACCGTCGTCCAGGATCATGTTCGGCCCTTTGCCATCGAACTCGAAGATCCGGTGGGTGAACTCCCAATACTCGTCGAGCGACTCGCCTTTGTAGGCGAATACCGGCGTGCCGCCGGCGGCGATCGCGGCGGCGGCGTGGTCCTGGGTCGAGAAAATGTTGCACGAGGCCCAGCGCACCTCCGCGCCGAGCGCGTTCAGCGTCTCGATCAGCACAGCGGTCTGGATCGTCATGTGCAGCGATCCGGTGATGCGCGCGCCCTTCAAGGGCTGGGTTTTCGCGTATTCCGCACGAATTGCCATCAGCGCCGGCATTTCGTGCTCGGCAATCGCGATTTCCTTGCGACCCCAGTCGGCGAGCGCAAGATCGGCGACCTTGTAGTCGGTGAATTTCGGGTTGGGTGCGTTCATGTTCGAGCTCCTTCAGCGTCGGTCGTTCAGCGCGGCGCGAGCCCAAAAACGAAGCGCCCGCACCGGTTTCGATGCGAGCGCCGTTGATTTCGCTGAGCCTGACCCCCGATGAACAGAGGATGCAGCGCCCCTCAGCTGGCGACGATTATAGCCTGCCACGGGGGGATCTGAAGGGGGGCGGAGCCCCCTTTCAAGCCCCTACGCTGCCTGCTTCAAGGCCAGCGCCTTGTCGGTCGCTTCCCAGGTGAACTCGGGATCTTCGCGCCCAAAATGCCCATAAGCCGCTGTTTTTTCATAGATCGGCCGCAACAGGTCCAGCATCTGCACGATGCCTTTCGGGCGCAGGTCGAAGTGCGCGAGGACCAGCGCCGAAAGCTTGTCGTCGGACAGCTTGCCGGTGCCTTCGGTGGTCACCATGACTGAGGTCGGCTTGGCGACGCCGATCGCGTAGGACAGCTGCACGAGGCATTTCGACGCCAGCCCCGCGGCGACGATGTTCTTTGCCACGTAGCGCGCTGCGTAGGCCGCGGAACGGTCGACCTTGGACGGATCTTTGCCGGAGAAGGCACCGCCGCCGTGCGGTGCCGATCCGCCGTAGGTGTCGACGATGATCTTGCGGCCGGTGAGCCCGCAGTCGCCCTTCGGACCGCCGATTTCAAACGCGCCGGTCGGGTTGACCAGGAAGCGCACGTCACCCTTGAGGAGATTCTTCGGCAGCACCGGCTTGATGATTTCCTCGATCACCCCTTCGGCGAGCTTCTCGTGCGTCACGCCCGGCGCGTGCTGCGTCGAGATGAGCACCGTATCGATCGCATCGGGCTTGCCATTCACGTAGCGCACGGTGACCTGCGATTTCGCGTCGGGCCGAAGCCATGCAAGGCGTCCGTCGCGGCGCACCTCCGACTGGCGCTCGACCAGGCGGTGCGAGAGATAAATCGGCAGCGGCATGAGCACAGGCGTTTCATCGCAGGCGTAGCCGAACATCAGCCCTTGGTCGCCGGCGCCCTGATCGAGGTCGAGTCCGGCGCCTTCGTCCACGCCCTGCGCGATGTCGGGCGACTGCTGCCCGTACACCGTGAGGATGGTGCAGCTGTCGGCGTCGAAGCCGAGCGCCGGGTCGTTGTAGCCGATGCGGCGGATGGTCCGGCGCACGACGTCCTGGTATTGGACGTCCGCGGTGGTCGTAATCTCCCCCGCCAGCACGACCAGATTGTCCTTGACCAGGGTTTCCGCCGCGACCCGGGCGCGCGGGTCTTTGGCTAGAATTGCGTCGAGTACCGCGTCCGAAATCTGGTCGGAAACCTTGTCGGGGTGCCCCTCGGACACCGATTCCGACGTGAATAGAAAATCGCTCATTGCGTGGGCGCCTCGTAGGAACGGCATGCCGCGCTGAACGCGCGGCGAGTGGTTTCGAGAAGGGCGCAAGGATACCAAAGATTGCCGATCTGCTCTGACGCGCTCGCTGCATGCTCCATTTGTTGATGCGCGCAGTTGGCGCGCTTCCGCTGCCCGTCCTGCACGGCTTGGGTGCGCTGCTCGGGTGGATGGTGTACGCCGCCTCGCCGGCCTATCGGCGTCATCTGCGCGAAAATCTTGCGCAGGCGGGCATTCAGGATGCGCGCGTGCGACGCGCGACGATCGCGGCGGCGGGCAAGGCGGTGATGGAGTTGCCGGTGATCTGGTTCAGGCCGCGCGCCGAGCTGATGCGCCGGGTCCATCGTCTTGACGGCGAAGCGCTGATCGATGCCGCGCGGGCGGAAGGCAAGGGGATCGTTTTTCTCACGCCGCACCAGGGCTGCTTCGAAATGACTGCGCAGGTTGCCGCAGAACGCCTGCCGATCACCGTCTTGTACCGCCTGCCACGGCAGGGCTTTCTTCAGCCGCTCATTCACCAGGGTCGCGCGCAGAAGAATGTCCATCTCGCGCCCGCGAACTTTGCCGGCGTCCGCGAGCTGATCGCGGCGCTCAAGCGCGGCGAGGCGCTCGGGATTCTTCCGGACCAGGTGCCGAGCGCGGGCGAAGGCGAATGGGCGGAATTCTTCGGTCGGCCGGCGTACACCATGACACTGGCGATGCGGCTCGCCGCGCGCCCGAACACCGTGACGCTGCTTGCGTTCGGCGAGCGCCTGCCGTGCGGCGCAGGCTACGTGGTGCACGTGAAGCCGTTGCCGGAGCGGCGGGCCGGGGAGACGCTAACGCGCTGGCTCAATCGCGCGCTCGAGGAACAGATTCGCGCGCACCCCGGGCAATACCTCTGGGGTTACAACCGCTACAAGCAGCCGCGCGGTGCGCCGCCCGCGCCAAACGCCGACGGGACCGGCGCAGCGTGAATCGAGCAGCGTATTCTCGAGATGCCGGAACAATACAATTGGATGCACACGCGGTTCAAAACCCGACCGCCGGGCGAGGCGGGGTTCTACCAGTGAGGCGAGAAGAATGAAAACCCTGCGGGCGGCCGTGATCGGCGTGGGCTATCTCGGGCGTTTCCACGCTGAAAAACTCGCGTCGATGCCGGGCGTGCAGTTGGTCGCCGTGGTTGATACGGACATCGAACGGGCGCGCGCGACGGCCGCCGCGCACGGCTGCGAGGCGCATGCCGACCATCACGCGCTGCTCGGCGCCGTCGACGCCGCCTGCGTGGTCGTGCCGACCGCGTTGCACCATGTGGTTGCGGGCGATTTTCTGCGCGCGGGCGCGCACGTCCTGGTCGAAAAGCCGATTGCGCGCACGCTGGCCGAGGCCGACTCGCTGGTTGCGCTCGCGAAGACGCACGCTCGCATCCTGCAGGTGGGACACCTTCAGCGCTTCAATCCGGCGTTCCGCGCGCTCGAGCGTGCGATCGGGCGGCCGATCTTCATCGAGACCGAACGGCTCGCGAGTTTCAAGGATCGCGGCGCCGACGTCGACGTGGTGCTCGACCTGATGATTCACGATCTGGATCTGGTGCTCGCCATGGCGAAGAGCGAAGTCGTATCGGTGAGCGCCTGCGGCGCGCAGGTGCTGACCGACTCGATCGACGTCGCCAACGCGCGCCTCGAATTTGCCGACGGCTGCGTCGCCAACCTGTCGGCGAGCCGTGCGAGCCAGAGCGCGGTGCGCAAGCTGCGCGCATTCCACGCCGAAGGCTACGTGTCGGCCGACCTGCAGGCCGGGCGGCTGCGCCTCGTCAAGCGGGGATCCGCGGCTGCTGACGTTAGCGAAGAAGAGATCGCGTTCGACGATCGCGACGAGCTGCGCGCCGAGATCGAGGCGTTCGTTGCCGCCATCGCGGAGGGCGGCAGGGCCGCCGTCAGCGGTGACGACGGGCGCCGCGCACTGGCGCTCGCACTCGAGGTCGGCCGCCTCGTGCGCGAGCGGCAGGCGCGGTTTGCGGCCGCCACGCGGGCGGCCGGTTGATGAACGCCATCGGCATGCTGGATCTGCGCGCAGAGTACGGCGCGCTGCGCGCCGACATCGATCAGGCGGTGCAGCGCGTGCTTGCCTCGGGGCATTTCATTCTGGGACCCGAGGGCGCCGCGCTCGAATCCGAGATCGCGGCGCAGGTGGGCACCGAGCACGCGGTGGCGGTCGCCTCGGGCACCGACGCGCTGCATCTCGCGCTGCGCGCGGCGGGGATCGGCCCGGGCGACGATGTCGTGCTGCCCGCGTTCACCTTCATTGCCACCGCCGAGGCCGTGACCTATACCGGAGCGCGGCCGGTTTTCGCCGACATCGATCCGGCGACGTTCAATGCGACCGCGGCGAACCTCGAGGCGGCACTGACGCCGGCGACACGGGCGGTGATCGTCGTTCATCTCTACGGACAATGCGCGGAGATACCCGCGATCGCAGCGCTGTGCGAGGCGCGCGGCCTCATTCTGATCGAAGACTGCGCGCAGGCGATTGGTGCCGACTTCGACGGCCGCGCGGCAGGCGCCTGGGGTGCGTTCGGATGCTTCTCGTTCTATCCGACGAAGAATCTCGGCGCCTACGGCGATGCCGGTCTGGTGACCGTGCGCGACGCCGCCGATGCCGAGCGTGTGCGGATGCTGCGCCACCACGGCAGCCGCCAGACCTACGCGCACGAATGCGTGGGCTACAACAGCCGGCTAGACGAATTGCAGGCTGCGATCCTGCGCGCGAAGCTGCCGCACCTGGCGCGCTTCAACGCGGCACGCCGCCGCGCCGCTGCGCGTTACCGCGCCGGGCTCGCCGGCAGCGCTGTCGTGCTGCCGCGCGAGCACGGCCGGGGCGCGCACGTATATCACCAGTTCACGATTCGCAGCGAGCGCCGCGACGCACTGCGTGCCGCGCTCGCCGCAGCCGGCATTGCGAGCGCGGTGTACTACCCGCTGCCGGTGCACCGACAACCGGCGTACGCTGCCGCGTATCCCGCGCTCGAGTTGGCCGCATCGGACGCGGCTGCACGCACCGTCCTGTCGTTGCCGATCCACCCCACCTTGGGCGATGCGGACATCGACCGCGTGTGCGCCGTGCTGCGTGGCGTGATGCAAGCTTAGCTTTAAAATTGCGCCGTGTTCGCCAATCCCTCCGACGCAGAGATTCGCGCGCGTGACGCCGGCGCGTTCGTCGTCATCGCCCGCCGTACCGCGCTGGACGACCACAGGCTGATGTCCGCGCTGCCGGCATGACGCAGGCGACGCGCCTCGCGTTCACCAAGATGGAGGGCGCGGGGAACGACTTCGTCGTCGTCGATGCGACCGAATCGCCGTTCGCGCTGGGCGCGGCACAGCTGCGCCGGATTGCCGACCGGCACGTCGGTGTGGGTTGCGATCAGATTCTCGTCGTCGAACGCAGCACGCGACCCGATGCGGATTTCCGCTATCGGATCTTCAACGCCGACGGCGACGAAGTGGAGCAGTGCGGCAACGGCGCACGCTGCTTCCTGCGCTTCGTGCACGCGCGCGGATTGAGCACCGGGCGCGAGATCCGGGTCGAGACCCTGGCCGGGATCATCGTGCCGCGGCTCGAGGACGACGGCGAGGTCTCGGTCGACATGGGGTCACCGATCCTCGACCCGGCGCGAGTGCCGTTTTGCACCGAGCAGCCAGGGCTGGTCCAGGCGCTCGAGGTCGACGGCACGGTGCGCGAGCTGACGGTGCTGTCGATGGGAAACCCGCACGCGGTGCAGGTGGTGCCCGATGTGGAGGCGGCGCCGGTCGGCACCGAGGGTCCGCGCATCGAGCGGCATCCGCGCTTTCCGAAGCGCGTCAACGCGGGCTATCTGCAGGTTCTCGAGCGCGGGCGGATCCGCCTGCGGGTCTGGGAGCGCGGCGTGGGCGAGACGCTCGCCTGTGGCTCGGGGGCTTGCGCGGCCGTGGTCGCCGGCATCTCGCGCGGTCTGCTCGATTCGCCGGTCCGCGTCGAGGCGCGCGGCGGCGCGTTGACCGTGTCTTGGGCCGGCGGCGACAATCCGGTGTGGATGAAGGGGCCGGCGACAACGGTCTTCGAAGGAACGATGGAATTGGCGGACCTGTGAACCAATGAACGAAGACGACATCGCTGTTTTCCTGCGCACACATCCGCAGTTTTTCGATCAGCACCCCGAGCTTTTGGAGACGATCAGCGTGTCGCACCCGCATGGTGGGCGGGCGATTTCACTCTCCGAGCGCCAGATGGTGTCGCTGCGCGATCGGGCACGGTCGCTCGAATCGAAGCTCGGCGAGTTCGTCCACATCAGCGAGGAGAACGACACCATCAGCGAGCGCGTCCATCGCCTGGCGATCGCGCTGCTTGCGACGCGCGACTTCGCTGCGTTTGCGCAGACGCTGGTGTTTCATCTGCGCGAGGACTTTTCGGTTCCGCATGTCGCGCTACGGGTCTGGGGCAAGGGCGTGTCCGCCGAGACGCCCGAGGGCGAAGCGGTCAGCGACGCACAACGCCAAGCCGCGGAAACCATGGGTGGCCCGCAGTGCGGGCCCGCGGCCGACAGCCCCTTCCTGGCGTGGTTTGGCGACGCGGCGCCGCGCCTGCGTTCGCTTGCGCTCGTGCCGCTGGGCGAGACGACGGTGTTTGGTCTGCTTGCGCTCGGTAGCGACGATGCAGAGCGCTTCTACGCGGAAGTGGGCACGCTCTATCTGCGGCGCATCGGCGAGCTCTGCGCCGTTGGCGCCGTCAATCGGCTCTAGCGCGGCGCGCGTGGCGGCGCCATCGACAGCCGCAACATCCGCAACAGCGGCACATCCCGACCAGCCGCTTGTCGAGCGCTGGCTTGAGTCGCTGGACGTGCAGCGCCGGCTTTCACCGGCGACCATCGGCAACTACCGGCACGCGGTTGCGGCACTCCTCGGCTTGGCGGGGGAACTGCGGCTCGAGGTGCTGGACGCGATGCAGGTCCGGCGCTTCGTCGCCACGCTGCACGCGAAGGGTCTTTCGGGCCGCACGCTTGCGCTCACCCTGTCGGCCTGGCGCAGCCTGTATCGCTGGCTCGTGCGTCAGCACGGATTCCGCGTTAACCCCGTGCAGGGCGTACGCGCGCCGAAATCGCCGCGCGGCCTGCCCAAGGCGCTCTCGGTCGAGCAGGCCCAGCGTCTGCTCGATGCCGGGGGTGAAGAGGATCCGGCAGGCGTCCGCGATGCGGCGATGTTCGAGTTGTTGTACTCGTCGGGCCTGCGTCTGGGCGAGCTCGTCTCGCTCGACGTCGGCGATGGAAAGCTCGACCTCGCGCAGAGCGAAGTGACGGTGACGGGCAAGGGGCGCAAGACGCGCACCGTCCCGGTCGGCGCGCATGCGCGCGATGCGCTGCGCCGCTGGCTTGCACTGCGCACCGGCCTCGCGCGCGCGGGCGAGCGCGCGCTCTTTGTCGGCGCACGCGGGGCGCGCATTGCGCAGACCACGGTCCGCGAGCGGCTGCGCGCGCGCGCGCTGCGCCAGGGGATCAACGCGTCGGTGCACCCGCATATGCTGCGCCATTCCTTTGCCAGCCACCTGCTACAGTCTTCGCAGGACCTGCGCGCGGTGCAGGAAATGCTCGGCCACGCGAGCATTGCCAGCACGCAGGTGTACACGCACCTCGACTACCAGGCGCTGGCGAAGGTGTACGACGCCGCGCATCCACGCGCGAAGAAGAAGTAGCCGCGCGGACTCGAGGCGCGCCGGTGTGTCGCGATCTGGGACGCGCCAGACGGGCGATCCGATCGCGGCCGCCGTGCAGCTGCAAGTAGAATGCGCCGGTGGCCACCCCCTCAGCAGAACCTGCGCGCGCGGGCGTGACGCACCGGCCGTTCACGGCCCCCGCGCGGTAGATCCGCATGGTGCTTGCGTCGATCATTGCGGCAAACCTCGCCGGCGGGCTGCTGTCGGTGCTTGCCGCCGCGCTCGTCGCCTTTGCCGTGCTCGAACGCTGGGTGCCGCGGTTGGTGAGCTTCGCGGTTGGCGCGCTGCTGGGCGTCGCGCTGCTTCAGCTGCTGCCGGAGGCGATCGAATCGCAGGCCGATGCGCACGCCGTGTTCGCGACGCTGCTCATCGGGCTGCTCGTCTTCTTCATGCTCGAAAAGCTCGCGCTGTGGCGCCACTCGCACGGACCGGGCGAGCATGCGCATGGCCAGCATAGCCATCATGCGCATGGGTCGGCGGACGCGGCACGCCCGGTCGCTGCGCTCATTGTTCTGGGCGATTCGCTGCACAACTTCGTCGACGGCGTGCTGATCGCCGCCGCCTTCCTCACCGATCCCGCGCTCGGTTGGACGACCGCGGTCGCCGTGATCGCGCACGAGGTGCCGCAGGAGGTGGGCGATTTCATGATTCTGCTCGACGCGGGATACTCGAGGCAGCGCGCGCTCGTGCTGAACGCGCTCTCGAGCCTCGCTGCGGTGGCGGGCGGGGTACTGGGCTATTTCTCCCTCCGCGCGGCGCAGCATGCGCTACCCTATATCCTTGCGCTCGCCGCGGCGGGCTTCATCTATATCGCCGTCGCCGACCTGATCCCGAACCTGCACCGCCGGTTTGCGGTCAAAGACGCGCTGTCCCAGGGGGCATTGATCGCGCTTGGCATCGCGGTGGTCGTCATTGCCGGCCAGGGACAGGGGCACTAGCAGCCGAACGCGTAGGGAGAGTCACGACATGAATCAGCAGGACATGGTCCCGGTCACGATCCTGACCGGCTTTCTGGGCAGCGGGAAAACCACGCTGTTAAACCGCATCCTCCAGGAGGATCACGGGCACCGTATCGCGGTCATCGAAAACGAGTTCGGCGAGATCGGCATCGACAACGACATCATCGAAACGTCCGCCGAACAGATCGTCGAGATGAACAACGGCTGCATCTGCTGCACCGTGCGCGGCGACCTGATCCGCATCCTCAGCGACCTCAAGGGCAAGCGCGAGCAGGGCACGTTGAAATTTGATCGCGTGGTGATCGAAACCACCGGTATGGCCGACCCGGGCCCGGTGGCGCAGACCTTCTTTACCGACGAGGAGATCGGCGCCTATTACCTGCTCGATTCGATCCTCACGCTGGTTGACGCCAAGCATGCCGAAAAGCAACTCGACGAGTTCCGCGAGGCACAGGAACAGGTCGGGTTCGCCGACCGGGTGCTGCTGTCGAAGACCGATCTGGTGACGGACGATGACGTCAAGCGCCTTGCCGACCGCATCAAGCGCATGAATCCGCGCGCGCCGATCAAGTCGGTGCATTTCGGCGCGGCGCCGCTCGAGGAACTGCTCGACCTGCGCGGCTTCAACCTGAACGCGATTCTCGAGATCGACCCCGAATTCCTCACCGACGTTCAGCACGAACACCACGACGAGGTGGAATCATTCGTTTTCAAATCGAAAAAGGCCTTCGACGGCGACAAGCTCGAGCAGTTTCTGTCCGGCATGATCCAGGTCTACGGGCCCGATCTGTTGCGCTACAAGGGCGTGCTGTGGATGAAGGGGAATCCGCGCCGCGTCGTTTTCCAGGGTGTGCACATGATGATGGGCGGCGACCTGGGTAAGCCGTGGGCCAAGGGCGAAAAGAAGGCCTCGGTCATGGTGTTCATCGGCAAGAAACTGCCGAAGGATCTTTTCATCGCGGGGCTCGAGCAGTGCCTCGCGGGCTGACAGGGGCGCGCTGATGGAGCAACTGCACGGCACGACCATCCTTTCGGTGCGCCGTGGCAACCGCGTCGCGCTTGGCGGCGATGGCCAGGTCACGCTCGGCCAGATCGTGCTCAAGGGCGGTGCGCGCAAGGTGCGGCGCCTCTATCAGGACCGGATCCTCGCGGGCTTCGCTGGCGGCACGGCGGACGCCTTCACGCTGTTCGAGCGCTTCGAGGCCAAGCTCGACATGCACCAGGGCAACCTGATGCGCTCGGCGGTGGAGCTCGCCAAGGACTGGCGCACCGACCGGATGCTCAGGCGCCTGGAGGCGATGCTCGCGGTCGCCGACCGCGACCATTCGCTCGTCATTACCGGGATTGGCGATGTGCTCGAGCCCGAGCACGGCATCGTGGCGATCGGCTCGGGCGGACCGTACGCGCAGAGCGCGGCGCGTGCGCTCATCGAGAACACCGCGCTCGAGCCGCGCGAGATCGTCGAGCGCGCGCTCGCGATCACCGCGGATCTGTGCATCTACACCAATCACCAGCGTTCGATCGAAGTCCTGGAGTAGGGCGATGTCGTCGATGACGCCGCAGGAGATCGTGCATGAACTCGACAAGAACATCGTCGGCCAGGACCGCGCCAAGCGCGCGGTGGCGATCGCATTGCGCAACCGCTGGCGCCGTCAGCAGGTCGCCGAGCCGCTGCGCCAGGAGATCACGCCGAAGAACATCCTGATGATCGGGCCGACCGGGGTCGGCAAGACCGAGATCGCGCGCCGCCTGGCGCGGCTCGCGGACGCGCCGTTCGTGAAGGTGGAGGCGACCAAGTTCACCGAGGTCGGTTACGTTGGCCGGGACGTCGACACCATCATCCGCGATCTCGTCGAAACGAGCGTCAAGCAAACGCGCGAGCAGGCGATGCGCCGCGTGCGTGCCCTCGCCCAGGATGCTGCCGAGGAGCGCGTCCTCGATGCGCTCCTGCCGCCGGCGCGCGGCGCCGCCGAGCCCGCCGGCGAGGAAAGCGCGACGCGTCAGAAGTTCCGCAAGAAGCTGCGCGAAGGCGAACTGGACGACAAGGAAATCGAGATCGAGGTCTCGGCGCTCGCGCAGCAGATGGAGATCCTCGCGCCGCCCGGGATGGAAGAGCTGACGTCCCAAATTCAGGGCATGTTCCAGAACGTCGCCGGCGGGCGCCGCAAGCTACGCAAGCTCAAGATCCGCGAGGCGATCCAGCTGCTCACGGACGAGGAGGCGGCGAAGCTCGTCAACGACGACGACTTGAAGACGCGCGCGCTCGCCAACGCCGAGCAGAACGGCATCGTGTTTCTTGACGAGGTCGACAAGATCGCCTCGCGTAGCGAGCTTGCGGGCGCCGACGTCTCGCGCCAGGGCGTGCAGCGCGATCTGCTGCCGCTCGTCGAGGGGACGACGGTGTCGACCAAGTACGGCATGGTCAAGACCGATCACATCCTGTTCATCGCCTCGGGCGCGTTCCACCTGTCCAAGCCGTCGGATCTGATTCCCGAGATGCAGGGGCGATTTCCGATTCGCGTCGAGCTCGACTCGCTCTCGGTGGACGACTTCGAGCGCATCCTCACCTCGACCGATGCGAGCCTGGTCAAGCAATACCGTGCGCTGATGGAAACCGAGGGCGTGACGCTTGAATTCGAGCCCGCCGCGATTCGGCGACTCGCCGAGATTGCGTTCCAGGTGAACGAGCGCACCGAGAACATCGGTGCGCGGCGCCTGCACACCGTGCTTGAGAAGCTGCTCGAGTCGATCTCCTTCGAAGCCGGCTCGCGCGGCTCGGGACGGATCGTCATCGACGCCGAGTACGTCAACACGCGCCTCGAGGAACTTGCGAAAAACGAGGATTTGGCGCGTTACGTACTTTAGGTGCTCTAGGCGCCGGGTGCGCGCTGCGCGGCGGCAATGGCGGCGCGCAGGCACCTCGGGCACAGGCAGCCCTGATCGGGCACCGGGGCGAGCGGCGGCAGTTCGACACACCAGCAGCGCTCGACGCCCGCCTGCAGTCCGCATTCGAAACCTGTGCCGCAGCCCGCACAGGCGGTGCCGCCGTCCGCAGGCAGCTCAGGCGCGGCGCTCATCCTCGGCGCGGGCCAGGTCACGCACGGCCTCGCGCAGCCGCGCCATCTGATGTTCGAAATTGCGGCAGCCCTTGCACACCGCGAAGTGCACGCGCAGCGTGACCCGTTCGCCGAATCCCAGTTCGCGATCGAGCCCCTCCGATATGAGGCGCGTCACCTCTTTGCAGGATGACATCAACGTCATGTTTTTTCCGCCTTTCCGCTCCCTGTGCGGAACCACCGCTCATCCAGGCACAGGCGCAAGGCCATGCGGGCCCGGTAGAGTAATACCCAGCAATGGGTCGGCGTAATGCCGAGTTCCTTACAGATCTCCTCGGTATCGAGTCCCAGGTGCTCGCGCATCATGAACACGCGCGCAGTCTTGTCCGGTAGGCGCGCGAGGCATTGTTCGAGCACGCCGAAAAATTGTTTCTGCTCAAGGGCGCCGTGCGGCTCGGTCCAGGCCGCGGGGGCTTCGGCCCAGTGCCCGTTCGGACGGAACAGGCCATCGAACTCGTTGCGGTCGTCGATCTCGTCGGGCGCGACAACCGGCTCGCGCGCCGCGCGCCGGATGCTGTCGACGATCTTGTGCTTGAGGATGCCCGTCAACCAGGTCCGCAGATTCGAGCGGCCGGCAAAGCGCGCCTCGCCGGCAAGCGCCGCGAGCAGGGTTTCCTGGACGGCGTCCTCGGCGGTGCTCGCATCGCGCAACTGCAGTGCGGCGAAGCGCAGCAGGTAGGGGCGTTGCACTTCGAGCTGTGCCCGGAACGCGCTTTGCACGGGCTCGGATTCGTCCTTGGCGTTCTTGTCGTTGTCAGCGCTCACGGTCTGAGCACTTTAGCGGCGTGAATCGCGACTCGCAAACGGGCCGCACCGGGGGCACCCGGGGTGGCGGGGCTGCGCGCGCGTTCACGTACAATCGTGCTCGCTATGAGCACGCAAAATCCCGCCGCCGAGAAAGCCCGTACGCTCGCCGAGGCGCTGCCCTACATCCGGCGCTTTCACGGCATGACGATCGTCGTCAAGCTCGGCGGCAATGCGATGGCGGACGACGCCTTGCAGGCAGGCTTTGCGCGCGACGTCGTCCTGCTGAAGCTGGTTGGCATGAATCCGGTGGTGGTGCATGGCGGTGGGCCCCAGATCGAGAAGTTGCTGACCCGGCTCGGGATCCAGAGCACGTTCGTCCAGGGCATGCGGGTGACCGACGCCGCGACGATGGACGTCGTCGAGATGGTGCTTGGCGGCGCGGTCAACAAGGACCTCGTCACGCGCATCAACCAGGCCGGCGGCAGAGCGGTCGGCCTGACCGGGCAGGATGGTGGCTTCATCCGTGCGCGCAAGATGATGATGCCGGCGAAGGACCGGCCGAATGAATTTCTCGACATTGGCCAGGTTGGCGAGATCGAGGCGATCGACCCGCGCGTCATCGCGACGCTGGAAGAGGGCGGGTTCATCCCGGTGGTGGCGCCGATCGGCATCGGTGCCGACGGCCGCAGCTACAACATCAACGCCGATCTGGTCGCCGGCAAGCTGGCCGAAGTGCTGCGCGCCGAAAAGCTGATCTTGCTCACCAATACGCCCGGCGTGCTGGACGAGAAGGGCCAGCTGCTCACCGGCGTAACGCCGCGCGAGATCGATGCGATGCTCGCCTCGGGCGTGCTCTCGGGCGGCATGCTGCCGAAGATCGCCTCGGGACTGGAGGCGGCACGCAGCGGCGTCAAGAGCGTGCACATCATCGACGGGCGCGTGCCGCATGCGCTGCTGCTCGAAGTGCTCACCGACCAGGGCGTCGGCACGCTCATTCGCAGCAAGTGAGTCCGGGGCGGGCGATGCGCGGTCGCCGCAGCGTACATCGGTAGAACGGTAGAACGGTAAAACGGTAGAACGTGCGCATCGCCAAAGTGCCCCCGCATCGCCGGGTCTGGATCTTCGACCTCGACAACACCTTGCACGACGCGAGCGCGAAGATCTTTCCCTCGATGCACGCGCAGATCAACGACTATCTGAAGCGTTATCTCGGCGTCGACGAGGCAGGCGCGAACGTCATGCGGCAGAATTTCTGGCGCCGCTACGGCACCACCCTGAAGGGCCTGATGCGCCACCACGGAACCGACCCGCACCATTTCCTGCGCGAGACGCATCAGTTTCCCGAACTCGCGGGGATGGTCGAACACGAAAACGCGCTGCGCCACGCGCTGGCACGGCTTGGCGGCCGCAAGCTTGTGTTCTCGAACGCGCCGCGCCATTACGTCAAGTCGGTACTCCGCGTGATGGGTGTCGCCCGCTGGTTCGACGCCGTCTACACGATCGAAAGCACCCGTTTTAAGCCCAAACCTGCGTCACAGGGTTTTCACATGCTGCTGCGCGCCCATGACCTTGACCCGCACCGCTGCGCATTCATCGATGACGTGCTCGAGAATCTGCGCACCGCAAAGCGCCTCGGCATGTCGACCGTGTGGGTGAACCGGAGTATGCGCCGCGCGCCCTTCGTCGATCTGCGGGTCGCCTCGGTGCTCGAGTTGCCGCGCAGCGTGTTCCGGCGCGGTTGACGACGGCGCGCGTCCGATCGCGCTAGAATCGCCGACACACCCTCTGCGTTTACTATGCCCCGCGTAAAAGGCGAACGCCGCCTCGAGATCCTGAAAGTGCTCGCGCTGATGCTGGGCGAGCCGCGTTGGACGCGCATCACGACGGCCGCGCTCGCCGAGCGCCTGCAGGTGTCCGAAGCGGCGCTGTATCGCCACTTTGCGTCCAAGGCGCAGATGTACGAGGGGCTGATCGAGTTCGTCGAGCAGAGCGTGTTTGGTCTGGCCAATCGAATCACGAACGAAGAACCCGAGGGCCCCGGACAGGCGATCGCCCTCGTCCAGATGCTGTTTGGGTTTGCCGAGAAGAACCCCGGGCTCGTGCGGGTGCTGACCGGCGAGGCCCTGGTCGGCGAGCATGAACGCCTGCAGGCGCGCGTCAACCAATTCTTCGACCGTTTCGAGGCGACGCTCAAACAGGCCCTGCGCCTGGCCTCCGACGCTGACGCGGCGGCGCGCGCCGGCATCGTTCTGCGCTACGCCCTCGGTAGCCTGCAACTCTACGCCAAAAGCGGATTCACCCGCCTGCCTGTCGAGCACTTCAGCGTGCACCAGCAGCAGCTCATTGCCTCGCGTTGATTGCTTCGAGCTGACTGCGTCGCCGACGCGCGCGTCCTAAGCGGACGCGTTGCCGCACACCACGCAGTGCGGATCCTTGGAAATGCGCACGGTACGTGACTCGCCGAGCAGCGCGTCGACGAGGAGCAAGCGGCCGGCAAGCGGCTCGCCGATGCCGGCGACCAGCTTTATCGCCTCCGTGGCCTGCATGGCACCGATGGTGCCGGTCAGCGGCGCGAGCACGCCCATCACCGCGCAGCGCAGCTCTTCCGCCTGCGCGTCCTCCGGAAACAGGCAGGCATAGCAGGGGGCCTCGGGCTGGCGTGGATCGAACACCGCGAGCTGCCCATCAAAGCGGATCGCCGCCCCGGAAACGAGGGGGCGCGCGTGCCGCACGCAGGCGCGGTTTACCGCGTGGCGCGTCGCGAAGTTGTCGGAGCAATCGAGGACCACATCGGCCGCGGCCACCGCGCGCTCGAGCGCTTCGCCCCCAAGACGCGCCGCGATTGGCACGACCTCGACTTCCGGATTGACGGCATGCAGGGTGGTGCGCGCCGATTCAACCTTCAGCGCGCCCACCGATTCGCTGCGGTACAGAATCTGTCGCTGCAGGTTGGTGAGATCGACGACATCCGGATCGGCGATGGTCAGCCGGCCAATCCCGCCGGAGGCGAGATACAGCGCGGCCGGACAACCCAGCCCCCCAGCCCCGACGATCAGCACGTGCGCCGCGCGCAAGCGCGCCTGGCCCTCGAGGCCAAGCTCGGTCAGGAGGAGGTGGCGGCTATAGCGAAGCAGCTGCTCGTCGTTCACCGCGATTCGTGCCTGGGGGACGCGCTGCGCGTGTGCGTCGCGTGTCAGCTGTCGCCGGTCGCGACTCGACAGCTATTGCTGCGGGGGCTTGCTCTGTGCGACAGTCTTTTGCGGCTCGCTCAGCACCGGTTCGCCTTTCAGCTGCGCGAGCGCCTGCTGCAACTGGAAGTCGTCCTTCGACCCGAGCTCGATCGGCTTGCGCAGTTGCGGAGGTGTCGCGGGCGCCGCCGGCTGGGCCGGTGCCGCAGGCTTCGCCTTCTCCACGCGCTTGCGCTCGTCGTCGCCCTCGAGATGACGCTGCAAGTCGGCTTCGCGAATGCGGCCGTCCGGCGCGCCGGGTTCCTTGACGATGATATCGGGTGTGATGCCCTTGGCCTGGATCGAGCGGCCACTTGGCGTGTAGTAGCGCGCGGTCGTGAGCTTGATCGCGGTGTTGTTGCCGAGCGGCATGATGGTCTGCACCGAACCCTTGCCGAACGTCTGCGTGCCCATCACCTTCGCGCGCTTGTGGTCCTGCAGCGCGCCCGCGACGATCTCGGACGCGGACGCCGAGCCGCCGTTGACCAGCACCACCATCGGTACCGATTTGATCTGCGGCGGCAGATTCTTCAGCATGTCGTCGCGTCCGCCGCGCAGATAGTCGTCCGCGGTCGCGAGGTACTTACGCTTTGCGTCGGTGGCACGACCATCGGTCGAGACGATGAGGGCATCGGCGGGCAGGAAGGCTGCCGAAATCGCCACGGCGCCGTGCAGCAGCCCGCCCGGGTCATTGCGCAGGTCGAGGACCAGACCCTTGAGCGGTCCCGCCTTGTACAGGCCGGACAGGTGGCGCACGAGATATTCCGAGGTCGATTCCTGGAACTGCGACACCCGGATCCAGCCGTAGCCGGGTTCGATGATCTTCGACTTGACGCTGCGTACCCGGATGACCGCGCGCGTCACCGTAACGACGATCGGTTGCGCCTCGCCGCGGCGCGAAATCGTCAGCGTGATCGGCGTGCCGGGTTTGCCGCGCATGCGCTTCACGGCATCCGAGAGCGTCATTCCCTTGACCGGCGTGTCGTCGATCTTGACGATCAGATCGCCGGGCTTGATGCCGGCGTGGTACGCCGGCGTGTCTTCGATCGGGGAGACGACTTTGACGAAGCCGTCCTCCATGCCGACTTCGATGCCGAGGCCGCCGAACTCCCCCTGGGTGCCGACCTGCAGCTCCCGAAATGCGTCCTGATCAAGATAGGCGGAGTGCGGGTCCAGCCCGGTGAGCATTCCGTTGATCGCCTCGGTGATGAGCTTCTTGTCCTCGACCGACTCCACGTAGCCGGTTTTGATCGCTCCGTACACCTCGG
>JAQBBQ010000221.1:0-24725 GCA_032125995.1 Betaproteobacteria bacterium | reverse complement strand
AGCCCATTGCCCGGATCGATCGACCGCCCAAGCGCCATCGCCTTGTCCCACTCCGGCCCCTCGCCGTTCACCAAGCCCTTCATCTTGAGCGCAGTGGCCTCGAACTGCTTCGTATCGCGCCGTTTGGCGTAAATTTGAAGCAGCTTCGAGTGAACGATTGGCCGGCTCGCATCCTTTTGCAGGGCTTCGAGCAAAATTTCCTCGGCCTGGGTATCGCGCCCGTAGGCCATGTACACATCCGCCTCCGCAAGCGGATCAACCTCTTCGCCGGCCCCCGCAGTGGCGGTTGCGCCCCCCACGTCGGCAACGCTCGAGCCTGCCGCACCGCCCGCCGCCGCGCCCAGCAGGCCAACGTTGAACTGCGAGCGCGCCGCGCGCTTCTTCTTCCGCCATTCATAGGCGCCGTATCCGACGAGCAAGAGCATGACCGCGCCGAGCCCACCGAGCATGAGCGGATCGCCGAGGTACTCGTCGAGCAGACTCGTCTGCGGCGCAGGCGCAGTCGCTGGCGCTGGCGGTGCCGGTCGAGGCTTTGCTACGGGCTTCGGCTTCGCGACGGGCTGCGGTTTTGGAGCGGGCTTGGGTATGGCGGGCGCCGGCGCAGGCTTCGGCACTTCAACCGCGGGTTTGGGGGCTGCCGGTTCGGGCGCCGCAACCGCAGGTTTCGCAACCGGTGCGAGCGCCGGCGGCACTTGCGCGGCGCGTTTTTCAAGCTCGGCAATCCGCTGATTCCTGATCTCAATGAGCTTCTGGAGATCCGCACGGATCTTTTCCAAATCGCCAATCCGCGATCGCGCCTCAGCCAGCGCACGTTCGCTCGCGACCTGGTCGTCCCCGCGCGCCGCAGCCGCCCCCGCCCCGCCCCGCTTGCCAGGCTCGGTGCGAGAGAGCGCCAACTGGCCCTTGGAACTGTCAGGCACGGCCGGCCCACCCGGCGACGTGATCCGGCCCTTGGAACTGTCAGGCACGGCCGGCGTCGGCGGCGCTGTGATCCGGCCCTTGGAACTGTCAGGCGCGGCTGGTCCCGTCGGCGACGTGATCTGGCCCTTGGCCGTACGCCTGTCCTCGCGGCCGGACGCGATCGGCGCAGCGGCTGCAATCTTCCTGCCGTATTCGCCAAAGCTGACGCGGTGCGACCGCACGACCTCATTCGCTTCGTCGCGGTCGACCGCACTGACCGAATCATGATCCGGAACCGTCAGGATCCGACCCGCACGCACCAGATTGATGTTGTCGTGGATAAACGCTTCGGGATTAGCCCGGTACAGCGCGATCAACATCTGGTCCATGGTCACGCCAGTAGGCATGTGCTTACGAGCAATCTTCGCCAGCGTGTCGCCCTTCACGACTTCGTAGTCGACGCCTGAAGCCCCTGGCGCGGGCGTTGCGCTCGGCGCCGCCGACTTTGCCGATGCCGCCGTTGGCGCGGGCGCCGGCGCCGACGACGTGGTCGACCCCATCACCGCATCCGGGGGCGGCGGCGGGATAAAGGTCGGCGGGTCGAGCAGGAGCGTGTACTTACGTAGCAGGCGCCCGGATTTCCACTCCAACTCGATGAGCAACAGGAGGAACGGCTCGTTTACCGAACCACGCGTCGTCACCGCGACGATTGGCTTGCCGTCACGCAGCTGAATCGTCATGTTGACCCCCCTCAGCACGGGATCGAATTCGATGCCGGCTTTACGGAAGGCTTCGGACGATGCGAGGCGCACGCTCAGAACCTCGTGCTCACCACGCTGCAACGCGCCAATCTCGACTTCCGCGCGCAAGGGCTGACCCAGGGCGGAGAGGACGTGGAGTTTACCGAGGCTGGCAGAAACGCCGCGATCTGCTCCGCCCGCGGGCGCAGCCGCTGCGCCGGTTCCTGCCGCGAGTGAAACGACGCGTTCTTCGACGATCAGCCAGCGTTCTCCATCCCGGACGAGTTCAAGCGTCTTGCTCACACTGTCCTGGAACTGGTCCGAGCGGTAGTTTTGACGAAAGGTTGCCGCAGCCCGGGCGTCGTCGTGCCGCAATACCTCGACGCCGCTGATTGATACCTCAATCGAGCGCGGTCCCGCGATGCGCGCACGGCGCAGCTTCTCCCACGCCGCGCGCGGTTCTCCGTGCGGCGTCTTGAACGCTGGCGCGTAGAAGGCGAGATAGCGCTCAACATCCTTCGCCGACCAGGCCTGCGCCCATGCGGTGACGGTCGCCTGTATCGCCGCATTCAGGGCCGATGGTGTCGCGGGCGCCGCGGTCGATGATGCCGCGGCGAGCTGCATCGGTCGGACCGTTTGGCGCCATGGCAACTCACCCACCAGCGAGCCCTTCTCGCGTGCGCCAGTGTTCGTCGAATCGAGACGCAGCGCACGGCCGCGGGCGTCGCTCGAGCGCGTCGAATAGATGTTGCCGAGCGTGTCGTAGGCGGTGACGTCATCCAAACCGGACGCGCGTGTCGACGGCGCCGCCAGCCACAGTGCGCACAGCGTCGCTGCAACGCCTGTCCTTATCGCGCGCGGCAGCGCCGCTACCGAAACCATTGTCTTTTACTTTTCAAGATCCTCCGCCCCAGGCGAATTCTAGATTACGGCGTCCTGTCACTCAACTTCGGCTAGACTTGTTGCAATGCGGAAGCATCCGTCGAAGCCTGTGATCGACTCCCGCGCGGCCGAATTCCAGCGTCGCCTGTCGCGCACCGACCGCAGTCCACGCGCATGCTGACAATCTACAACACGCTCGCCCGGGCACAGACGGCGTTCGCCCCGACGCGTCCCGGCGAGGCGCGCATGTACGTGTGCGGGATGACGGTCTACGACTACTGTCACCTCGGCCATGCCCGGATGCTCGTCGTATTCGACATGGTGCGTCGCTGGCTCCGCGCAAGCGGCTATCGCGTGACCTACGTTCGGAACATCACCGATATCGACGACAAGATCATCCGTCGGGCGCAGGAAAACGGCGAGCCGATCGAGGTGCTGACCGCGCGCTTCATTGACGCCATGAACGAGGACGCGGCGGCGCTCGGCGTCGAGCCCCCGGACCACGAGCCGCGCGCGACCGAATTCGTTCCGCAGATGATCGAGATGATCGCGCGTCTGGAGCAGAAGGGTCTCGCCTACCGTGCCGCGGACGACGACGTGAATTTTGCCGTGCGCCGTTTCCCGGGCTACGGGCGCCTGTCGGGCAAGTCGCTCGATGCGCTGCGTGCCGGCGAGCGCGTCGATGTCGGTGCCGCCAAGCGCGATCCGCTCGATTTCGTGCTGTGGAAACACGCCAAGGCCGGCGAGCCCGCCTGGCCGTCTCCGTGGGGCAACGGGCGCCCCGGTTGGCACATCGAATGCTCGGCGATGGGCTGCGCGCTGCTTGGGACGCACTTCGATATTCACGGCGGTGGCCAGGACCTTCAATTCCCTCACCACGAGAACGAGATCGCGCAGTCGGAGGGCGCCAACGGCACGCCGTTTGTGAACGTCTGGATGCACAATGGCTTCGTACGCGTTGATGAAGAGAAAATGTCGAAATCGCTCGGCAATTTTTTTACCGTGCGCGACATTCTGCAGCGGGTCGATCCAGAAGTCGTTCGGTATTTCATTCTGCGTGCGCACTACCGCAGCCCGCTGAACTATTCGGCTGCCGCGATGCACGATGCCAGGCAGGCGCTGACGCGCCTGTACATCGCGCTCAAGGACGCGCCGCAGGGCTCGCCTGCGATCGACTGGGACGCCCCGCAGGCCCGGCGATTCAGGACCGCGATGGACAACGACTTCGGTACGCCGGAGGCGATGGCGGTGCTGTTCGATCTCGCCAACGAAGTCAATCGCGGACGAGCCGCGCTCGGGCCGCAATTACGGGCGTTGGGGGGCGTGCTCGGGTTGCTGCAGCGTGAACCGCGCGCCTTCCTCCAGGGCGAGGCGGCGGGCCGCGACTTGGCGGTCGATGCGATCGAGGCGCTGATCGCGGAACGCTCGGCCGCGCGCAGGGCGCGGGACTTTGCGCGCGCCGATGCGATCCGGGGCGAACTCGAGGCCGGCGGCGTGGTACTTGAGGACGCGCCCACGGGGACGACCTGGCGCCGCGCCTAGGCGCGGCCGACCCGTCTGCGCGCCCGCACGCCTACGTGGCCACTCTCTAGCCTTCGAAGAATTCCTTCACCTTCTCGAACCAGGATTTGGTTCGGGGGCTGTGCCGCGCGGTGTCGGTCTGCGAGATTTCGTCGAATTCCTGCAGCAACGCCTTCTGACGCTCGGTCAGCTTCACCGGGGTCTCGACCACGACGTGGCAGTACAGGTCGCCGTGCGTCTGGCTCCGCACGCCTTTGATGCCTTTGGCGCGCAGGCGAAAGGTCTTGCCGGACTGCGTCTCCGGCGGTATGCGAATGCGCGCTGAACTGTCGAGCGTCGGTATCTCGATGTCGCCTCCCAGGGCGGCGGCTGCGAACGAGACCGGCATCTCGCAGTGCAGATCATCGTGGTCGCGCTGGAAGACGGGGTGCGGCTTGATGTGGACCTGAACATAGAGGTCGCCCGCTGGGCCGCCATTCGATCCCGGTTCCCCTTCGCCGCTCAGGCGCACACGGTCGCCCTCATCCACGCCCTCCGGAATCCGCACCGACAGCGTCTTCTGTTGTTTAACGCGACCCGTTCCGCCGCACTCGGCGCAGGGATTCGGGATCACTTTTCCGCCGCCATGGCAACGCGGACAGGTCTGCGCAATCGAGAACGGACCTTGCGAGACGCGCACCTGCCCTGCGCCGCGGCAGGTGGGGCAGGTCTCCGCCTGCGTTCCCGCACGCGCGCCACTGCCGCCGCAGGGTTCGCAGTTCGACAGGGTCGGAATGCGAATCTTCGTCTCGAAGCCACGCGCCGCCTGTTCGAGGGCGATCTCGAGGTTGTAGCGCAGGTCGGCGCCGCGAAAGACGTTCGACCGACCACCCCGGCCGGCGCCGAAGATTTCGCCGAAGATGTCGCTGAAGATGTCGCCGAAACCGCCTGCGCCGGGACCACCCGCGCCCATGCCCGCGTGCGGGTCGATGCCGGCGTGGCCGAACTGGTCGTAGGCGGCGCGTTTCTGCGCGTCAGTTAGGATTTCGTAGGCTTGCTTGGCTTCTTTGAAGTTTTCCTCGGCCTTCGGGTTGTCCGGATTGCGGTCCGGATGCCACTTCATCGCGAGCTTGCGGTATGCCTTCTTGAGGTCGTCTTCGGCGGCATCCCGATTCACGCCGAGCACTTCGTAGTAGTCGCGTTTCGCCATTCGCTCGCTCTTGCTTGACGTAAAACGGCCGGGTCCGAACGACGTCAGGCGTTCGGACCCGGCCCCTTCGCGCAGTTGTTAGCGCGCTGATCGTGGCACGCCGCTTCGCGCGCCTGCCATTAACCGGTCTTCTTGTCCTTCACCTCGGTGAATTCGGCATCAACGACGTTGTCGTCGTCCTTCTTCGCCGAATCCGCCTGCGCTGCATCCGCTGCATCCGACTCAGCGCCGGGCTGTCCCTGCGCCTGCGCGTCAGCATACATTTTTTCACCGAGCTTCTGCGCCGCCTGCGCAAGCGCCTGGGCGCGCGTGTCGATTGTTTCCTTGCTATCGGACTTGAGCGCTTCCTCGGCGTCCTTGATCGCGGCCTCGATGCTGTCCTTCTCGCCGGACTCGAGCTTATCGCCGTAGTCCTTGAGTGACTTGCGAACCGAGTGCACCAGTGCTTCGCACTGGTTGCGTGCATTGACGAGTTCATGCGCGACGCGGTCTTCCTCCGCGTGCACTTCGGCATCCTTCACCATGCGCTTGACCTCGTCCTCGGTCAGGCCCGAGCTGGCCTGGATCTTGATTTTCGCCTCCTTGCCCGTGGCCTTGTCCTTGGCCGACACGTGCAGAATGCCGTTGGCGTCGATGTCGAAGGTGACGTCGATCTGCGGCATGCCGCGTGGCGCCGGCGCGATATCGGTCAGATTGAACTGGCCGAGGCTCTTGTTGCCGCCCGCCATCTCGCGCTCGCCTTGCATGACGTGAATCGTCACCGCGGTCTGGTTGTCGTCCGCGGTCGAGAAGACCTGGTTGGCCTTGGTCGGGACCGTGGTGTTCTTGGTGATGAGTTTGGTCATCACGCCGCCCAGCGTCTCGATGCCCAGCGACAGGGGCGTCACGTCAAGCAGCAGCACGTCCTTGACGTCGCCCTTCAGTACGCCGGCCTGGATGGCTGCGCCGACCGCTACGGCCTCGTCGGGATTGACGTCCTTTCTCGGTTCCTTACCGAAGAAGTCGCGCACCTTGTCTTGAACTTTCGGCATCCGCGTCATCCCGCCCACCAGGAGGATGTGCTGGATGTCCGACACCTTTACGCCGGCGTCCTTGACCGCGATCCGGCAGGGCTCGATCGTGCGCTCGATCAGATCGTCGACAAGTGACTCGAACTTCGCGCGGGTGAGTTTCATCGTCAGGTGCTTCGGCCCGCTCGCGTCGGCGGTGACGTACGGCAGATTAATTTCGGTTTGTTGGGACGAGGACAGCTCGATCTTCGCCTTTTCGGCGGCATCCTTGAGCCGTTGCAGCGCAAGCACGTCCTTCGACAGGTCGACGCCTTGATCCTTTTTGAACTCGGTGACGATGTAGTCGATCAAGCGGTGATCGAAGTCCTCGCCGCCGAGGAAGGTATCGCCGTTGGTCGACAGCACCTCGAACTGCATCTCGCCTTCGACGTCGGCAATCTCGATGATCGAGATGTCGAACGTGCCGCCACCCAGATCGAATACGGCGATCTTGCGATCGCCCTTTTCCTGTTTGTCGAGGCCGAACGCGAGCGCAGCCGCGGTCGGCTCATTGATGATGCGCTTGACGTCCAGGCCCGCGATGCGTCCGGCGTCCTTGGTCGCCTGGCGCTGCGAGTCGTTGAAATAGGCCGGCACGGTGATGACCGCTTCGCTGACGCTCTCGCCGAGGTAGTCCTCGGCGGTTTTCTTCATCTTGCGCAGGACGTCGGCCGAGACCTGCGGCGGCGCCATCTTGTTACCGCGCACCTCGACCCAGGCGTCGTTGTTGTCGGCTTTGACGATCTTGAAGGGCATCATGGCGATGTCCTTCTGGACTTCCTTTTCTTCGAATCGGCGGCCGATCAGGCGCTTGACCGCGTACAGCGTGTTGTGCGGGTTCGTCACCGCCTGACGCTTGGCGGAGGCACCCACCAGGACTTCGCCCTCCTCGGTGTAGGCGACGATCGAAGGCGTGGTGCGCGCGCCTTCGGAATTCTCGATCACCTTGGGCTTGCCGCCCTCCATGATGGCGACGCATGAGTTCGTGGTACCGAGGTCGATGCCAATAATCTTTGCCATGTCGGCTCCTGCGATGATTGTCTTAAGCTAATGAGAGATATGGGGATTCGGGGGTCAGTTTCAAGCATCGTTGGCCGGAGCGTTCGGAGGTTCCGCGGCGGCCTTGGCCACCGTCACCAGCACCGGGCGCAGGACCCGGTCGTGCAGGCGCCAACCTTTTTGCAGAACCGAGACGATGGTGTTCGGTTCGGCGTCGGCCTCGACGGCCGCCATCGCCTGGTGCCAGTTGGGATCGAAGCGCTCCCCCGGGCCGGGTGCGAGTTCGTTGATGCTCGCCTTCTCGAGTGCAGCGCGGAGTTGCTTGAGCGTGAGTTCTGCACCGCCCTTGAGCGTGTCGGCCGTCGCGTGTTCGCTGTCTAACGCCGCCTCGAGGCTATCGACGACCGGAAGCAGCGTCTCGGCGAACTTTTCGAGCCCGAACTTGTGCGCGTTCAAGACCTCCAGCTGGGCGCGTTTGCGAGCGTTCTCCGCGTCGGCGAGGGCGCGCAGCAGCGATTCGCGCTGTTCGTCGATGCGGGTCTGCGCCTCCGAGAGCAGCTGATCGAGGTTCTTTTCGGCCGGCGCGCCTGCAGAGTCCAGGCCGGCGTCTGGCGCGCTGGGTTCTGCAGGCCGTTGCGCAGAGGGATCTTCGGGCGCGGTGGGCCGCTGCATGTGATCTGACATTCGGGGACCGCCTCGTAGCCTGGGAATCGCGTTGGGCACAGCGAAGAAGGTAGATGCGGCCGATCGCCGTGGCTTCAAGAGGGCTAATTGCACCATGCACTCCGCGATTCGATGGCGGCGGTGCCTGTGCAGGTTGATCGCTGCGGCCTGCCAGAACGCGATCAACCCTTTGTATTTATGTCACATTTGTCAGAACTGACAGCGGTTGAGATGGGTGCGCCGCGCGCGCCGCAGTCAAACGGGCCGTGCCGGATGCTCGAGCGCGATTTGGGCGAGGGCTTCGATCCATTCGGGCGACTCGTTCAGGCACGGCAGAAGATGAAATTCCTTCCCGCCGCACTGCAGAAACACCGCGCGCGCGCCAATCCCGATTTCCTCGAGTGTTTCGAGGCAGTCCGCAACGAATCCGGGGCACAGGACATCGACGCGCCGCACGCCCTCGCGCGCCAACGCGCGCAGGGTCGCCTCGGTGTACGGCTCAAGCCATCGGGCCGGCCCGAAGCGCGATTGGAACGTCACGCGATAACGGTCGGCGTCGAGTTCAAGCGCCTGCGCGAGCCGTTGCGCCGTCGCCTGGCATTGCCGTTCGTAAGGGTCGCCGCGCTGCACTGCGCGCTTCGGCAGTCCATGAAAACTCATCAGCAGAATTTCGCCGCTGCCGTGGGTGGCCCAATGCTGTCGCACGCCCGCCGCGAGCGCAGCGATGTAGGCCGGATGGAGGTGAAAATCCTCGACCATCTCGAGCGCGGGCCCTGCCGCGAACCTGCTGGCGCACAGCGCGTCGAGCACGTCGCGTACGCTTTGGGTGGTGCTGCGGGCGAACTGCGGGTAAAGCGGCACCACGCGCACGTTTGAACAGCCGGTGGCCGCCAGCTGCGCAATCGTCTCGGCGATACCTGGCACGCCGTAGCGCATCGCATGCACGATGCGCAGACCTGCGGACGCAGGCACCGACGCGAAGCGCGCCGCGAGTCGCTCGGCCTGGCGTGCGGTGTGAACCGCCAGCGGCGAGCCCTGCGGCGTCCAGACCGCAGCGTATTTTTGCGCCGACCGCGCGGGACGCAGCCTGAGCACGAGGCCGTGCAGGATCGGCCACCACAGCAGCCGCGGTAACTCGACGACACGCGGATCCGACAGGAACTCGGCCAGGTAGCGACGCACCGCCGCCGGCGTCGGCGCCGCGGGCGTGCCGAGATTCACCAGCACGATCCCGTCCGTGCGGTTCACCGGCCGGGGCGTTTCACTGCTCAACCGGCGCGGGCGTGGGCGCCTTCGCCCTAGCCCTGGGACAGCGCACTGGATAGGAGCTTGGCCGTTACATCGACAATCGGGATCACCCGGTCGTAAGCCATCCGGGTCGGCCCGATCACACCGACGGTGCCAACCACTTCGCCGTCGACGCGATAGGGCGCGGACACGATGCTCACCGCGTCCGGTGGGGTGACCCCGGATTCGCCGCCGATGAAGATCTGCACGCCCTCGCTGCGCAGCGTGAGGTCGAGAATTCGGAGCAGCGACGACTTTTTCTCGAACAACTCGAACAGCTGTCGCAGCCGCGCGACGTCCTGCGACAGGTCGTGTACCGATAGCAGGTTGCGCTCACCCGTGATGACATACTGCTCGCTGCCTTCGCTGACCGCGCGGTCGCCGGCTTCGATCGCGGCCGACATGAGCCGAACCATGTCCTCCCGGATCTCGTGCAATTCGCGCTGCAGGCTGGCGCGTGCGTCTTCGAAGCTGTGGCCTGCGAAATGTTGATTCAGGTAGTTTGCGGCGGCAATCAGCTCGGAGGGCGAGTGGTCGCGCTCGGTCAGAAGGATTCGGTTCTGGACGTCACCGCCCTCGGCCACGACGATGAGCAGGATGCGCTTTTCGGAAAGTTTCAGAAACTCAATGTGACGGAACGCCGGCGCGCGACGCCGGGACGTCATGACGATTCCCGCGAACCGGGTCAATTGCGACAGCAGCTCGGATGCGGCCTGCACGGCACGCTGCGGGTTGTCTGGCTGCAGGTGATCCTCGAGGTGATGAACCGCCTCGCTGTCGAGCGGCTTCATGATCAGGAGCGTGTCGACGAAGAAGCGATAGCCGAGGGGCGTGGGAACGCGTCCCGCGGACGTGTGCGGGCTCGCGATGAATCCCTGTTCCTCAAGATCCGCCATCACGTTGCGGATCGAGGCAGGCGACAGGTCGAGGCCCGAGTACTTGGACAGGGTGCGCGAGCCGATGGGCTGGCCCTCGGTGATATAGCGCTCGATGAGGGTCTTCAGCAGGATTCTGGCGCGGTCTTCGAGCATGCCGAAAGTGTACACAAGGCACGGGCAGTGAAGCGTCGACTGTGGGGGGGGGCGCTGGAAGTTCGCCCGCAGGTCAGGCTGTGGTTAAATCGTCGACATCATGAGCACCGCATTCCGCCGTGTCGCCCTGATCGGGAAGCCAAACAGCCCCGAAATCGCGACTTCCTTGCGCGAATTGGCCGCCTATCTGCGCGCGCGCGACTGCGAGGTGCTGCTCGAGCAGGAAACGGCGGCCCTGGTGGGCGCAGACGACCCCGCCATGCGCGCCACGGTTGGCGCGGACTGGGAGGCCATTGGACAGCGCGCCGACCTTGCGCTGGTGGTCGGGGGCGACGGCACGATGCTCTCGGCTGCCCGCAATTTGGTGCGCCATCGGGTGCCGTTGGTGGGGGTCAACCAGGGCCGTGTGGGCTTCATGACCGACATCGCGCTGCGCGAGCTGCGCACGTCGGTTGCCGCGTTGCTCGATGGACATTACTCGATCGAGGAGCGCACGCTGATTGAAGCCGAGATTCGGCGCGACGGCAAGACGCTGCTGCGCACCCTCGCCCTCAACGAGGCGGTCGTCGGCAAAGGCGCGCAAGGCCGCTTGATCGAGTTCGAACTCTACCTTGATGGCGAGTACGTCTACACGCTGCGCGCCGATGGCGTGATCGTCGCGACGCCGACGGGCTCGACGGCCTACGCGCTCTCTGCGCAGGGTCCGATATTGCACCCGAGCGTGCCCGCGTTTGCCCTCGTGCCGCTCAACCCCCACACGCTCTCGGCGCGGCCGGTGAGTGTCAGTGATCGCAGCACCATCGAAATCGTCCTCCTCCGCGCGCGCGACGCACGCGCGCATTTCGACGGCTTCGCGTTGACGGACCTGGCGCAGGGCGACCGGCTCGTGCTGCGCCGCTCGGACGACTCGATTCGTTTCGTGCATCCGCCTGACTACAGCTATTTTGTGATGCTGCGCGAGAAGCTGGGGTGGAGCGAATCGGTGGTGCCGTTGCGCGACGACGACTAAGACGCCGTGCTGCGCACGCTGACGATCCGCGACTTCGTGATCGTGGAGTCGGTCGATCTGGAGCTCGGCCCTGGATTCAACGTGCTCACCGGCGAAACGGGCGCTGGAAAGTCGATCCTGGTCGACGCGATCGAATTGCTCGTCGGCGGCCGGGCCGACGCGGCGTACGTCCGTGACGGCGCCGAGCGCGCCGAGCTGTCGGCCGTGTTCGATCTGCAGGGCGGCGGTTCACTCGAGGAATGGCTGCGGGAACACGGGCTCGAGGGCGATGATGACGGGATTCTGCTGCGACGCACGGTCGATCGGAGCGGACGCTCGCGCGCCTTCATCAACGGTCATGCGGCGACGCTCGCGCAGCTGAAAGACGTCGGCGAAGCGCTGCTCGACATCCACGGACAGCATGCGCATCAGTCGCTGTTGCGCGCCGCAGCGCAGCGCGCGCTGCTCGACGCGTTCGGGCAGGCGGGGGCGCTTGCGGACAGCTGCGCGGAGGCGTACCGCGCTTGGCGACGGCTAGAGACCCTGCTCGCCGAGGCGGAGACGCAGCATGATCGGCTCGAGCACGAGCGGCAACTACTCGACGCGCAGCGCTCTGAGCTCGCCCGCCTGGCGCCGCGCGAAGGCGAGTGGGACACGCTTGCCGCGGAGCACGGGCGATTGGCGCATGCCGCGAACCTGCTCGAGGGCGCTCAGGCGTCGGTCGAAGTGCTGAGCGAGGCCGAGGTGGCGTGCGCACCGCAGCTTGCCGGCGTCGCGACGCGGCTGCGTGTGCTCAGTGCGCACGACGCCGCGCTCGAACCGATCGTCGAGATGCTCGACGCCGCGCACGCGCAAGCGAGCGAGGCGGCGCGCGCGTTGCGCCACTACGCATCGCGCCTCGAACTCGATCCGGAGGCGCTGCGCGAGACGGCGTCTCGCATCGAGGCGCTGCATGCGGCGGGGCGCAAGGTTCGCGTTGCGCCGTCCGAGCTGCCGGCGTTCATGGCGACGCTCGAGACGCGCGCTGCGGAACTTGAGCGGTCGGCGGACCCGGACGCGCTGCGGCGCGAGCTGGAGGCCGCGCGTGAGCGTCTCACGCAAGCCGCGAAGCGTCTGTCGGCTAAGCGCAAACGCGCCGCGCAGACGCTTGCCAAAGCGGTGACCGAAGGCATGCAGGGATTGGCCATGGCGGGCGGACGGTTTGGCGTTGGGCTCGAGGCGCTCGAGACGCCGTCCGCGGCGGGGGCGGAAGCGGTGGCGTTCGAAGTCGCCGCGCACCCCAGCTTGCCGCTGCGCCCGCTCGCGCGCGTCGCCTCGGGTGGCGAGCTTTCACGCATCAGTCTTGCGGTTCAGCTCGTTGTACGCCGCATCTCGCCGGTCGAGACGCTGGTCTTCGACGAGATCGATTCGGGCATCGGCGGTGCGGTGGCCGACACCGTCGGGCGATCGCTGAAACGGCTCGGTGTCGAGCGCCAGGTGCTGTGCGTGACGCACCTGGCGCAAGTCGCCGCGCAGGGCGATGTCCAGTGGTCGGTGCGGAAATCGGACCACCGCGGCGGCGTGCGCGTGACGGTCGCGCGTCTCGAACGCGGCGCGCGTATCGACGAGCTAGCGCGCATGCTCGGGGGGGCACAAATCACCCCGACGACGCGCAAGCACGCGGCCGAATTGCTCGGCGGCTAAGTTCAGTCGATCGGCGAGGGCGGCAGGCGCGCTCAGCCGCCGGCCGCGCGCGCGGCGAGCGCGGGCCTGCGGTGCTCGCAGTCCGCCTTGGTGCAGTCGCCGTAGAGCGCGAGCGAATGCCCACGCAGGTCGAAGCCGCGTAGGCGTGCGACTTCACTCTGACGCCGTTCGATATCAGCGTCGTAGAATTCCTCGACACGCCCGCATTGCAGGCAGACCAGGTGATCGTGGTGGCCACCCTGATTGAGCTCGAAGACCGCCTTGCCGGTTTCAAAGTGCTGGCGTGAAAGAAGTCCGGCCTGCTCGAACTGCGTCAAGACGCGATAGACGGTCGCAAGTCCGACGTCGATGCCCTCTGCAATGAGTGTTTTGTAGACATCCTCGGCAGACAGGTGGCGGACCTTGCTCTGCTCGAACAGCTCGAGGATCTTGCGCCGCGGCAGCGTCGCCTTGAGGCCGATGTCCTTGAGGCTTTGCGCGGAGTCCATGGTAGGGAATCGAAGGAGCCTTCGGCTATGATATCGGCTTTCCCAGTCAGAGTGAGATTCGCGTGCATCGCGTGCTCAATCCGCTTCCGCAGCGCGCGTTCGCGGCGTTCGCGTGGTCCGCGGTGTTTGCGCTGTTCGGCGCGGGGTGCAGCAGTTGGAGCACCGTCGATCTGCCCGGCGTGACGCCCTACCGGATGGAGATTCAACAAGGCAACTTTGTGTCGCAGGAGATGGTCGCTAAGTTGAAGCGCGGGATGAGTCGTGAACAGGTGCGTTTCGTGCTCGGTACACCGCTGGTGAGCGACCTATTCCACGCCAATCGCTGGGACTATGTGTTCTATCGCGAGCGTCCGGGCCAGCCGCGCGAAGCGCGCCGGATTTCGATCTTTTTCGACAACGACAAGCTCGCGCGGGTCGAGGGCGATGTCGTCCCGAAGGGCGCGGCATCGAAAGCGACGTCCGAGGGTTCAGCTGACGGCGGTGCAAAGCCCGACGCGGGTGCAAAGACCGACGCGGGTGCAACGCAATGAGTGCGATCCGGATTGCGATTGCCGGCAGCGCGGGCCGCATGGGCGCGACGCTGATCGAAGCCGTGCTTGCGGACGCGGATTTCGCGCTTGCGGCGGCGCTCGAACAGAGTGGCCATCCGGCGCTCGGGCGCGACGCGGGCGAGTGTGTCGGCAGGCCCTGCGGCGTGCCGGTCAGCGATGATGTCGCGCATGCGCTCGAGGCATCCGATGTGCTGATCGATTTCACCCGCCCGCAGGGCACGCTTGCGCACTTGGCACGCTGTGCAGCGCTGGGAAGATCAATGGTCATCGGCACGACGGGTTTCTCGGCCGACGAGCACGGCCGGATTACGCAGGCCGCCAGCGCTATCGCGCTGGTGATCGCGCCGAACATGGCGGTCGGCGTAAACGTTCTCTTCAAGCTGGCGGAGATGGCGGCGCGCACCCTCGGCGACGGCTACGACGTCGAAATCGTCGAAGCGCACCATCGCCACAAGGTCGACGCGCCCTCCGGTACGGCGCTCAAGCTTGGCGAGATGGTCGCCGCCGCACTCGGGCGCGATCTGGCATCCTGCGCGGTGCATGGTCGCCACGGCGACACCGGCGAGCGCGACCCGCGCGCGATCGGGTTTCACGCGCTGCGCGGCGGCGATATCGTGGGCGAGCATACGGTGATGTTTGCCGGTAGCGGGGAGCGCGTCGAGGTCAGCGTGCGCTCGGCCAGCCGCATGACCTATGCGCTCGGTGCGCTGCGGGCCGCAAAGTTTCTGCGTGGCCGTACCGCCGGGCGCTACGACATGTTCGACGTGCTCGGAATCAAGTAGCACGAGGCGGCGCGCGCGTTGCCTCGCGCGCGCAGTCGGCGTTAGAATGAGGGCCTCAATCGAGCGGGAGGGGCGCCAGCCTCTCCCGCTTTTCGCATCCGTTCCTGGAGTCCTGCCGTGATCGCGCTCGAACCCGCCGCCCTCGTCCTCGCCGACGGGACGGTGTTTCGGGGTCGCTCGTTCGGGGCGCATGGGCTCGCATCCGGCGAAGTCGTCTTCAACACCGCGATGACCGGGTATCAGGAAATTCTGACGGACCCGTCCTACGCGCGGCAGATCGTCACGCTGACCTATCCTCATATTGGCAACACTGGAACCAATGCCGAGGACGAAGAATCCTCGCGTGTATTTGCCGCGGGGCTGGTCGTGCGCGATGTGCCGTCGTTGCACTCCAACTGGCGCTCGACGCAAAGTCTGCCGAACTATCTCGCGGCGCAGGGCATCGTCGCGATCGCCGACATCGACACGCGAAAACTGACCCGCATTCTGCGCGAAAAGGGTGCGCAAAACGGCTGTCTCGCAGCGGGTGACGTGGATATCGAACGCGCCCTAACCGAAGCGCGTGCCTTCCCCGGGCTCGCGGGCATGGATCTCGCCAAGGTGGTGACGACGCAAACGGCGTACGAATGGCGCACCGGCGCGTGGCGGTTGGGCGAAGGCTTCCGTACGCCGGACACACTGGACGCGCACGTCGTCGCATTCGATTTCGGCGTCAAGCGCAACATTCTGCGCCTGCTCGTTGAGCGCGGCGCGCGCGTCAGCGTGGTGCCGGCACAGACCTGCGCGCAGGACGTGCTGGCCCTCAAACCGGACGGCGTGTTCCTGTCGAACGGCCCGGGCGATCCGGCGCCCTGCGACTACGCGATCGCAGCGATTCGGGAAATTATGGAGCGCTCGCGACTCCCGGTGTTCGGCATCTGCCTCGGTCATCAGCTGCTGGCGCTCGCGTCGGGTGCGAAGACGCGCAAGATGAAATTCGGCCATCACGGGGCGAATCATCCGGTGCAGGACCTCGACACCGGCCAGGTGGTCATCACCAGCCAGAATCATGGTTTTGCGGTCGACCCGGATTCGCTGCCACCGACGCTGCGGCCGACGCACCGGTCCTTGTTCGATGGCACCCTGCAGGGGCTGGCGCGTACCGACCGCCCCGCGTTCTGCTTTCAGGGCCATCCGGAAGCCAGCCCGGGTCCGCGCGACATCGCCTATTTGTTCGACCGATTCGCGACGCTGATGCGGGAGGCGCGCGATGCCTAGACGTACTGACATTCAGTCCATTCTCGTCATTGGCGCGGGGCCGATCGTGATCGGCCAGGCCTGCGAGTTCGACTACTCGGGTGCGCAGGCCTGCAAGGCGCTGAAGGCCGAGGGCTATCGCGTGGTGCTGGTCAACTCGAACCCGGCGACGATCATGACCGACCCGGAGATGGCCGACGCGACCTACATCGAACCCGTCACCTGGCAGACGGTTGCGCGGATCATCGAACTGGAGCGTCCCGGCGCACTCCTGCCGACCATGGGCGGGCAGACGGCGCTCAACTGCGCGCTCGACCTTGCGCGCGAAGGCGTGCTCGAGCAGTTCGGCGTCGAGATGATCGGTGCGTCGCGCGAGGCCATCGACATGGCCGAAGATCGGGAAAAGTTCAAGGCAGCGATGCGGCGCATCGGCCTTGACAGTCCGCGTTCGACGCTCGCGCACTCGATGGAAGAGGCGCTGCAGCTACAGGTCGGCATCGGATTTCCCGTCGTCATCCGGCCCTCGTTCACGCTCGCCGGCACCGGTGGCGGGATTGCGTACAACCGCGAAGAGTTTGTCTCGATCTGCGAGCGCGGCCTGGACGCGTCGCCGACCAAGGAACTGCTCATCGAGGAATCGGTTGTCGGGTGGAAGGAATTCGAGCTGGAGGTCGTCCGGGACTGCGAGGACAACTGCATCATTATCTGCACGATCGAGAACCTCGACCCGATGGGTGTGCACACCGGTGACTCGATCACCGTGGCGCCCGCGCAGACGCTCACCGACAAGGAGTACCAGATCCTGCGCGACGCATCGATCGCGGTGCTGCGCGAGATCGGCGTCGACACCGGGGGCTCGAACGTTCAGTTCGCGATCAATCCCGTCGACGGCCGCATGCTGGTGATCGAGATGAATCCGCGCGTCTCGCGCTCGTCGGCACTGGCGTCGAAAGCGACCGGGTTTCCGATCGCGAAGGTCGCGGCCAAGCTGGCGGTCGGTTACACGCTAGACGAGCTGAGGAACGAGATCACGGGCGGTGCGACGCCGGCGTCGTTCGAGCCCACGATCGATTACGTCGTCACCAAGGTGCCGCGCTTTGCGTTCGAGAAGTTTCCGCTCGCCAACGACCGGCTCACCACGCAGATGAAATCGGTGGGCGAGGTGATGGCGATCGGACGGACATTCCAGGAGTCCTTGCAGAAGGCCCTGCGCGGGCTCGAGGTGGGCGTCGACGGACTCGACCAACAGTCGACCGATCGCGAGGTGATCGAGCGCGAACTCGGTGAGCCGGGCCCGGCGCGCATCTGGTACGTTGGCGACGCCTTCGCCGCGGGGTTCTCGCTCGACGCGGTGCATCGTCTGACGCGGATCGACCCCTGGTTTCTCGCCCAAATCGAGGAGATCGTCCGCCTGGAGATCGCGCTCGAGGGTGGTGATCTCGAGTCGCTCGATGCCGCCGCGCTGCGCACGCTCAAGCGCAAGGGCTTTTCCGACCGCCGCCTGGCCCATCTGCTGAAGACGCGCGAGGGCGCGGTGCGCGCGCGACGCCACGCGCTCGGCGTGCGGCCGGTGTTCAAGCGGGTCGATACCTGCGCGGCCGAGTTCGCGACCAGCACGGCCTACCTGTATTCGACCTACGAGGACGAGTGCGAGGCGGCGCCGAGCACGCGCAAGAAGGTCATGGTGCTCGGTGGCGGGCCGAACCGGATCGGCCAGGGCATCGAGTTCGACTACTGTTGCGTGCACGCGGCACTTGCCCTGCGCGAGGACGGGTTCGAGACCATCATGGTCAACTGCAACCCAGAGACCGTATCGACCGATTACGACACCAGCGACCGGCTGTACTTCGAGCCGCTCACGCTGGAGGATGTGCTCGAGATCGTCGAGACCGAGAAGCCCTGGGGTGTCATCGTGCAGTACGGTGGGCAGACGCCGCTCAAGCTCGCGCGTGACCTCACCGCAGCGGGTGTGACGATCATTGGCACCAGCGCCGACATGATCGATGCGGCGGAGGACCGCGAGCGCTTTCAGAAGCTCATCGAGCGGCTCGAACTGCGCCAGCCGCCGAATCGTACCGCGCGCTCGGCCGAGGACGCGCTGCGTCTTGCCGAGGAAATCGGCTACCCGTTGGTCGTGCGGCCCAGCTACGTGCTCGGCGGCCGCGCAATGGAGATCGTCCACGAGCAGGCCGATCTCGAGCGTTACATGCGCGAGGCAGTCAAAGTGTCGAACGCGGCGCCGGTGCTACTCGATCGCTTTCTGTCGGATGCGATCGAAGTCGACGTCGATTGCGTCGCGGACGGCGAAAGCGTGTTCGTCGGCGGCGTGATGGAGCACGTCGAGCAGGCGGGCGTGCACTCGGGCGACTCGGCCTGCTGCCTGCCCCCGCATTCACTCTCGGCGGCCGTGGAGACCGAGTTGCGCCGGCAAACCGTGCTGCTCGCCAAGGCGCTCAAGGTCGTTGGCCTGATGAACGTGCAATTTGCCATTCAACGCGGCGCGGCGGGGACGGGCGACGCCACGGTGTACGTGCTGGAGGTGAATCCGCGTGCCTCGCGTACGGTGCCCTTCGTGTCAAAGGCGACCGGACTGCCGCTCGCCAAGATTGGCGCGCGCTGCATGGCGGGCCGCACGCTCGCCGCGCAGGGCGTGGGGCGCGAGATCCGTCCGCCGTATTTTTCGGTGAAGGAGGCCGTATTCCCGTTCAGCAAGTTCCCGGGGGTCGACACGATTCTTGGGCCCGAGATGAAATCGACTGGCGAAGTGATGGGCGTCGGCGCCACCTTCGGGGAGGCGTTCGTGAAGGCGCAACTGGCTGCGGGCATGCGTTTGCCGAGCGGCGGGCGTGCGTTCATCAGCGTGCGCGACAACGACAAGCCGGGCGCGCTGGCGGTCGCGCGCGAACTGACGGCGCTCGGGTTTTCGATTCTCGCCACGCGTGGAACGGCGGCCTTCATCTCTGCCCAGGGCATCGCGGTGACCACCGTCAACAAGGTCACGGAAGGGCGCCCACATGTTGTCGACATGATCAAAAACGGGGACGTGAAATTGATCATCAACACGGTGGAGGCAACGCGCAATGCGATCACCGATTCGCGCTCGATCCGGACCACTGCACTTGCGCAGCGTGTGACCTATTTCACGACACTCGCGGGTGCCAAGGCGGCGTGTGCGGGGATGGCTCATCTCACGCAGCTCGAGCCTTACCGGCTGCAGGATCTCCATGCGACACTGGGCCCGGTGACCGAAAAAGTCGCGTAGCATCGGTCAGCGGTCCCGTCTTTCTCCGGCAATCCGAGCAAACCGAACCCGGGCGATCCAGGTATGGCAAAGACACCGATAACTGTGCGCGGAATCGCGTTGCTGCGCGCTGAGCTGCAACGTCTGAAGAGCGAGGAGCGGCCGCGTGTGATCGCCGCGATCGCCGAGGCGCGCTCGCATGGCGACCTCTCCGAGAACGCCGAGTACGACGCCGCCCGCGAGCGCCAGGGCTTCATCGAGGCGCGCCTCGCGGCCATCGAGGTGAAGCTCGCCAACGCCCAGGTCATCGACCCCAAGCTGCTCGACGCCGATGGACGCTGCGTGTTCGGGGCAACGGTCGATATCGAAGGTGAAGACGGCGAGGCGACCACCTACCAGATCGTCGGCGAGGACGAGGCGGACATCAAGGCCGGACGGGTCTCGGTGACCTCGCCGTTCGCGCGCGCGCTGATCGGACGGGTGGCGGGCGATGCCGTCGAGGTGCAGGCGCCGGGCGGTGTGAAGCGCTACGAGATCATCGATGTACGCTACGAGTAGGGCGCACGCCGACCAGCCAACCACTCGACCGCCGACCATCCGACCAGCCAACGTTTCGCGGCGCAATCGGCGATGGTGAAATCGGAGTCGAGCAAGCGATGGCTCCGCCGGCACCTCAGCGATCGGCATGTGCGCGAGACCAGGGCGCAGGGCTACCGCTCGCGATCCGCAGCCAAACTGATCGAGATCGACGCGAAGGACCACCTGCTCGGGCCCGGCGCGCGTGTCGTGGACCTCGGTGCGGCGCCGGGGGGCTGGTCGCAGGTGGCCGCGAAAAAAGTCGGCGCGGGTGGTCGGGTGATCGCGCTCGACCTGCTTGCGTGCGCACCGATTGCGGGGGTGACGATTATTCAGGGCGATGTTCGCGATCCGGAGATCCGGGGCGCAGCGCGTGAGGCGCTCGGCGGACCGGCCGACCTGGTGCTCTGCGACCTGTCGCCCAATCTGTCGGGGATCGCCTCGGCGGATCAGGCGCGCGCCGAGGAACTGGTCGCGTTTGCGATCGAATTTGCGCTGCAAGTGCTACGTACGGACGGCGCATTCCTCTGCAAGCTGTTCCAGGGCGAAGCGTTTTCCGGCCTCATTGGGACGCTCAAACGGGCGTTTGCCTCGGTGCAGGTGCGCAAGCCGGCCGCCTCGCGTAGCGAGTCCCGCGAAACCTATGTTCTCGCGCGCGGCGTGCGCAGCGCTTGAGTCGCCCGGGAACCGCCCCCATCTACCCCCTGTCTGATAAGATCAGCCTCCCCACCGTGGCACCCCGCAGGAGAGTAACTCCTTGAACAACATGCTCAAAAACCTGGTCATCTGGCTCGTGATCGGCCTCGTGCTGATGACCGTGTTCAACCAGTTCAACACCCGCCAGACCGCCCAGGCGCCGATGGAGTACTCGGAATTCATCGGCGAGGTGAAGGCGGGGCGGATCTCCAAGGTGACGATCGAAGGGCGCCAGCTCAAGGCGACCACCAACGAGGGCACGCGCGTGACGAGCTATTCGCCGGGCGACATCTGGCTCGTCTCCGACCTGCTCAAGTACGGCGTCAAGATCGAGGCCAAGCCCGAGGACGAGCCGTCGCTCCTCATGAACATCTTCGTGTCCTGGGTCCCGATGCTGCTGCTGATCGGGGTGTGGATCTTCTTCATGCGCCAGATGCAGGGCGGCGGGCGCGGCGGCGCGTTCTCCTTCGGCAAGTCGCGCGCGCGCATGCTCGACGAGTCGACCAATACGGTGACCTTTGCGGATGTCGCCGGCTGCGAGGAGGCGAAGGAGGAGGTTGCCGAGCTGGTCGACTTCCTGCGCGATCCGACCAAGTTCCAGAAGCTCGGTGGACGCATCCCGCGCGGTGTGCTGATGGTGGGCGCGCCTGGAACCGGCAAGACCTTGATCGCGCGCGCGATTGCGGGCGAAGCCAAGGTTCCTTTCTTTTCGATCTCGGGTTCGGATTTCGTCGAGATGTTCGTCGGCGTGGGTGCCGCGCGGGTACGCGACATGTTCGAGCAGGCCAAGAAGCACGCGCCCTGCATCGTGTTTATCGACGAAATCGACGCCGTGGGACGCCAGCGCGGCGCAGGCCTCGGCGGCGGCAATGACGAACGCGAGCAGACGCTGAACCAGCTGCTCGTCGAGATGGACGGTTTCGAGACGACAAACGGCGTCATCGTGGTCGCGGCGACCAACCGCCCGGACGTGCTCGATCCCGCGCTGCTGCGCCCGGGACGCTTCGACCGGCAGGTCGTGGTGCCGCTGCCAGATATCCGCGGACGCGAGGAAATTCTGCGCGTGCACATGCGCAAGGTTCCGGTGGCGCCGGACGTGAAGCCCGACCTGATCGGGCGCGGCACGCCGGGGTTCTCGGGTGCCGACCTGGCGAACCTGGTCAACGAGGCGGCGCTGTTCGCTGCGCGCGCCAACAAGCGGCTCGTCGACATGGACGATTTCGAGCGTGCCAAGGACAAGATCATCATGGGCGCCGAACGGCGCTCGATGGTCATGCCGGAAGAGGAGCGCAGGAACACGGCGTACCACGAATCGGGGCACACGGTCGTGGCCAAGCTGCTGCCGAAGACCGACCCGGTACACAAGGTGACGATCATCCCACGTGGGCGCGCGCTCGGCGTGACGATGCAGCTGCCCGAGGTCGACCGCTACAGTCAGGATCGCGATCGTCTGCTGAATACCATCGCGGTGCTGTTTGGCGGGCGCATCGCCGAGGAAATCTTCATGCAGCAGATGACCACGGGCGCGGCGAACGACTTCGAGCGTGCGACCGACCTTGCGCGCCGCATGGTCACCCAATGGGGCATGTCGGACGTGCTCGGGCCGATGGTCTACGGTGAAAACGAGGGCGAGATTTTCCTTGGCCGTTCGATTACCACGCACAAGAACGTGTCCGAGACCACGATGCAGAAGGTCGACAGCGAGATCCGCCGCATCGTCGACGAGCAGTATCAGCTTGCGCGCAAGCTGATCGAGGACAATCGCGACAAGGTCGAAGCGATGGCCGCGGCGCTGCTCGAATGGGAAACGCTCGACGCCGAGCAGATCGAAGACATCGTCTCGGGCCGGCCGCCGCGGCCACCCAAGCCGGCGAGCACGCAGACGCCGACCCCGCCGGCCGATGACGCTGGAGCGCAGGTCGCCGCCGCCCCGGCGGCGGGCTGAGCCTTCCGCGCGCGATACGCAGCGCAGTACAGGCGGCCCCTGGTTGAAGCTGCACTGCGGGCGGTTCGAGCTTGGGCTTCAGCGCCCGCTGCTGATGGGCGTCGTTAACGTCACGCCCGATTCCTTTACCGACGGTGGGCAATTCCTCAATCGTGAGCAGGCGGTGGCACAGGCACGGCGCCTGGTCGAGGCCGGCGCCGCGATTATTGACATCGGTGCGGAATCGACCCGGCCGGGCGCCGCGCCGGTTTCCGAGGACGAGGAACTGGGGCGGCTGCTGCCGGTGCTCGAGGATCTGCGCGAACTGGCGGTTCCGATCTCCATCGATACGCGCCGCCCCGGCGTGATGGGCGCCGCGCTCGCGGCCGGTGCCTCGATGATCAACGATATCGAGGCGCTCACCGCGCCCGGCGCGCTTGCGGTGGTCGTGGCGAGCGACTGTGGCCTGTGCCTGATGCACAAGCAGGGTGATCCGGCAACAATGCAGCATGCGCCGACCTACGGCGACGTGGTCGCCGACGTGAAGGCCTTCCTTGCCGAACGGATTGCGGCGGTGCGCGACGCTGGCATTGCGCTCGAACGGATCGTCGCGGACGTCGGTTTCGGCTTCGGCAAGACCGAGGCCCACAATCTGACCTTGCTGCGTCGGCTCGCGGAGTTCTCCGATCTGGGTGTCCCCCTGCTTGCCGGGCTGTCGCGCAAGTCGACCCTCGGCCGCATCACCGGACGAACGGTCGACGATCGGCTGGCCGCAAGCCTCGCCGCCGCATTGCTCGCCGTGCAAGCTGGGGCGAAAATACTGCGCGTGCATGACGTGCGCGAGACCCGGGATGTGCTTGCGGTCTGGGACGCCGTGACGAACGCGCCATCATGAGCAGAAAATATTTCGGCACCGACGGCGTGCGTGGGACGGTCGGCACTGCGCCGATCACGGCAGATTTCGCGCTGCGCCTGGGCTACGCGGCAGGGCGCGTGCTCGCCGCGGGGCGTGCGCCGGGCGGCGGCGAACATGCGGCGGTACTGATCGGCAAGGACACGCGGATTTCGGGCTACATGCTCGAGGCCGCACTTGAGGCCGGGTTTTCCGCGGCCGGTGTCGACGTCTTGCTCTGCGGTCCACTGCCGACGCCGGGGGTGGCCTATCTCACGCGCGCGCTACGGCTCGCCGCCGGCGTGGTGATCAGCGCGTCGCACAATGCCTTCGAAGACAACGGCATCAAGTTCTTCTCGGGTGACGGGTTCAAGCTGCCGGATGCGACCGAAGCCGAGATCGAGCAGGCGCTCGAGCAGCCGATCGGCTGCAACGATGCCTCGGGCCTTGGACGTGCGCGACGGGTAGACGACGCGGCGGGACGCTACATCGAGTTTTGCAAGTCGACGGTGCCGGCAGCGCTCGACCTACGCGGCTTCAAGCTCGTCGTCGACTGCGCGCACGGCGCGGCCTATCACATCGCACCGCATGTGTTTCACGAACTGGGCGCCGAAGTGATCACCATCGGCAACGAGCCGGATGGTTTCAACATCAACGCCGATTACGGCGCGACGGCACCCGAACGGATTCGAGGCGCGGTGCGGGAACACGGTGCGGCGTTGGGGATTGCGTTCGACGGGGATGCCGACCGGGTGCTGATGGTCGATGCGGACGGCCGACTCTACGATGGCGACGAGCTGCTCTACGTAATCATCCGGCATCGTGCGACGCGCGAGGCGATCGCCGGCGTCGCGGGCACGCAGATGACCAACCTTGCGCTCGAGCAGGCGCTCGAAGGGATGGGCATCCCATTCGCACGCGCAGCGGTGGGCGATCGCTACGTGCTGGAGCTGATGCGCACGCGCGGTTGGCTCTACGGTGGGGAGAATTCAGGCCACATCATTTGCCTCGATCGCCATACGACCGGCGATGGAATTGTCTCTGCGCTGCAAGTGCTCACGGCGCTACGCGAAACGGGCCAGCGGCTTGCGCAGCTCACCGAGGCCCTAGTGATGTATCCGCAGGTACTGATCAATGTTCGCGTGCCGTTGGATTTCGACTGGGCCGCGAATGCCGCGATCCGCCGCGCGCAGGCCGATGCCGAGAACGCGCTCGACGGCCACGGCCGGGTCCTTCTGCGGCCCTCGGGCACCGAACCGGTGCTGCGGGTGATGGTTGAAGGCGAGCCGCGCGAGCGCGTCCAGCAGACCGCGGAGTCGATCGCCAGCGCGGTGCGCGCCGCGGCAGGGGGCTGTGGACCCTATCCGCTGTCGGATTCCGCATCTCCTGTCGGAGCGCGGTGTGAGT